>NZ_JBQEQB010000003.1:0-29296 GCF_052046055.1 Pseudomonas sp. 22082
TGTGGGAGATTCTATGTTGCAGGGGAACCCTGCAACCTTAAATTCGGTTGGTATTCGCTCTGGTTTTTCATGAGGGCGAATGCCACCCGGCAAAGCTTGCGGGCGAGGATGACCAAGGCTTGGGTTCTGGCTAGACCTCTTGCCAGATAGGACTCATAGAACGGTTTCCAGACAGGGGACCGACAAGCTGCCATAGCTGCATTGTGTGCAAGACGCCGTAATTCCCCGTCACCTTTTTTGCTCAAGTGGCGAGGACTGTGTTTCTTACCTGAGTCTTTTGCCTTCAAGTCCATTCCCAGAAAGGCGATGAACGCATCGGCGCTGGCGAACTCACCTCGCATGTATGTAGTTGCCAGGCCCGTTGCCGTGAGTTCACCAACTCCTTCAATCGCTTTGCAGCGTCTGATGTTTTCACTAATTCCGGCTTCTTGGCTGACTTTACGAAGCAACTCCTGAATGGCCTGATCCAGCTGTTTGAAATGCTTCAACCCATCGGCCAAAAGATCTTCAAGAAGAGGTTCGGTTGACCAGCTCAGCTTGATACTGACTCGGACCTTCATCAGCTGTGCACGCTTGTTAAGCAGACTTTTCAACACTGTGTAGTGCCGCGGTGGTGGGTTCCAGACCCGCAGCCGATGCTGTTCACTGGTTAGATAACGCGCCAGAAGACGTGCATCACAAGGGTCGGTTTTTGCACGCTGACCGATGCTTTCGCGGTAATGGCTCACCCGGTAAGGGTCCACGATGTAAACCCGATGCCCCATACCATGGGCCAGTTCGGCCGTGTCCAGGTGGTAGAGATTAGTGGCTTCCAGGGCGATTGAGCTTTGGGCGGGCAGGGTCTTCAGCCAATGACCTACAGATGTGCGGTCGTTGTTGATGGCCTGGATGATTTTCAGATCTTCGCGATAAACGACGATTTCGGCCTTGGCCACATCGACACCAATCACCGTTGGCGAGGTAAGGATTGTCATGACGAATCCTCGGAGCTAGGGTTTAAGAGCTTGTCGGGGTCTACCGTAGCGCTGGCTTGCCTCTATCGTCGGTTTTACCGATGAATTCCTTATCGGCGCTTTAGGTAGAAAGGGCGGGACGAGAAGTCTCCCACGGTCCGTACTGGCTAGAGTCGGAATCGAGCTTTTAGTCCCGCCCACCCCTTCAAGTCTAAACATACAAGCGAGCTTGCTCGCGAATGCGTCCGGTCAGCCAACATCCACTTTGAATGTGTCGACGCTTTCGCGAGCAAGCTCGCTCCCACATTTGAGATCAGTGGGGTTTGGTGAATCGTTGTACGAGCTTTATGACGACAACAAAGAACACCGGCACAAAAATCACCGCCAGCGTCGCCGTAATCATCCCGCCAATCACCCCGGTTCCAATCGCCTGCTGACTCGCCGAACTTGCGCCCGTGGCAATCGCCAGCGGCACCACGCCCAGAATGAACGCCAGCGAAGTCATGACAATCGGCCGCAACCGCAGGCGCGCGGCTTGCAGCGTAGCGTCGATCAGATCGTGACCTTCGTCATACAGGCTCTTGGCAAACTCGATGATCAGGATCGCGTTCTTCGCCGACAGGCCGATGATGGTGATCAGGCCGACCTTGAAGAAGACGTCGTTGGGCATTCCGCGCAGAGTCACGGCCAGCACCGCACCGAGCACGCCGAGCGGTACAACGAGCAGCACGGAAGTCGGAATCGACCAGCTCTCGTACAACGCCGCCAGACACAGGAACACGATCAGCAGCGACAGCCCGAGCAGGATCGGCGCCTGGCTGCCGGACAAACGTTCCTGCAGCGACAGACCGGTCCATTCCTGACCCAGACCTGTCGGCCCCTGGGCCACCAGCCGTTCGATTTCCGCCATGGCTTCGCCGGTGCTGTGGCCGGGTTTCGGCTCGCCGGAAATCGAGATTGCCGGGTAGCCGTTGTAACGGGTCAGTTGCGCCGGGCCTTGAGTCCATGTGGCTCGCACGAATGCCGACAGCGGCACCATTTTCCCGGCGTCATTGCGCACGTGCATTTTCAGCAAGTCATCGACCTGACTGCGACGATCACCTTCAGCCTGGACAACAACCCGTTGCATCCGCCCCTGATTGGGGAAGTCATTGACGTACGAGGAGCCGATGGCGGTGGACAGCACGTTGCCGACGTCGGCGAAGGAAATCCCAAGTGCATTGGCCTGCTTGCGATCCACTTCCAGCTGCACTTGCGGCGCTTCGGCCAGCGCACTTTCACGCACGTTCATCAGGATCGGGCTTTTCTCGGCGGCCGCGAGCAACTGGGTGCGAGCCTCCATCAAGGTCGCATGACCGAGGCCGCCGCGATCCTGCAGGCGGAACTCGAAGCCGCTGGACGTACCCAAACCATCCACCGGCGGCGGCAGCACGGCGAACGCCACGGCGTCCTTGATCTGGCTCAGGGCGATGTTGGCGCGGTCGGCAATCGAGCTTGCCGAGTCGTCGCTGCCGCGATGCGACCAGTCCTTGAGCGTGGTGAACGCCAGCGCGGCGTTCTGCCCGCTACCGGAAAAACTGAAACCGAGAATCACGGTGCTGTCGCCCACACCCGGTTCGCCGGCGTTGTGCGCTTCGATCTGCTCGACCACCTGCACCGTGCGGTTCTTGCTCGCACCGGGTGGCAGTTGAATGTCGGTGATGGTGTAACCCTGATCCTCGACCGGCAGGAACGAGGAGGGCAGGCGCGCGAAGCACAGGCCCAGACCGATCAGCAACACAACGTAGATCAGCAGGTAACGACCGGTGCGTTTCAGCGCGTAACCCACCCAGCCCTGATAACGATCAGTCAGTTGCTCGAAGCGGCGGTTGAACCAGCCGAAGAACCCGGTTTTCTCGTGATGTTCACCCTTGGCGATCGGCTTGAGCAAGGTGGCGCACAGCGCCGGGGTCAAGGTCAGGGCGAGGAACGCCGAGAACAGGATCGAGGTGGCCATCGACAGCGAGAACTGGCGGTAGATGACACCCACCGAACCCTGCATGAAGGCCATCGGAATGAACACCGCCACCAGCACCAGCGTAATGCCGATGATCGCCCCGGTGATCTGGCTCATCGCCTTGCGCGTTGCTTCTTTGGGCGACAGGCCTTCGGTGGCCATGATCCGTTCGACGTTCTCCACCACCACGATGGCGTCGTCCACCAGAATGCCGATGGCCAGCACCATGCCGAACATGGTCAGCACATTGATCGAGAACCCCAGCGCGAGCATGGTCGCGAAGGTGCCCATCAGCGCCACCGGCACCACCAGCGTCGGGATCAGGGTGTAGCGGATGTTCTGCAGGAACAGGAACATCACCGCAAACACCAGCAGCATCGCTTCGCCGAGGGTGTAGACCACTTTGGTGATCGAGACCTTCACGAATGGCGACGTGTCGTAAGGAATCTTGTATTCCACGCCCGCCGGGAAGTAGCGCGACAGTTCATCCATCTTCGCCCGGATCAAGGTCGCGGTGCTGAGGGCGTTGGCGCCCGGCGACAGTTGCACACCGACGGCGGTGGACGGCTTGCCGTTAAGACGGGTGCCGAACTGGTATTCCTGGCTGCCGATTTCGACCCGCGCCACATCCTTGATGCGCACGGTGGAGCCGTCCGGGTTGGCCTTGAGCACGATGTCGGCGAACTCTTCCGGCGTCGAAAGCTGACCCTTGACCAGAATCGTCGCGGTGATTTCCTGAGTGCTCGGGTTCGGCAGATCGCCGATGCTGCCGGCTGACACCTGGGCGTTCTGCGCGACGATGGCGGCGTTGACGTCAGCGGGTGTCAGGTTGAAACCGATCAGCTTCTGCGGATCGACCCAGATCCGCATCGCCCGCTCGGCGCCGTACAACTGGGCCTTGCCGACACCGTCGATGCGCTTGATCTCGTTCATCACGTTGCGCGCCAGGTAATCGCTGAGCGCCACGTCGTCGAGCTTGCCGTCGCTGGAGGTCAAAGTGATCAGCAACAGGAAGCCGGCGGAGACTTTCTCCACCTGCAAACCTTGCTGATTGACCGCTTGCGGCAGGCGTGACTCGACTACCTTCAGGCGATTCTGCACATCAACCTGCGCCAGCTCCGGGTTGGTGCCCGGCTGGAACGTCGCCTTGATCGTGGCGCTGCCGAGGCTGCTCTGGGATTCGAAATACAGCAGGTGATCAGCGCCGTTGAGCTCTTCCTCGATCAGGCTGACCACGCTTTCATCGACGGTCTGCGCCGAGGCGCCCGGGTACACGGCGTAGATTTCGATCTGCGGCGGCGCGACGTCGGGGTATTGCGCCACCGGCAATTGCGGGATGGCCAGCGCACCGGCCAACAGGATGAACAACGCGACGACCCAGGCGAACACCGGGCGGTCGATAAAGAACTGCGGCATAGAAGAGCGTCCTGCTTACTGACCAGAGGTCTGGGCAAGTGGAAGAGGGGTGTCGTCGATCTGCACCACTTCGCCCGGACGGGCGTGTTGCAGGCCTTCGATGACAATGCGGTCGCCGGCCTTCAGGCCACCGGTGACGATCCAGCGGTCGTTCTGCACAGCGCCAAGCTGCACCGGCTGCTGGGCAACACGCATCTGATCGTCGACAGTCAGGACTTGCGCCACACCGGCGCTGTCTCGCTGCACCGCGCGTTGCGGCACGGTGAGACCGTGCTGGATCACGCCTTGTTCCAGGCGCACGCGAACGTAGCTGCCGGGCAACAGATCGAGATCCGGGTTGGGGAACTCGCTGCGCAGGATGATCTGCCCGGTGCCCGGATCGACCGTGATGTCGCTGAACAGCAACTTGCCCGGCAACGGATAGAGGCTGCCGTCGTCCTGAATCAGCGTGGCCTTGACCTGATCCTGACCGACCTGCTGCAACTGGCCGGAACGAAATGCCCGGCGCAGTTCATTCAATTCGCGGGTCGACTGGGTGAGGTCGGCGTGGATCGGGTTCAGTTGCTGGATCAGCGCCATGGGCGTGGTTTCGTTCTGGCCGACCAGCGCGCCTTCGGTCACCAGAGCACGACCGACGCGCCCGGAAATCGGCGCGGTGACGGTGGCGTAGCCCAGATTCAGCTTCGCCCGCTCGACGGCAGCCTTGTTGGCGGCCACGTCGGCGGCGGTCTGCCGGGCGTTGGCGCGGGCGTTGTCATAGTCCTGAGCGCTGATGGCCTTGTCTTCGATCAACTGGGCGTAGCGCTGCTCCTGCAGTTTTGCCTGGAACGCGTTGGCCTCGGCCTTGCGCAGCGCGGCTTCGGCGCTATCGAGGTCGGCCTTGAACGGCGCCGGATCAATGCGGAACAGCACGTCGCCCTTTTTCACGTCGCTGCCTTCGCGGTAGGTACGTTGCAGTACCACGCCGGCGACCCGGGCGCGGACTTCGGCAATGCGCGGCGCGGCAATCCGCCCGCTCAGTTCGCTGCTGATCGACAGGGGGTGCGCCTCAAGGGTTTCGATCCGCACGGTGGCCGGCGGCGCCTGTTCCTCGGCGTTCGAGGATTTATCACAGGCACTCAGCGTCAGCGCCAATGCGATCAGGCCGAGACCGGCCAGCAGATTCTTCGACATGTACAACCCCCAATATTGATCTGCGCATCCTACGGACAGTCAGCGAGGGTAGCGGTGAAGCTTTGTAGGTGCTGTGTGAAATTGTGTAAGGGTTTTGCTCAGGGACGGGTGAGGGCGTATATCCTTTACGCCTTGATATTTATTGCGACAGATAAGCCGCCTTCGCGGGCAAGTCGAAGAAGCTCTGCCAGTCGCCACAGCACTTTCTGGATCATCAATGCCCAACATTCTTCTGGTCGAAGACGACACCGCCCTCGCCGAACTGATTTCCAGCTATCTGGAGCGCAACGGTTATTCCGTCAGCGTGATCGGCCGTGGCGACCATGTGCGCGAACGGGCGCGGCTGAGTCCTCCGGACCTGGTGATTCTCGACCTGATGCTGCCGGGCCTCGACGGTTTGCAGGTCTGTCGCCTGCTGCGCGCCGACTCGGCAACGCTGCCGATCCTGATGCTCACCGCCCGCGACGACAGCCACGATCAGGTACTGGGCCTGGAAATGGGCGCCGACGATTACGTCACCAAACCCTGCGAGCCGCGCGTCCTGCTGGCTCGGGTGCGCACATTGCTGCGGCGCAGCAGCCTCGGCGAGCCGATGACCGCCAACGACCGCATCCTGATGGGCAATCTGTGCATCGATTTATCGGAGCGCACGGTGACCTGGCGTGAACAACCGGTCGAGCTGTCCAGCGGCGAATACAACCTGCTGGTGGTGCTGGCCCGTCACGCCGGTGAAGTGCTGAGCCGCGACCAGATTCTGCAACGTCTGCGCGGCATCGAATTCAACGGCACCGACCGCTCGGTAGACGTAGCGATTTCCAAACTGCGACGCAAGTTCGACGACCACGCCGGCGAGGCGCGGAAGATCAAGACTGTGTGGGGCAAGGGTTATCTGTTCAGCCGTTCCGAGTGGGAATGCTGATTCGATGTTCAGAATCCTGTTTCGCCTCTATCTGGTAACGATCGTTTCCTACAGCGCGGCGATCTATCTGGTGCCGGATCTGGTGGTGATGGCGTTCAAGCAGCGATTCGTCACCTACAACCTCGACTATTCCCGTGGCCTGCAATCGTTGATCACCAAGCAGTTTCGCGCGGTGCCGCAGGATCAGTGGCCGGCACTGGCGGCGTCGATGGACAAGGATTTCCAGCCGCTGCACATCGTGCTCGCCCGTATCGATGACCCCGGCTTCACCGCCATCGAGCAAGAGCGTCTGCGGCGTGGCGAGAACATGGTGCGGGTGGGCGACTGGGGCTGGCGCACGCTGGCGGTCACGCCACTTAACGACGAAATGGCGGTGCAGATGGTGGTGCCGCCGGATCCGATGGACGTGAACCTGTTGTACTGGAGCATCAACGTGCTGATCGGCGCGAGTCTGCTGGCGTGCCTGTTGCTCTGGTTTCGTCCGCACTGGCGCGACCTGGAACGCCTCAAGGGAACCGCCGAACGTTTCGGCAAGGGCCATTTGAGCGAGCGCACGCAAATTGGCCCAAGCTCCAACATCGGCAGCCTGGCCAACGTGTTCGACACCATGGCCGGCGACATCGAAAACCTGCTCAACCAGCAGCGGGACCTGCTCAACGCCGTGTCCCACGAATTGCGCACGCCGCTGACCCGCCTGGACTTCGGCCTGGCGCTGGCGCTGTCCGATGACTTGCCGCAAGCCAGCCGCGAACGCCTGCAAGGGCTGGTCGCGCACATCCGCGAACTGGATGAGCTGGTGCTGGAGTTGCTGTCCTACAGTCGCCTGCAGAATCCGGCGAAGTTGCCGGAGCAGGTCGAAGTGTCGCTGGACGAGTTCATCGACAGCATTCTGGGCAGCGTCGACGAAGAGCTGGAATCTCCGGAAATCGTCATCGATGTGCTGCTGCACAATCAGCTGGAACGTTTCACCCTCGACCCACGCCTGACGGCCCGTGCGATTCAAAACTTGCTGCGCAACGCCATGCGCTACTGCGAAAAACGCATTCAGATTGGCGTGCAGGTTTGTCCGAAGGGCTGTGAGATCTGGGTGGATGATGACGGGATCGGCATTCCGGAAGACGAGCGGGAGCGGATTTTCGAGCCGTTCTATCGACTGGATCGCAGCCGTGACCGGGCGACCGGCGGGTTTGGTCTGGGACTGGCCATCAGCCGTCGGGCGCTGGAGGCCCAGGGCGGGACGTTGACGGTGGAGGGTTCGCCGTTGGGTGGGGCGCGGTTCAGGCTATGGCTGCCAACCCCGGCGTGGCCGGGTCCTTGACCGTGACTCGTAGCGTTACCCTCGAACACATGAATGCTGGCTGCGAGTCGGACTTGTTGCAGTTGAGAAAAGTGCGACTGTAAAGGGTGTTGAATTGCGCCGCGATGGCCGGGCCGCTGAGTACTTGCGCGCCGTTGACATTGATCGTATCGGCCGGCGGAGTCGCCACTTTTGCGCAACCGACCAGCAGAGCCAACAGTAGTAAGTTGATTATCTTGTACATGACCGGATCACCGGCCCGTGTAAACGGGCCGGTGAGTGATTGGCGTTGTTGCTGAAGATGAGTCTTCCTAGAGGAAGACCTTCAAATACGGCGAAAAAATGATGGGGTCCGTGCTACCCGTACGCCTGATGGAATAGTTGAAATAGCCGGTTTTGCCTGGGTTGCTGCTCACCCAGCCTTGCGGAACCCTGAAGTCCATGTAGGAACCCTGGACGTAAGGGATCTCTTGGCTGTCGAGACGTGTCTGACCATCGATGGTTAATGAAATACGTGCCGTGTATTGCGCTTCGAGGGGATTTGGGGCGTAAAGCCTGAGGTTCTCTCTGGCAGCGTTGATCGTGGGTACGCCACAGAGGTGCTTCTGTCGGGTGATGTTGACGTCGAGGTCTTTGGAGGGAATCTCGGGTACTGTGTTCGGCAAAATGACGGTGTAAGAGAATTGGATCTTGTTGGCGATGGCGTCGATTATCACTCGACGCGGGATTGAAAACGTCAATTTTTGCCCGGCTGAAGAAACTGTCTGAGTCTCGCTGCCGTAAGTTTCCGCGCGTCCGATGCAATAGACTCTGACTTTCTGTCCTGCGTTGGAACCCGTGTATTGCACTTCTACGGTGGCGTGGGTGTTCTGATAAAAATCCTTCTCGAAATTCAATAGCGTACCGTTCGCTTCCTTCGCTTCCAGCACTTTGGGGGGGAGAAGATCGA
This sequence comes from Pseudomonas sp. 22082, assembly GCF_052046055.1. NCBI lineage: Bacteria > Pseudomonadati > Pseudomonadota > Gammaproteobacteria > Pseudomonadales > Pseudomonadaceae > Pseudomonas > Pseudomonas sp. 22082. The sequence goes on from NZ_JBQEQB010000003.1 coordinate 8,704, forward strand.
GGGCAGGCTGTTTCACCTGCACATCGATGTTGGTGGTTGCCGACCAGATCGCCAGCGGGCCCGATGTGTTGCCGAGACTGTCAGTCGCCCGGAAACGAATGGCGAACTGTTTATTGTCCTGCCAGAAATCCTTGGCGAAGAGCTTTATGACCACTTGGCCAAGTAGCGCCTGTGCTGCGGTCACTTTATGCGGATAGGGCCGACCGTCCAGGTCAAGGTTGATGTCGTCGCCTTCTCGCATGTAGGCGTAGCGCAGTGTGACATCGACGCCGTTTGCAGCCTCTGTTGGACCTACGCTCAAGTGGGATACTGAAAGAGTCAGATTCGGATTGTTCCCGGAACCTGGCACTTCTCCTCCCGGGCGTGGTATGTGGACGAGCGTCAACAGTTCAGTTGAATCCGTTCCTCCGGGCTGGACTTGGTTAGTGACCCGCACCACCAGCGTGTTGATGCCATCATTGAAAAAGGCTTTAGGCACGTCATGGAAGAAAGTCCTGCCGTCTTCCCCCGTTTGGATGGTTTTCATGAATAGGGGAGCGCCCTTGTTGATGATCAACCATCCACTATCGTTCACCGCCTGATTGTCCCAGGGAATAATCTCAAGGCGCAGCAAATCGCCGGGCGCGGAGAAGAGTGCAAGCGGTACGCCGTAGTGTGGTTTCACGTTGGGGTCGGGGTAGTAAATGGGGTTCTGAACTCCCCCGACAACTTTGGCGGGATAAACCACAAACGGACTGTTCATATTCTGCACCCCGGTATTCGAGATAGTGGCTGCGTGAGCTGCAGCGGGTACCGTCATCAAACACCGCCCATCCGCGCCTGGCTACTGTCAGATCTGACAGGTAAACCCCGAAAAAATCAGCCGTTCGTCGTAATCTTCCCGTTGCAGACCGGTTGACACGTCCTGGGTTTGTCGTACGCCCCGACGCTGAACCGGCCATGATCGACCTCCGCGGTATCGCTACTCTACGAGGGCAATCAGATGGACGACGTACAGCAACTGGGCGAAATGCTTCGCCACCGAATTTCCTCGCGCAACAGTTACAGAGCCTCATCCCCCGCGACCGGGGTCAGTCCAGAGCGTGGGAACGATCAGTGCGCTGGGCGGGAACGGGCGTCATCAGAGCAGTTCAGTCGACTGGATCAGCCCGACCCCGGCCACCTGCATCCGCTCGATCGCCGCCGCCAGTGATCCATTCAAATCAATCGCCCGGCACGCATCCAGCACCACAAACGCATTGAACCCCGCCGCCCGTGCATCCAGCGCGGAGAACATCACGCAGAAATCCAGCGCCAGGCCGACCATGTACACCGTGTCGATCCCGCGTTCCTTCAGATAACCGGCCAGACCCGTGGTCGTGACGCGATCCGCTTCCAGAAACGCCGAATAGCTGTCGATGTCCGGGTTGCAGCCCTTGCGGATGATCAATTGCGCATGGGGCAGATCAAGTCCCGAATGAAACTCGGCACCGCGTGAGCCCTGAATGCAATGGTCCGGCCACAGAGTCTGCTCGCCATATGGCAGTTGAATCACGTCATACGGCTGGCGGCCAGGATGGCTGGACGCAAACGAAGCATGTCCGGCCGGGTGCCAGTCCTGGGCAATGACCACTTGCGTGAACTGCCCGGCGAGCCGGTTGATCAGCGGAACAATCACATCACCTTCCGGCACGGCCAACTGGCCGCCGGGAATGAAGTCGTTCTGCACGTCGATGACCAGCAGGGCTGAGCGTGGCGAAATCGGCATAAATACGTCCTTCTTGGAAAATCACCCGGGCAGCATAGTGACAAAATTCTTTAAACGTTCAGCCGGTTCTTAAACATTTTCGCCATGTCTTCCAGCTCGGAAGCCGGGTGATGGCCGATCAGCATCCAGGCATGTTCGCGTTCGGTCCAGTACACCACGTTCATCCCGTGCCGGCGTTCATGTGCCAGTGGCTGGCTGCCGCTGTTGGTACGGGTGATGCACAGCGCCAGCGGGCCGTGGGCGGCGTCGAGCCAGGTCATCTGGGCGATGGGCACGCCGTCGTATTCAAGCAGCTGCGCGCGTTTGAACTGCGCGCCGGGCAGTCTCAGTTTCGCCGGCGACAGGTTCACGCCCAGTCGCGCATCGACGGTTCGCAGCTGCGCCAGTTGCGAGGCTTCATCAGTGGGCAGATGTTCGAGGGTCTGCGGCACATACAGCGCCATGTAATCGCCCACCAGCTTGCGCCAGTTGTGCGATTGCTGTGTCTGCCAGGCCAGAAGCAAACGGTCCGCCGCAACGGCCGCGAGCGCCACGCCCGCTGCCGCTGCGCCGATGAACCAGCGCCGGCTGAGACCGGGCTTCTGCGGTGACGGCGCGGCATCGAGCCGGGCCTGCAAACGGTCAAGCGGCGCCTGTTGCGCCAGTTCGTCGTAGGCGGCCTTGAACGGCAGGTTGCTGCGGCTCAGCCATTGCACCCGCAAACTCAGCAGCGGGTCGTCGGCGATGAGGGCGTCGAGCTGGCTGCGCTGTTCGCGATCCAGTTCATCGTCCAGATACGCCACCAGTTGCTCGTCGGAAGGCGTATTCATTTTCATTGCCGGTCTCCTGCGGGGGTGTTCGGTACCGCTTGCAGCGGCGGGTATTCGGCCAGCTTCAGGCGCGCGGTGGCCAGGCGGCTCATGACTGTGCCGATCGGCACTTGCAGGATCTCGGCGACTTCGCGGTAGGACAGGCCTTCGACGTAGGCGAGATAGACGGTCTCGCGCTGGGTTTCCGGCAGCGCATCGACGCGGCGGATCACCTGCGCGGCCATCACATGAGTCTGCGCGGCGTATTCGCCATCGAAGGTCAGCTGACTTTCGGCATCCGCCACACCCTGGCCCTGGCGCACCCGGCGGGCGCGCACTTCGTTGAGCCAGATCGAATGCAGAATGCTCAGCAGCCAGCGATCCATGCGCGTGCCGGCCACGTACTGGCTCGAACGCTCGAGCGCGCGCGCGCAGGTGGCTTGCACCAGATCCTCGGCCACGTGCCGATTGCGCGACAGCAGCAAGCCGTAACGCCACAGGCGCGCCAGGTGTTGCCCGAGTTCGGCTCTGAAGGCCTGATCGCTGAAAATGTTCGCCTCCGCGTGTCGTGTCAGGTTTTCGATGAATCGTTGATGGCTTGGGCCAGGTCCCGGTATTCCTCGCAGGTCGTGCCGCAGATCGTCTGGATGTGCTGCAACTGTTCCTGCGCCAGATCGACGCGGCCCTTGATGACGTAAGCCTCGCCCAGGTATTCGCGGACCTGCGCGTACTGCGGATCAAGCTTCACCGATTGCAGGTAATAACCGATGCCTTCGTCGGTGCGCCCCAGTTTGCGCGTCGCGTAACCGCGATAGTTGAGAGCCTTGGCGGTGTTCGGTTGTTCCAGCGTATCGAGCAGGGCCAGGGCTTCTTCGTAACGGCCGGCCTTGGCCAGGCGGTAGGCGTAATCGGTCCGGTCGGCGTCGGGCACCAGATGGCTGGTCTGCATCACGCACTTCTGCGTTTTGGTGTCGAACACCTGGCCTTTGGGGCAGTTGGGTTTCTGTACCGGTGCCTCTTCATCGCCATTGGCGAAGGCGAGGGGGCTCGCGAAAACGGCGGCTACCAGCAACGGGGCGGCGAACATAACGGAACGGATAGTCATGGGCAAGGCTCCACAAGGGGTCATGTTTCACTTTGAACACCGCAGGGTGAACATTTATTCATTGGTTTGTCAGGCTTTGTTAAAGGAACGCCGTTTTTCCGGCGCTATGCTGGTCAGCGTTCGTCGTCGATCTGCAGTTCTACCATGGGAGTTTGGCCATGAAAGATCAGGTTCACCACTCGGCCGCCAGCGGTTACAAAACCGCCGCCGACACCTACGTCAAAGGCCGGCCCGACTACCCGCCGGCCGTCAGCGAATGGCTGACCGGCACTCTGGGCCTCGATGCCCACAAGACTGTTATCGACCTCGGCGCCGGCACCGGCAAGTTCACCGGACGGCTGGTGGCGACCGGCGCCCAGGTGATTGCCGTAGAGCCGGTGGCGCAGATGCTGGAAAAACTGTCGGTGGCCTGGCCGCAAGTGCTGGCCGTCAGCGGCACAGCAACGGATTTGCCGCTGCCCGACGCCTCGGTGGATGCCGTGGTGTGCGCGCAAGCCTTTCACTGGTTTGCCCGTACCGAAGCCCTGGATGAAATCGCCCGGGTCCTCAAGCCGGGTGGCAAGCTGGGCCTGATCTGGAACCTGCGCGACACCCGGATCGACTGGGTGCCCAGACTGGATGCCATCGTCAACGCGCTGGAAGGCGACACGCCACGCTTCTACACCGGCGAATGGCGCAAAGCCTTTCCCCATCCGGCGTTCGGGCCGTTGCAGGCGCAGCATTTCCAGCACGGGCATACCGGCGCGCCGGAAGATGTGATTTTCAACCGAGTGCGCTCCACCAGTTTCATTGCCGCGCTGAGCGATCAGCAGCGCGCGAAGATCGACGAGCAAATTGCTGAACTGATTGCCGGCGAGCCGCAGCTGCGGGGCAGGGAGATAGTGACGGTGCCTTACGAGACCGCCGCCTTCGTCGCGGTGAAGAACGGCTAGAGTCCCGCATTTGGCCGAACCGCCGTGCTGATGCCTTGTTATAGTTCGGGCCTCATTTTCAGCCCGGTAAAGGATTTCTGCCATGACTCAATACACCGCCTTCAGCGTCGAACTGGCCGACAACATCGCTCATGTGCAGATCAATCGTCCGGAAAAGATCAACTCGATGAACGCCGCGTTCTGGAGTGAAATCGTCGAGGTGTTCCAGTGGATCGACGACACCGACGAAGTGCGGGTGGTGGTGCTCAGTGGTGCCGGCAAGCACTTTTCCTCGGGCATCGACCTGATGATGCTGGCCGGCGTGGCCAATGAGCTGGGCAAGGATGTCGGCCGCAATGCACGTCTGCTGCGTAAAAAAATCCTGACCCTGCAAGCCTCGTTCAATGCGGTCGACAATTGCCGCAAGCCGGTACTCGCGGCGATCCAGGGTTATTGCCTGGGCGGCGCCATCGACCTGATCGCCGCCTGCGACATGCGCTACGCCGCCGAAGACGCGCAATTCTCGATCAAGGAAATCGACATCGGCATGGCGGCGGACGTCGGCACTCTGCAACGGTTGCCACGGATCATCGGTGACGGCATGCTGCGTGAGCTGGCTTACACCGGTCGCACCTTTGGCGCCGAAGAAGCGCGCAGCATCGGTCTGGTCAATCGCGTCTACAGCGACAAGGACAGCCTGATCGAAGGCGTGATGGAGATTGCCCGGGACATCGCCGGCAAGTCGCCGATCGCGATCACCGGCACCAAGGAAATGATCAGCTACATGCGCGACCATCGCATCGACGACGGTCTCGAGTACGTTGCCACCTGGAACGCCGCCATGTTGCAATCCACCGACTTGCGCGTGGCCATGGCCGCCCATATGAGCAAACAGAAACCCGAATTTCTGGATTGAGAAACCATGACATCTCGCTGGACCACTGCAGTATTGGACACCGATCAACCCGGCGGCTGGGCCGTGGCGCGCAGCCCCGAGGGTTTCCTGTTCGATGACAACGGCGCGCTGTTCCCCCGGGAATGGCTCAAGCGCCAGGACTTATCGATCCTGGCCGAGCACGGTATCGGTCATCTCGATGGCGAACCGGTGTATCTGCTGGAACTGCACAGCACCAGCGAGGTGCCGGGGTGCAACTGGAAAGGCCTGCGGGCGTTCATGCTCGACGGCGATCACACGATCTACAAAGTGCTGGGTTACGCGGCGCAAATCGGGACCTGGGCCCGTGAGCACCGGTTCTGCGGCAATTGCGGTCAGGCCATGACCCAGGTGCCACGGGAGCGGGCGATGTATTGCCAGCCCTGCGACTTGCGCAGTTATCCGCGGATTTCCCCGAGCATGATCGTGCTGGTGACCCGGGGCGATGAAGTGCTGCTGGCGCGCTCACCGCGTTTCGTCACCGGGGTCTACAGTACGCTGGCCGGGTTTGCCGAACCGGGGGAATCGGCCGAGGATTGCCTGATTCGCGAAGTGCGCGAGGAAGTGCAGATCGAGGTGAAGAACATTCAGTACATGGGCAGCCAGTGCTGGCCGTTCCCGCACTCGATGATGCTCGGCTTCCATGCTGAATACGCCGGTGGCGAGATTGTCTGCCAGGAAGACGAGATCGAAGACGCCCAGTGGTTCAACGTGCACGACCTGCCGCCGTTGCCGGCGTCCAAATCGATTGCCCGTTACCTGATCGACGTCTACGTGGCGCGGCGCTTAGGCCACGCTGAACCAGTGCTGCCAGGCTAGGCGCACGGTCAACCCCAACACCACGGTGATGAACACCGGACGAATGAACTTGGCGCCGCCGCTGATCGCGGTGCGCGCCCCGAAGAATGCGCCGACCATCACCGACAGGCCCATGCTCAGGCCGATGATCCAGTCCACCTGCCCGGAAAACACGAACACCGACAGCGCGGCAATGTTGCTGACGAAGTTCATGCTGCGCGCCACGCCGCTGGCCTTGACCAGATCGATCGGGTACAGCAGCAGGCTGCTGACGGTCCAGAACGCGCCAGTGCCGGGGCCGGCCACGCCGTCGTAGAAACCGAGGCTGAAGCCCTGGGGCGATTGCCACTTTTTCTTGATCGGTGCGTCGCTGTCCAGCGGCGCTTTCGGCGTGCCGCCAAACAACAGGTACAGGCCGCAGGCGAAGACGATCACCGGCAGCATTTTGTTCAGCCATTCCGCCGGCAGATAGTGGGCGACGATGGCGCCGGTCAGCGCGCCAACCAGGGTGCCGACGATGGCATGCATCCACTGCCGGGGATGAAACAGCTTGCGCCGATAGAAGGTGAAACTGGCAGTGGCCGAACCGAAGGTCGAACTCAACTTGTTGGTGCCCAGCACCAGGTGCGGAGGCAGGCCGGCGGTGAGCAGCGCAGGCGTGGTCAACAGTCCGCCACCACCGGCGATGGCGTCGATGAATCCGGCAATGAAAGCGACAAGGGCCAGAACGGCCAGGGTGGTGAGGTCAACGCTGAGTTCGAAAGGCATGGAATCGGCTTATTCGGCAGGGCGCAGAGCAGGGCTGCGGGGAGGGCAGTCATGTTACTCATTTCCAGGTGTTGCGGCGACCCATATGGCCCTATCGCGAGCAGGCTCGCTCCCACNCATTCCCACTGTGGGAGCGAGCCTGCTCGCGATAGCTTGGGTCCAGCCACTTCAAATCCCAACTGTTGCCCACCCAACACGCTAACAACAAATCAACCTCTCTCAGTGCATGCCGATTGCCGGAAGCCCCAATAAAACCGGTCTTCAGGGGCTGGCACGCTTGCTGCTCTGGCTTACTCACCTTCATCAACTGTCCCGAGGACACGCCAATGAGTCAGCAAGCCGTGAAATTTGCCTACTGGGTACCGAACGTCAGCGGTGGGCTGGTGGTCAGCAAGATCGAGCAACGCACCGATTGGGGCATCGACTACAACCGCAAGCTGGCGCAACTGGCCGAGGCGGCGGGTTTCGAATACGCCCTGACGCAAATCCGCTTCACTGCGGGCTACGGCGCTGAGTTCCAGCATGAATCGGTTGCCTTCAGCCATGCGCTGCTCGCGGCCACCAGCAAACTCAAAGTCATCGCCGCCATTCTGCCCGGGCCGTGGCAACCGGCGCTGGCGGCCAAACAGTTGGCGACCATCGATCAACTCACCAATGGCCGGATCGCGGTGAACATCGTCAGCGGCTGGTTCAAGGGCGAGTTCCAGGCGATTGGCGAGCATTGGCTGGAGCATGATGAGCGCTACCGTCGCTCGGAGGAGTTCATCCGTTCGCTGCGAGGGATCTGGAGTCAGGACAATTTCACCTTCCGTGGCGATTTCTATCGCTTCGACAACTACAGCCTCAAGCCGAAACCGCTGGGCCGGCCGGAAATCTTTCAGGGCGGCAGTTCTCGTGCCGCGCGGGACATGGCGGCACGGGTGTCGGACTGGTATTTCACCAATGGCAACAGCGTCGAGGGCATCAAGGCGCAGGTCGACGATATTCGCGCCAAAGCGGCGGCGAACCAGCATTCGGTGAAAGTCGGGGTGAATGCGTTTGTGATCGCCCGGGATACCGAGGAAGAAGCCAAAGCAGTGCTGGCGCAGATCATCGATCAGGCGGACCCGGAAGCGGTGAATGCCTTCGGCGATGCGGCGAAACAGGCGGGCAGGGCGTCGCCGGAAGGTGAGGGTAACTGGGCCAAATCGACCTTTGAAGATCTGGTGCAGTACAACGACGGTTTCAAGACCAACCTGATCGGTACGCCACAGCAGATTGCCGAACGGATCGTGGCGTTGAAAGCGGTGGGGGTGGACCTGGTATTGGCGGGATTCCTGCACTTTCAGGAAGAGGTGGAGTATTTCGGCCAGCGGGTGTTGCCTTTGGTGCGGGAACTGGAAGCCAAAGCGCAATCGATCCAGACCGCTGAAGTTGCTTGAAAATCCCTCCTGCACACTATGCAGGAGGGATCGGCTATTTAATTACAGACCCAACTCGGACAACCCCGGATGATCATCCGGGCGGCGACCCAGCGGCCAGTGGAACTTGCGTTCGCTTTCCTTGATCGGCATATCGTTGATGCAGGCGTAGCGCTGGAACATCAGGCCGTGCTCGTCAAATTCCCAGTTCTCGTTGCCGTAGGAACGGAACCAGTTGCCCGAGTCGTCGTGCCACTCGTAGGCGTAGCGCACGGCGATGCGGGTGTCGGAGTAGGCCCAGAGCTCCTTGATCAGGCGGTAATCCAGTTCCTTGGCCCATTTGCGGGTCAGGAAACCCTTGGCTTCTTCGCGGTTGTTAGCGAATTCGGCGCGGTTGCGCCATTTGGTGTCCAGGGTGTAGGCCAGCGACACGCGCTCCGGGTCGCGGGAGTTCCAGCCATCCTCGGCCAGACGAACTTTTTCAATGGCTGATTCACGGTTGAACGGTGGCAATGGCGGACGAACTTCGGCTGCAGTAGACATGTTTGTCTCCCGATCTGTTAACAGTTAAACAACTTGTCAGGCTTATTAAGGCGTTACAGGTCCAATAACTTTCGCGCCATGCATTGCGCATTATCGGCGGCACTGTGATCACCCATCACAAGCGCTACGGTAATGGCGCCGTCAATCAGGATCAGCAACTGTTTGGCCAGCAGTTGCGGGTCCTCGGCCCCATGTTCGGTACACAGCTCGCACAGGTAGTCGAGCAGTTTCTGTTTGTGGTCTTTGGCGACCTGGCGAACCGGATCCTCGGGATCGCCGGTCTCGCCACTGGTATTGATGAAGGCACAGCCCCGGAAGCCTTCCGAGGCGAACCAGCCCTTGAGCACGGTGAACAGGTTGAGCAGGCGGTCGGCCGGGGTCTCGGCCTGATCGACGGCGCTTCTGTACCAGTGCATCCAGCGCACGTCGCGGCGTTGCAGGGCGGCGACGGTCAGCTCCTCCTTGTTGGCGAAGTAGCGGTAGATACTCTTTCTGGAAACGCCGGCGGTTTTCACCAGAAGATCCATGCCGGTGGCGGCGATGCCACTTTTGTAGATCAACTTTTCGGTGACATCCAGAATGATGTCTCGGGTCGTGTCGTTGCGTGTGATTTCGTTCATGTGGTGAACAGTAGAACGATCGTTCTCCTTGGTCAAGCGGATATTTCTTTTATCTGGAAGATAGCGATCGCCAGCAGGCTGGCTCCCACAGAAAAATGCATTTCAGCCGAGGGAACCTGGCGGCTGGTGATGAAGTCATTACAGACACTCACAAGACCCGAAGGAGTTGATGGTGTAAGCTCTCGGGTTCTTCGGATTCGACCCATTGCGAGCCCTATGCCGTTGCTTTTCAAACGCTCTCTGCTGCCCAAACTGCGCAGCTTTCCGCTGACCGCCGAGGCCGTGACGATCCTGCCCGGCGCCGCCGATTTCCGTCGTTGCCTGCTGGAGAAAATCGCCCAGGCGACCCAGCGCATCTACCTCGTCGCGCTTTATCTGCAAAACGATGAAGCCGGCCAGGAAATCCTCGATGCCTTGCACGCCGCCAAACTCAAGCGTCCCGAGCTTGAAATCGCGGTGGTCGTCGACTGGCTGCGGGCCCAGCGCGGCTTGATCGGCGCCGGCAAACAGCCGGGCAACTCGGCGTGGTATCAGGAAATGACCCGCACCCACCAGAGCGTGGTGCCGGTCTACGGCGTGCCGGTGCAGACCCGCGAGCTGTTCGGCGTGCTGCACCTCAAAGGCTTCGTGATCGACGATTGCGTGGTCTACAGCGGTGCGAGCCTGAACAACGTCTACCTGCACAAATTCGACAAGTACCGTTTCGACCGTTATCACGTGTTGCAAAGCCGCGAACTGGCGGACTCGATGCACCATCTGGTCAAGCACGGCCTGATCGAATCGAAAGCGGTGCATCGCCTCGACCTGCCGAACCTGCCGACCACCCGCAGCCTGCGCAACGACATCGGCGACCTGCGCAGCCGCCTCAAATACGCGGCGTACGACACCAGTGCCGGCAGCACGGCGCACACTGGCCTGTCGGTCAGCCCGTTGCTGGGTGTGGGCAAGAACAATCCGCTGAACCGGGTGATTCTCGAGCTGATCGCCAGCGCCCAGAAGCAACTGACCATCTGCACGCCGTACTTCAATCTGCCGCTGGGGGTGATCCGCGAGATCAACCGCGCACTGGCGCGCGGCGTGAAGATCGACATCGTGGTCGGCGACAAGACTGCCAACGACTTCTACATCCCGCCGAGCGAGCCGTTCAAGGTGATCGCCGCGCTGCCGTATCTGTACGAGATCAGCCTGCGCCGCTTCGCCAAGCGGCATCAGCGCAACATCGACAGCGGCCAGTTGAATCTGCACCTGTGGCGTGAAGGCGACAACAGCTATCACCTCAAGGGCATGTGGATCGACCAGCGCTACACGTTGCTGACCGGCAATAATCTGAACCCGCGGGCGTTCCGTCTCGATCTGGAAAACGCCTTGCTGATCGATGACCCGAAAGGCGAGTGGCTGGAGCCGCGCCGTCTTGAGCTGGAAAACATCTTCGAACACACCACGCGGATCGAGCGATTCCAGGACCTGGAAGCCTTGCCGGACTACCCGGCGGGCGTGGCCAAGTTCCTCAAGCGTGTGAGTCGGGTGCGGGTTGAGAGGCTGCTGTATCGCATCCTCTAAGATCCGGAATTTTCGGCGCTGCTAAAAATGCCTTCGCGAGCAAGCCCGCTCCCACACAGGGTCTTTGTTGAACACAAAATTGTGCTCAGCGAAGATCCAGTGTGGGAGCGGGCTTGCTCGCGAAAGGGGTAGAACAGGCGCTACACGTCTCAGTTCAAACCCAATTTCCCACGCAATGTGGAAAGGTCTTCCGCCAGGGTATTGACCGGGCCGACCAGCGCCTTGCGGTCGTTGTCCTTCACCTTGTCGTAAGTCTCGAAACCACCGTCCCTGGTCTTGTACTTGGCCAGGATCTTGTCCACGGTGGCGAAGTTCTTGTCGACTTTGGCGACGAAGGCTTTGTCCTGTTTCTCGATCTGCGGACGGAACAGGTCGACGATTTTCTTCGCGCCGTCGATATTGCCCTGGAAGTCGTAGAGGTCGGTGTGGCTGTAACGGTCTTCTTCACCGGAGATCTTGGTCGCGGCAACTTCTTCGAGCAGTGCAGCGGCGCCGCCGACGACTTTCTCCGGCGGGAAGGTCAGGCCGGCGACGCGGGTTTGCAGGTCCTTCACGTCCTTGTTCAGGCCATCCGCCAGGGCGTCGAGATCCTTGGTGCTCTTTTCCGAGAACAGCGAGTACTCGATGCGGTGGAAACCGGTGAAGTCTTCGGCTTTTACGCCTTGCTCGTGGTCGTCGACGCGGGAGTCGATGGACGCGTCGAGGTCACTGAACAGCTCGGCGATCGGCTCGATCGACTCGTAATAAACGCGGGTCGGTGCGTAGAGCTTCTGCGCGGTGGCCAGGTCGCCTTTTTTCACCGCGTCGGTGAACTGCTGGGTGTGGCTGGCCAGTTCATCCAATTGTTCGGTGACGTAGATCTTGTAGTCCGACACCGGCCCCACCAGATCCAGAGGCGCGGTCGCGGCCAACGCCGACAGCGGGGTGTTGAGCAAACCAAGGGTCAGCAATAACGCGAGTGGCGTCTTTTTCATGGGGGCGGCTCCTGTTGAATGCTATGCAGTTGTTTTTGGTTGAGTAGCGTTGAGCAGCGAGCGACCGATGAAGTCCTTGTCGCCCGTGACACCCGGCAGGGTGAAGAAGTAACCGCCGCCGACCGGCTTGAGGTATTCCTCCAGCGGTTCGCCATTGAGGCGGGTCTGCACGGTGATGAAGCCTTTTTCCAGATCCGCCTGATAGCAAATGAACAAAAGGCCCATGTCGAGCTGGCCGTTCTTGTTCACGCCGTTGGAGTAGTTGAACGGCCGGCGCAGGATCAGATTGGCCTGACTCGCGGCGGTGCGCGGATTGGCCAGGCGAATGTGCGCGTCGAGCTTGGTCAGCTTGCCTTCCGGATCCTTGCTGTAATCCGGGACTTCGGTCTCATGGCTGGCGCCCATCGGCGCGCCGGTGGTTTTGACTCGGCCGATGATGCTTTCCTGTTCCTGCAACGGCGTGCGGTCCCAGCGTTCGACAAAGTTGCGGATGATCCGCACCGCCTGATAACTGCCGTGGGTGGCCCAAGCCGGTTCGTCGCTGCCCGGTTGCACCCAGACGATGCGGTCCATGGCCTTGCCGTCGTTGGAATCCGGGTTGGCCGAACCGTCGCGGAAACCCAGGAAGTTACGCGCCGATTGCGCCGGCACACCGGGCTTGGCCGGCGCTTGCGGCGGCACGCTGCCTTCCTGTTTCCAGCGCACCAGCAGCAGGTCCGGCAGGTTCTTCACGATGTCGCGCAGGGCGTGGATGTTGGTGTCGGCGGTGTTGGAGCAGAACTGCAGGCTCAGGTCGCCGTGGCAGCAATCGGCTTCCAGCGCATCGTTGGGGAAACCGACCATGCGCACCAGACGCTTGGGTTTGGCGGACGCGAGGCCGAAACGCTCATCGAACAACGATTCGCCGACGGACACGGTGATGGTCAGGTTGTCCGGTGTCACCACCGGGCCGAGGATGCCGGAATCCGGTGGCGGCAACTTCGGATCGATCTGCGCCACCGGGCCGCCCTTCATCAGGAATGCGATGCGCTCGTTGAGAGTGCGGAACAGACGCTCCAGGTCTTCACGGTCGCTGGCCAGCACATCGAACGACACCAGCATGCCGGCCGCCGGACGCGGGGTGACGATGCCAGTCTGGTGCACGCCATGGAAATCGTGGTGATCCTGGGTCTTGTCGCTGCTCGGCGCTTCGGTGACTTGCGCAGGGGCGGCGGCCATCGCCGGGCAGCTCAGGGCAGTACCGGCCAGTGCGACGCCGGCGGCGCCCATGCCCATCAGTACGCGGCGACGTTGCAGGTTGAAGTGTTCGGAATCGTTCATCGGTATTCGTCTTCTGCTTACAGGCCGGAGAGGCCGAGGGCGGGATCTATGGCGTCGAGGGCGTCGGCCAGAGCCTTGGCCTTGTCGGCGATCTGCTTGCGTTGCTCACCGTTAAGGGTGTCGTAACTGGCGTAGCCGTCCTTGACCTTGAAGCCGTTCAGCGTGGAATCGAAATCAGCCAGTGCGCCGTCGATTTTCGGTAGCAGGTCGGCGGCGGATTTGCTCAGCAGCGGGCGCAGCAATTCGACGACTTTGTGCGCGGTTTCCTGATTGGCTGCGAAGCCGTTGAGATCGCTGTGGCTGTAGCGTTCCTCTTCGCCGCTGGCGGCGCGCACGTCGGCGAGGGTGTTGAGGTTGCGCACGACGATTTCCACCAGTTGCTCCGGCGGCAGGGATTGGGCCAGCAGCTGTTGTTTGAGCGTGGTGACGTTGTCGAGCAAGCCTTGGGCAATCAGTGTCAGCCCTTCGAGTTTGCGTTGCTGGAACAGCGCGTATTCGAGGCGGTGGAAACCGACGAAGGCCGGATCCTGCTCGCGTTTTTCGAAGTAATCGGCGCGGGCGTTGATGCTGTTGTCCAGCTCGGCCAGGCGTTGAGCGGCGGGGGCCAGACGCTGGTACGCGGCACGGGCCGGTAAATACGACGCCTGGGCCTGGGCCAGATCGCCGCTGTCGATGGCTTGATTCAGCGCCGTCACGGCTTTGATCAGCGCGCTGCCCTGGCTGGCCAGGTAGACACGGAACTCCGACAGCGGCCCGACGAAGGCAACCATCGATGGCTTGGCCTTGGCGGCGGCATCGGAGGCGGCGGTTGGCGTCACGTGCAGGGTGCCGCGCGGGTTGCTCAGCAGGCCGCAGGTGATGGCGTAGTCGCCGGGTTGCAGGTTGGCGTTGATCACCTGGCTCAGGCCCGGCGCGATGTTCTCGCGCTCTTCGATCACCAGCACGCCGTCGAGGATTTCCCACTCCACCGCCCGGTCGGAGCGATTGACGATGCGGAAACTGGCGCGGCCGGCCGGCACCGTCAGGGCGTTCGGCTCGCAACTGTGCGGATGGATGTTGACCACCACTTCGTCGCGGTTGTGCTGACGTTTGGCGGCAGCCATTTTCGAGGCGTAGTAGAACAGGCCACCGGCGGCGATCATCACGACCACCGAACCGGCCACCGCCCAGCGCAAGGCGCGGGGAGGCGAGGCCTGAGGAATATTAGGCTTTGACATGAAGGCCCTTATTGGCTGGAAACGGAAGACGATTGGGCAGCGGGTTTGGGTGCCGGCATGAAGAACATGACCAGCGCGACCAGCAGATAAATCAGGTACGCGCCGAGGGTGCTGACGGTCGGTGCATCCTGATAACCGAACATGCCGGCCAGCACCGAGCCCAGCGGGCCGTCCATCGGCAGCGTCGCGCTGAAGTCGAAGAGCACGGTTTGCAGGTGGTTCCACACCCCGGCTTCATGCAGGGCCTGCACCGAGTTGGCGAGAATCCCGGCGGCGACCACGAGGATGAACAGCCCGGTCCAGCGGAAGAAAGCCGATAGATTCAAACGCATGCTGCCGCTGTAGATCAGGAAGCCGACGACGATCGCCAGAATCAGGCCGAGCAGGGCGCCGATCGGCGCGGCCGGGCCTTCGCTCTGCTGGAACACGGCGAGCAGGAAGAACACGGTTTCCAGGCCTTCCCGGGCCACGGCGAAAAACACCATGGCGATCAGCGCGATGACCTGATGCTTCGACGCGGTCAGCGCATGATCGAGGGAGGCTTGCAGTGAATGCTTGATCGAACGCGCCACTTTGCGCATCCAGAACACCATCGAACTGAGAATGCCCACAGCGACAAGGCCGACCACGCCTTCGAACAGTTCCTGCTGCTTTTGCGGGAATTCGGCACTGACCAGCTCCAGGCCACCGCCGACCAGCAACGCCAGCGCAGCAGCGAGAAACACGCCGATCCACACCGCCGGCATCCACTGGCCACGGCCGGTCTGTTGCAGGTAGCTGGCGATGATGCCAACGATCAGCGCGGCTTCGATGCCTTCGCGCAACATGATCAAAAAGGGAACGAGCATTCGGCGGTCACTGTGTAACGAAATGAGGTTACAAGTTGTAACATAATGAAAGTCATTCTCACATGGCATTCATTGACATTTAGCTGAACCTCAGCTGAACGAGTCTGAACATCCACGCCGCCCAGCCAGCTGCGCTAAGATGCCCGCCACTCGAACAACAACAGGGCTCAGAGCGCGTTCCATGTCGGAAAAAGACACCATCGCCATTCAACTGGTGCGCGAAGCACTGCTGCAAAGTTGTGCCCCGGGCGTGGCCACGGAAGAAGTCTTGAGCAAGGTCGGGATCGATCCGGCGTTGCTGCCCACCGATGACGCCCGTGTGCCGGCCAGCCAGTACGCGCGGTTGTGGCGCCTGTTGGCCCGGCGTGGCGATGACGAATTCTTCGGCATGGACCCGCGCAAGCTGAAATCCGGCAGCCTGGAATTCCTCTGCCGCAGCGCAATGGCCCAGCCGAACCTGGCGGCCGGGCTGAACAGCGGTTTGAATTTCCTGTCGTTGATGCTTGAACGCCTGCCGGCGCAACTGGTGCACCAGCAGAGTCTGGCGGAGATCGTGCTGCTGGAAGACGATTCGGAACCGCGCCGTGCCTTCACCTATTTCACTTATTGGATGATCGTCCACGGCGTGGCGTGCTGGCTGGCGGGGCGGCGGATTCCGATCCTGGCCATCGAGCTGCGCTGCCCGGCGCCGGATTTTTGTGATGACTATCGGGTGATGTTCTCGGAAAACCTGCGTTTTGATAGGCCGCGCACACGGATGATCTTCGCCGCTGACGTGCTGGATCTGCCGATCAAGCGCAGCGCCGAGGAGTTGAAGCGCTTCCTGGCCCATGCGCCGGCCAACATTCTGGTGAAGTACCGCGACCCGGAAAGCCTTGCGAGCCGGATCAAGCAGGATCTGCGGCAGCTGCCCGCCGAACAGTGGCCGGAAACCGATGCGTTGGCCCAACAGTTGTGCATGTCGGCCTCGACCCTGCGCCGGCGTCTGGCTGAAGAAGGGCAGACCTATCAGGGCCTGAAGGATAGCGTGCGCAAAGAGCTGGCGATCACCTGGCTGGCGGAGCCTTCGATCAGTTTTGCCGAGATTGCCACGCGGCTGGGGTTTGCCGATGCCAGCTCGTTCTACAAGGCGTTTCGCAAGTGGTCGGGGACTAATCCTGGGCACTATCGCAGCTTGATCCTCAACGAAGCGTCCTGACCCACACCTCCCACCGTTGATTCTCGTTCCCACGCTCGGCGTGGGAGCGATCAAAGTCCGGATTCTTGGCCAAACCAGTCATCCACTTTGAGGGCTTTGACCATTGCCGCAGCCGGCGTGCGGCGCGAGTATTCCTCTGTTGTTTACGGTTCCCCAACCTAATAAGAACAGAGGGATTCTGGCAATGCGCGATTACTTGTCTGCCACCGCACAGTTTGATTATCAGCACACCGTGGATGCCGCGCTCAGCGGTACGCTCGAGGCGCTCAACGCCTGCGTCGAATGTTGTGACCGCCACGCGCTGCCGGGGCGCATTGCGCTGTTCTGGGAAGGCCGCGATGGCGCCAGTGCGACGTACACCTTCAGCGACCTGCAGGACAAAGCCGCGCGTTTCGCCAATTTCCTTCTCGCCCAGGGCGTGCAGAAGGGCGACAAGGTCGCCGGCCTGCTGCCACGCAATATCGAATTGCTGATCACCGTGTTCGCCACCTGGCGCATCGGCGCGGTGTATCAACCGCTGTTCACCGCGTTCGGCCCCAAGGCCCTCGAACATCGCCTGAACAGCTCCGGCGCCAAAGTCGTGGTGACCGACGCCGCCAACCGGCCGAAACTCAGCGAAGTCGCCGACTGCCCGACGCTGGTCACCGTTGGCGGTCCGAAAGGCCAGGGCATCGTCCGTGGCGATTTCAGTTTCTGGGCCGAGTTGCCCAGCCATTCCAGTGTCTGCGAACCGCTGATGCTGACCGGCGAAGACCCGTTCCTGCTGATGTTCACCTCGGGCACCACCGGCCCGTCGAAAGCGCTGTCGGTGCCGCTCAAGGCCATCGTGGCGTTCCAGAGCTACACCCGCGATGCCGTGGACCTGCGCCCGGAAGATGCGTTCTGGAACGTCGCCGATCCGGGCTGGGCCTACGGCATCTATTTTGGTGTGACCGGCCCGTTGTCGATGGGCCACCCGATCACGTTCTACGATGGCCCGTTTACCCTCGAAAGCACCTGCCGGGTGATCAACAAGTACGGGATCACCAACCTCACCGGTTCGCCCACGGCGTATCGCCTGCTGATTGCCGGTGGCGATGAGTTCGCCAGGTCGATCAAGGGCAAGCTGCGCATCGTCAGCAGCGCCGGGGAGCCGTTGAACCCGGAAGTGATCCGCTGGTTCGCCGACAACCTCGGCGTGGTCATCCACGATCACTACGGCCAGACCGAACTGGGCATGGTCCTGTGCAACCACCACGGCCTCGAACACCCGATCCACCTCGGTGCCGCCGGTTTCGCTTCGCCGGGCCATCGCATCGTGGTGCTCGACGAGCAGAACAATGAACTCGGCGTCGGCCAGCCCGGCATCCTCGCCATCGACCGCACACAGTCGCCGATGTGCTGGTTCGCCGGCTACGAAGGCGCACCAACCAAGGCTTTCGTCGGCGATTACTACCTGAGCGGCGACACCGTCGAGTGGAACCCGGACGGCAGCATCAGCTTCGTCGGCCGCAGCGATGACGTCATCACCACTTCCGGCTACCGGGTCGGCCCGTTCGACGTGGAAAGCGCACTGATCGAACACCCGGCCGTGGTCGAAGCGGCAGTGGTCGGCAAGCCCGATCCGGAGCGCACCGAACTGGTCAAAGCCTTCGTCGTGCTCAACCCGCAATACCGCGCCGAACCAGCGCTGGCCGAAGAATTGCGCCAACACGTGCGCAAGCGTCTGGCCGCGCACTCGTACCCCCGTGAAATCGAATTTGTCAGCGAGTTGCCGAAAACCCCGAGCGGCAAATTGCAGCGCTTTATCTTGCGCAACCAGGAAATCGCCAAGGCTCAAGAGGCTGCGGCGCACAACGTTTCAGCTTGAATCAGGAAGTCAGTCATGCAGATCGAGAACAAGGTTTTTATCGTCACCGGCGGCGCGTCCGGCCTGGGTGCCGCTACCGCTGAATTGCTGGTGAACGCCGGCGGCAAAGTGATGCTGGTGGACATGAACGCCGATGCCGTCTTTGCCCAGGCTCAGCGCCTCGGCGCGCAAAGCGTGGTGGCCGACATCAGCAACGAAGCCGCCGCCGAAGCCGCCGTGCAGGCGACCGTTAAAGCCTTCGGCAGCCTGAATGGTCTGGTGAATTGCGCCGGCATCGTTCGCGGCGAGAAGATCCTCGGCAAGAACGGCCCGCACGCCTTGTCCAGCTTCGCTCAGGTGATCAACGTCAACCTGATCGGCAGCTTTAACATGCTGCGTCTGGCAGCGGCAGCGATTGCCGAAAGCGAAGCCAACGCCGACGGCGAGCGTGGTGTGATCATCAACACCGCGTCGGTTGCGGCGTTCGACGGCCAGATCGGCCAGGCCGCGTATTCCGCGTCCAAAGGCGCCATCGCCAGCCTGACCTTACCCGCCGCCCGTGAGCTGGCGCGCTTCGGCATCCGGGTGATGACCATCGCCCCGGGCATTTTCGAAACCCCGATGATGGCCGGCATGACCCCGGAAGTGCGCGACTCGCTGGCCGCCGGCGTACCGTTCCCGCCGCGTCTGGGCAAACCTGCCGAGTACGCCGCGCTAGTGCGGCATATCATTGAAAACAGCATGCTCAATGGCGAGGTAATCCGTCTCGACGGTGCCTTGCGCATGGCCGCCAAGTAAGGAGGATTTCCCATGACCATCTCCAACGATCCGATTGTCATCGTCAGCGCCGTCCGCACCCCGATGGGCGGTTTCCAGGGCGAACTGAAAAGCCTGACCGCGCCACAACTCGGCGCGGCGGCGATCAAGGCTGCGGTTGAACGCGCCGGTGTCGCCACCGATGCGGTCGATGAAGTGTTGTTCGGCTGCGTATTGCCTGCCGGTCTCGGTCAGGCACCTGCGCGTCAGGCTGCGCTGGGCGCCGGGCTGGACAAATCCACCCGCTGCACCACGGTCAACAAGATGTGCGGCTCGGGCATGGAGACCACCATTCTGGCTCACGACATGCTGCTGGCCGGCAGTGCCGATGTGGTGATCGCCGGTGGCATGGAAAGCATGTCCAACGCGCCGTACCTGCTGGACCGCGCCCGTGCCGGTTACCGCATGGGCCACGGCCGGGTGCTGGATTCGATGTTCCTCGACGGCCTCGAAGACGCCTACGACAAGGGTCGTCTGATGGGCACCTTCGCCGAGGATTGCGCCGAAACCAACGACTTCAGCCGCGAGGCTCAGGACGCTTTCGCCATCGCCTCGACCACCCGCGCCCAGCAGGCGATCCAGGACGGCAGCTTCAAGGCCGAGATCGTTCCGCTGACCGTGACCGTCGGCAAAGAACAAGTGATCATCAGCAACGACGAGCAGCCACCGAAGGCCAAACTGGACAAGATCGCTTCGCTGAAACCGGCGTTCCGCGAGGGCGGTACGGTAACTGCGGCCAACTCCAGCTCGATCTCCGACGGCGCTGCTGCGCTGGTGCTGATGCGCCAGTCGCAAGCGCAGAAACAGGGTCTGAAACCACTGGCGGTGATTCACGGCCACGCAGCCTTCGCTGATACCCCGGGCCTGTTCCCGGTGGCGCCGATTGGTGCGATCAAGAAGCTGATGAAGAAAACCGGCTGGTCGCTGGATCAGGTCGATCTTTTCGAGGTCAACGAAGCCTTCGCCGTAGTCGGCATGGCGGCGATGACGCACCTGGAAATTCCTCACGCCAAGCTGAATATCCACGGCGGCGCCTGCGCGTTGGGTCATCCGATCGGTGCGTCCGGCGCGCGGATTCTGGTGACCTTGCTCTCGGCCCTGCGCCAGAAAGGCCTGAAACGCGGCGTTGCGGCGATCTGTATCGGTGGCGGTGAGGCCACGGCGATGGCCGTGGAATGCCTCTACTAAAGCTCGCGCATCTCGAATTGTGGGGGCGGG
>NZ_JBQEQB010000003.1:29303-378094 GCF_052046055.1 Pseudomonas sp. 22082
ACTGTGCTGATCCACCGCTTTCGCGAGCAAGCCCGCTCCCACAGGGGATAGACGGTGCCAATGAATAAGGATTCACCATGATTCCCAATGACGACCAACAACAAATCCGCGACATGGCCCGGCAGTTTGCCGAGGAACGGCTCAAACCGTTCGCCGCCGAGTGGGATCGCGAACACCGCTTCCCGAAAGAAGCCATCGGCGAAATGGCCGGGCTGGGCTTCTTCGGCATGCTGGTGCCGGAGCAGTGGGGCGGTTGCGACACCGGCTACCTGGCCTACGCCATGGCCCTGGAAGAAATCGCTGCCGGCGACGGCGCATGCTCGACGATCATGAGCGTGCACAACTCGGTGGGGTGCGTGCCGATCCTCAAGTTCGGCAACGACGACCAGCGCGAGCGCTTCCTCAAACCGCTGGCCAGCGGCGAGATGCTCGGAGCCTTCGCGCTGACCGAACCCCAGGCCGGTTCCGACGCCAGCAGCCTGAAAACCCGTGCACGGCTGGAAGGCGATCACTACGTGCTCAACGGCTGCAAACAGTTCATCACTTCCGGGCAGAACGCCGGGGTCGTGATCGTGTTTGCGGTCACCGATCCGAGTGCCGGCAAGCGCGGGATCAGCGCTTTCATCGTGCCGACCGACTCGCCGGGCTACAAAGTTGCCCGCATCGAAGACAAGCTCGGCCAGCACGCCTCGGACACCTGCCAGATTCTGTTCGAAGACGTGAAAGTGCCGGTGGCCAACCGGTTGGGCGAGGAGGGCGAGGGCTACAAGATCGCCCTGGCCAACCTCGAAGGTGGCCGTGTCGGTATCGCTTCGCAATCGGTGGGCATGGCCCGCGCCGCGTTCGAAGCGGCGCGCGATTACGCCCGCGAACGCGACACCTTCGGCAAGCCGATCATCGAGCATCAGGCCGTGGCCTTCCGTCTGGCGGACATGGCGACTCAGATCGCCGTGGCGCGGCAGATGGTGCATTACGCCGCCGCCCTGCGCGACAGCGGTCAGCCGGCGCTGGTGGAAGCGTCGATGGCCAAACTGTTCGCCTCGGAAATGGCCGAGAAGGTCTGCTCCATGGCATTGCAAACCCTCGGCGGTTACGGTTACCTCAGCGACTTCCCGCTGGAGCGCATCTACCGCGACGTGCGGGTCTGCCAGATCTACGAAGGCACCAGCGACATTCAGCGCATGGTCATTTCGCGCAATCTTTGAGAAGGAATCTGCACATGAGTTACGAAACGATTTTGCTGGAAACCCATGGCCGCGTCGGCCTGATCACCCTCAATCGCCCGCAGGCGCTGAATGCCCTCAACGCGCAACTGGTCAGCGAAGTGAACCGCGCGCTCGATGGTTTTGAAGCCGACGCGAATATTGGCTGCATCGTCATCACCGGCTCGACCAAAGCCTTTGCCGCCGGCGCGGACATCAAGGAAATGGCCGATCTGACCTACCCGCAGATCTACATGGACGACCTGTTCAGCGACAGCGACCGCGTAGCCAACCGGCGCAAGCCGATCATCGCCGCAGTCAACGGTTTTGCCCTGGGCGGCGGCTGTGAACTGGCGCTGATGTGCGACTTCATCCTGGCCGGCGACAATGCCAAATTCGGCCAGCCGGAAATCAACCTCGGCGTGCTGCCGGGCATGGGCGGCACCCAGCGCCTGACGCGCGCGGTGGGCAAGGCCAAGGCCATGGAAATGTGCCTGAGCGGCCGCATGATCGACGCGGTGGAAGCCGAGCGCTGCGGCATCGTTGCGCGGATCGTGCCGAGTGCCGAATTGCTGGACGAAGCGCTGAAAGTCGCCGCAGTGATCGCCAGCAAATCGCTGCCGATTACGATGATGGTCAAGGAAAGCGTGAATCGTGCGTTCGAAGTGAACCTGACTGAAGGCGTGCGTTTCGAGCGTCGGGTGTTCCATGCGGCGTTTGCGACGCAGGATCAGAAGGAAGGGATGGCGGCGTTTGTGGCCAAGCGGCCTGCCGAGTTCCAGGGCAAGTAACGCGGCGCTTCCATCGCCAGCAGGCTGGCTCCCACATTGGATCTGTGATTACACAAATCCCTGTGGCAGCCAGCCTGCTGGCGATGCTTTTAGAGCTGGTAGTTCTTCAACTCCCGAGCAATCACCATTCGCTGTATCTCGCTCGACCCCTCATAAATCTGGGTAATCCGCGCATCCCGGTAGTACTTCTCAACCGGGTAATCCTCCAGATACCCATACCCGCCATGAATCTGAATCGCTGACGAACACACCTTCTCGGCCATTTCCGACGCAAACAGCTTGGCCTGCGAAGCCTCCGACAGACACGGTTTGCCCGCCGTGCGCAGCCGCGCCGCGTGCAGGATCATCAAGCGGGCCGCGTTGATCTGCATCTGCATGTCCGCCAGCAGGTTGGCGATGCTCTGGTGCTCGACAATCGCCTTGCCAAACTGCACCCGATCACGGGCATAACCCAGCGCCGCCTCGAACGCCGCACGGGCGATGCCCAATGCTTGCGCGGCAATACCGATGCGTCCGCCTTCAAGGTTGGAAAGGGCAATTGCCAAACCTTTACCGCGTTCACCCAGCAGATTGGCTTCAGGAATGCTGCAATTGTTCAGCGTCACTGCGCAGGTATCGGAAGCACGAATGCCCATCTTGTGTTCGGTGCGATCAACGATGAACCCCGGCGTATCGGTTGGCACCAGAAACGCCGAGATGCCACGCTTGCCCAGATCCGGATCGGTCACCGCAAACACGATCGCCAGTTTCGCCCGCTTGCCGTTGCTGACAAATTGCTTGGCGCCGTTGATCACCCATTGCCCGTCGCGCAGTTCGGCGCGGGTGCGCAGGTTGTGCGCCTCGGAGCCGGCCTGGGGTTCGGTCAGGCAGAAGCAGCCGATCACCGCGCCGCTGGCCAGATCCGCCAGCCAGGTCTGTTTCTGTTCTTCGCTGCCGTAGTTGAGCACCGGGCCGCAGCCTACCGAGTTGTGGATGCTCATGAACGCGCCGGTGGCGCCGTCACCGGCAGAAATCTCTTCCACTGCCAGCGCATAGGCCACGTAGTCGACGTACGTGCCGCCCCATTCTTCCGGCACCACCATGCCCAGCAGGCCGAGTTCGCCCATCTTCGCCACCAGACCGTCATCGATCCAGCCGGCCTTTTCCCAGGCTTGTGCGTGGGGCGCGATTTCGCCGCGGGCAAAGTCCCGGGCCATGTCGCGGATCATGACCTGGTCTTCAGTCAATTCGAGATCGTGCATGGCTCAGCTCCCGCTCTCTGCGAAACCGTGGAAGAAACTTGCGACCTGTTCGGCGTGCAGCGCGGCCAGGGTCGGCGGATTCCAGCGTGGTGATTTGTCTTTGTCGATCAGCAGGGCGCGCACGCCTTCGATCAGGTCGCCACGTTCGAACCACTGGCGATCCAGATGCAGTTCGAGGGCGAAGCACTGTTCCAGGCTCAGATGGCGGCCGCGACGAAGCATTTCCAGGGTCACACCCATGGCCAGCGGCGAGCGGGTTTCCAGCAGGTCGGCGGTGGTGGTTGCCCATTCGTGGCTGTCGGCGACGGTCACGGCGCGCAGTTGCTCGACGATGCTCGGCACGTCCGGCAACGCAAAGAAGTGGTCGATGGCCGGGCGCAAGGCTTCAAGCGGCGCATCCGGCAGGGTTTGCACAGCGTGGCGGGCCAGCAGGCTTTGCAGGTCCTTGAGCGGCGTGTCGTGCCATTCCAGGTGATCGAGTTGTTCGTCGAGGATGCCGAGTTTGCTGCTCTCCAGATACCAGTCGGCCAGCCCGCAATACAGCGCATCTGCTGCACGGATCTGCACGCCGCTGACGCCCAGGTAAATCCCCAGCTCGCCGGGTATCCGTGGCAGGAAATAACTGCCACCGACATCCGGGAAGTACCCGATCGCCACTTCCGGCATCGCCAGACGGCTCTTCTCGGTGACCACCCGCAGATCGGCACCTTGCACCAGACCCATGCCGCCGCCGAGAACGAAACCGTCCATCAGCGCCAGCACCGGTTTGCGGTAATGGTGGATTGTCAGGTCGAGGGCATATTCCTCGACGAAGAAATCTTCGTGTAGCGTCTCGCCGCTTTTGAAACTGTCGTAGAGCGAGCGAATGTCGCCACCGGCGCAAAAGGCTTTTTCGCCGGCACCGCGCAGCACCACCGCGTGGATATCGGCATCGGCGGCCCAGGCGTCCAGATGCCGCTGGAGCTGGCGCACCATGTCGAGGGTCAGGGCATTGAGGCCGGCGGGGCGGTTGAGGGTCAGATGACCGATGTGATTGCGAACCTCGGCCAGCACTTCGTGCGGCGTGGCATCCATGGACGAAGTCCGCGGGGATGAAGCCTGAGCAGTCATCACTAACTCCCTGCTTTTATTGTCTTTATTCGAGAAGCTCGCGCGCGAGCGTTAGCGGATCGTAACAGTGCAAATTTGCCGTGTACAACGGGGATATGTGCATGGGCTGTCTGCATTTTTGCCTTGTCTGGAAAGCTGCTTGCAGGCGTTGATTCCAGTCCCTGCCGTCATTCGCCGCGAAGCTGTGCTTGAAGGGTCCGGGCGCAAAGCAACAGGGCGCGCCTGGCCTCTTCATGGGCGGCGGGGTAGTTCATGAAACCGTGACGCATCCCCGAAAACTCTTTGTGTTCGACAGTGACACCTGCTGCTCGCAATCGCCTCGCGTAGGCACGGCCTTCATCCCGCAGAACATCAAGTCCGCAGGTGATGATCAACGTCCGGGGCAATCCACGCAGCGAGTCACTGAGCAGGGGCGACAGCCGTCTGTCCACGCGCGATGTACCGGGCGGCAGGTAGTGACCGAGGTACCATTCGATCATGTCTGTGGTCAGTCCATGTCCTTGCCCGAATTTCGTGTGGGAGCGGCGGCGTGTGTGGCAATCGAGCAAAGGGTAAAGCAGCAACTGAGAGCAGATACCTGGCTTGTCACATTCAGCGTCGCGCTGGCTGATGACGGCGGCCATCCCGCCTCCTGAACCACCTCCTGCGACTGCAATGCTTGAAATATCCAGTCCGCAATCAACGCCTTGCCGTGTCACCCACTTGAAAGCTGTCCAGCAGTCTTCCAGAGCTGCCGGAAACAAGTGTTCCGGAGGGCGGGCGTAATGAACGGCGACCACGGCGCAACCAGCCCACTCACACATCAACCGGCAGAATCCGTCATGCGTGTCCAGGTCTCCCGTGACCCACCCCCCGCCATGAAAGAAAACCAGCACGGGAAATGGCCTCTTGCCGGGTGGCGTGTAGAGGCGCAGCGGCAGTGACCGGCCATGGCTTTGAATCGCCAGGTCATGAACGCAGGTGACTTGCGCCTCACGCAACGCCGTTCTGGCGTCCTCTACAGTCAACGAGGTTTCATCCATGGCCGCAGCTCCTGCCCGAACGGGCCTCTGCCTCGATCTCGATAACGTACTCAGGGCTGACCAGTCGAGAGACTTCCAGCAACATTGTCGTCGGTGGATGCCCTTCGAAAAACGCTTTGTGCGCCCGCGCGATTTCTGGCAAGTGATCCATATTGGTGGTGTACATGCGCGTGGCAATGATGCGGGTACGATCCTCACCCAGTTGCTTCAGCGCCTGTTCGATGATTTTCAGACATCGCCGTGTCTGGGCGTACGCATCGCCAGGTTTGAAGGGCTTGCCGTTTTTGCGAAATGCCACCGTCCCTCCGACCAGAATAGTGTTGCCAGCCTTCACGGCTCTGCAGTAACCGGCGAGGCGTTCCCAAGGTGCTCCGGAATAAACACGTTTGAATTTCATGACTCAGGCTCCTGTGCCCAGATCGACTGGAAGTGTCTTCAAACCCCGGAATTGCAGGTTGCTGTTGCGCCACGTAGCAGGCCGGTGCGTGATGAGATGCAAGTCGGGGAAGCGTTGCAACAGCGAGGTGAATACGATCTTGGCCTCTAGCCTGAATAGCACCGTGCCCAAGCAAAAATGTTCGCCTCTTCCAAACGTCAGGTGATCGCACTTTGGGCGACGAATATTGAACTTGTCGGGATTGGGGAATTTTGTCGGATCACGATTGGCTGAGGCTCGTATCAAGTAAGCCAGCTGCCCCTTTTTCATCGTGACGTTGTCAATGGTGACGTCCTCCATGAGCACCCTGTGGCTCAAGGAGCCGGCAGGGTCGAAGCGCAGCATTTCTTCAATGAATGAGTCGATCAGTGTCGGGTCAGCCTTCAGGGCCTTGAGTTGTTCGGGATGCTTTAGCAAATGCAACAGGCCGAGACACAGTTGGTCTGCACTGGTGGTGTAACCCGCAACCAGAATGAACACGATCTGTGCCAGCACTTCATCAACACTGGCGGCGCTGTTCTGGCCACTCTCCAGTACCCGACTCACGAGGTCATCTCTGGGTTGCCTGCGCCGCTCTTCAATGAGCTCAGCGAAAAAGGCGTACATTTCCTTGATGCCTTCCAGGGCCTGATCCGGCCCCTGATCCGCATCCTGGCTGCCGCCGAGAAACATGACAATGTCTCGCGTCCAGCGTCGAAGCTTTAGCGCGTCATCCTCCTCCATGCCGTAAAGCCAAGCCAGAATCAGGGCTGGAATCCGGTCAAAAAGCCTGGCTTTCAAATCGGTCTGTCCGCGCAGCCTCGACAGTTCGCGATCAGTGATGTCTTGAATGATTGTCCGCAAGGATTCGATGGAGCGGGGTGTAAAGGCATTGCCCAGCAATTGACGACTGGCCTTGTGAACTGCGCCATCCTGGGAATACATCCATCGGGACGCCAGTTTGATGAATTCGGTCAGATGCGTGCGTTTGTTTTCAGGCACCCGCGCGTCGATCAGTTGTTGCATGCGGTTTGACGAAAAACGCCGGGCGTCAGCTTGTGCAGCGAAAACATCGCAATGACGCGTCAGAAACCACGCCTGCAAGTGTTCGCACCAGTAGACCGGTTGATGTTCCCGCAGCCAGGCATACGCCCGGTAAGGGTTGCGAATCGTATTGCGGTTCGAGAAATCCGGCTCCCTTTCGTACAGCGGTTTCGTGAAGTGTTTTATGTAGTCTTTTTTGTCGATGGGGGCACTGACCAGCTCTGACGGTGGTTTGAGCAGCTTGTTTATCAAGCTCAGTCGAGCTTCGGTGGCGTTCTGCTCCAGCTCGGTGTTGGCAGCGAGCCCCCATTGGTAAAGTTTCGGGGAAAAGACGTGGACGATGTCCTCGAATATCTCGGATGACACAAGCCTATTGCGTTTACCTTCGTCGATTATCAGATCCAGCGCTCGAGCGTAGGTGAGCGCTACAGCCTGACAATGGGAAAAATCACCGGCACGGCGGCACTCATCAACAATTGAAGATTCAATTTGCTGTGCGATGTTGTCAGAGGCAGACCGCGGCCGGTTTATCGCGTCCCGGGCAACCTGACAGCACAGGACATTGTTATCACCAGCAAAGGTGGTGCTGATCTCGTGATCCATGCACAAGGTGACGATCTGGTTGTGATGGTGAAAACCCTGCGAACCACAAAGCTCTCTGCATGCCCTCATGACCTCCAGACCCAGCCACGTGCCGACAATTTTGACGATGGCGGCAAGAATATGCAGTTCTGTCCGTCTGGCCGGCTGATGCCAGTACGCTTCGAACCGCGACAGCACCGCCCGCTCCAGCATCTTCAGGGCCAGCACCTTGAGTTGTTCGACATACAGGCGTTGTTGGAACAGTGCCTTGGTCAGAAGAGACTGGCTGCCTTCGTTACCCTTGAGCAAACGATTCAAGCCGAAACGATACGTCAGGTAAACACACATACTGGCGCCACCACGAGCGGCAGCAATAAGGAAAAGGCGTTCCTGGATGAATGTCTGCATCGCGCTTTTCAAGCGTTCTTTTGGCGGGATGTCGCTGCTGAAATCACCTTGCGCAGAGAACCTGGCATAGCGTTGCATCAGCGCGCCCAGCGGCAACTTCATTTTGCTAAAGCGGATGCCGGCGACTTGATTGGCGTGGATCCCGCCCTTGGGATCGCAAGTGGTAATCCTGACGCCTGGCAAAAGCGGGCCATTTTCTTCCTCGCGAATTCGCACGCGGAACCAGTGCAACCCCTCATCCACACCTTTGACCATCAGACGCCCCAGTACCATGACCACCACTGCTGCGTGCAGGGCGTTGCCGATCCAGAACTTGCAGGACTGTGCAGTGGGCGAGTTCAGAATCAGACAATGTTTGTGAGGGGCATGGGTGATTGTGGTTTGCAGGTTGCCAACATCGGAGCCGCTGGCGATCTCCGTGCAGCCAAAAGCGTAAACCGCATCCAGCTGACAGATCTCCTGTTGATACTGCGCGATCTGGTTCTGACTGCCATGGGCAAAAAAAGCGTCACCGGCAATGAAGTGGTCGACGATGCAGGCAATCAGTGAATAGTCCCAGGCGCCAATAAGCGCTGCACGTTCAAGCATCAACCGGAATTCAGACTGACGGGGTTGGCCCAGCCACATGGCATTAGTCATGAGCCCGTTACCGATGATCGCGCGCATACGATCGATATTCAGATCCATATATTCGCGCAGAGACGCGCGATGGCGCTTCTCGGGGTCGAACAAGGGCGTTTGCAGCAACTTCAGCAGTGGGTCGCTCATGAAACGTTCCTCTCGCAGATTTCGAAACCATGGATTCGAAAACCACCAGATTCGCGGAGCTGGCGAAAACACGCTGGCCCGCCAGTGAAAAGCGGGGCATCCGGGCGGACTGCAGGTTACGCGGGAACTGCGATGTTTGAGGAAAGTAACGGTTCAGTCAAAGCGCAAAGCCAGCTCGCTTCTCAACAACGTTGAGCGTTCTTCCATAGCCAGACTACCGATGTCATCGCTACTGGACATTACTGCGGGCCAGACTTCCAAGTGAAAAGCAGACAGATCTGTGCGGTACAAGGTTGAAAGGTAGACGTTGGCCATGTCTTGGCAAGGGCGCCCGACAACCTTCGGTCGGATCACGTCTTACCGGCGTCCACTCAGCACTTCACCAATACTCCGCCGTTTGGCATGCAACTCACTGGCATGAATCAACTGTTCCAGATCCTCCGGCGTGACATCGATGAACGCCTCCATATCGGCCAGTGCCAGTTTCAGATCTTCGGCCGTGATGGACTGAATATCCACCGGCGCCACGGCCGGCGCCGGTTCGGCGGGGCGTTTCGGGTAGCGGATGCGGGTGAGGTTGTTGTAGGCCAGGGCGGCCAGCAGCAGGCAGGCGGCGCTGAGCATCACCGGTTCCAGGGCTTTCCAGTCCATGGCGATGGTCATCGGATCGGCCAGCACCATCGTCAATGCCACGGCGCCGGCCGGTGGGTGCAGGCAGCGCAGCCAGCACATCAGGATCAGCGCCATACCCGCCGCAAGGCAGGCGCTGCCGAGGGTTCGGCCGAGGACGTGGGCCACCAGCAACGCGACGACGCCTGCGCACAGGTAGCCGCCGATGATCGACCATGGCTGGGCGAGGGCGCCGGAGGACACCGCGAACAGCAACACTGCCGAAGCGCCCAGCGGGCCGATCAGGTGGTAGGCCACTTCAATGCCGAACACCTGACTGCACGCCCACACGCTGAACAACGTGCCCAGGGCCATGCCGATGGCGGCGCGGCTCCATTCGGTGGGACGGGTGTTGATGGCGGCGGGCAACCAGCGAGCGAGCATGCAGAATCGATCCTTTGCGAAATCCGGGGCAAAAAAAAGGACTTGTCCGTAAACGCGGAAAGTCCTTCGAAGTGTTCCAACTATTGGGGGAGGAACGCGCACAGTGTGCCAAGCAATCACGATGCTGACAAATTCATATAAATGCAGTTTCAGTGCATTATTTATGCAGTAAAGCCACGCGCCGCCCACTCATGAAACACAGAATCCCGCCCATCGCCGTCAGTGCGCTGAGGGCGTAGAACATGGTCGGCGCAGGCGTATGCATCAGCAGAAAGCCGCAAATCACCGGGCTCAGCGCGCCGCCGAGGGCCGCCAGGTTCTGCGCGCCGTAATAGCTGCCGCGCAGTTCTTCCGGGGCCAAAGTGTCGACGAACAGAAATTCCGACGGGTAAATGATCATCTCGCCGAGGGTGAAGATGAACATCGCGATGCACCAGGTCACCAGGCTGTCGGCCAGGCTGAAGCCGATCAATCCAACGATGAACAGGCTGGTGCCGGCGGCGATCCAATAGCGCAGTTTTTCCCGGTTGAGGAAGCGGCCGATCTGGTACTGCAGCAGAATCACCGCGATGGCGTTGCAGGCGAGCAGGGCGGCCATGGTTTGCAACGCGCGCTGCGAATCCTCGACCACCAGCAGGTATTGCGACAGGTACAGGGTGAAGCGGCCGTGAACCACGGTGCTGAGCAGACAGCCGCAGGTGAACATGATCAGCGTGCGGTCGTTTTTCAGGGTGATCAGGGTTTTCAGGAAGCTTTGCGGCTGGCCGATGGCGGCGACCGGGCTGGCATCCTTGGGAATCCCGATCATCAGGAAGATGCTGCCGAAAGCAATGCCGGCGGCAATCAGGAACGGCGCAATCGGGTACACCCCGGCGATCACCACGCCGAGCATCGGACCCGTGGCGTAGCCGATGTTGGTCAGCGTATAGCGCAGGGAAAACGCCTTGGCCCGCTGGCCCATGGGCAGGTTTTCACTGAGGACCGCCTTGGAGCCGATCAAGAACAGCGCCGAGGCGGTTTCGGTGATGACCAGGGTTGCGGTGGTCAGGTAGAGGTCTTTGGCGAAGGTCAGCAGCACGAAGCCGATGGCGCTGGAGAGCATCGCCAGAATCAGCAACCGGCGCTTCTCGAGCCGGTCGATGATGTAGCCGCCGTACAGCGCAAGCAGGGTGGCGATGAACACCGCGATGCCCAATAACAACCCGACGTCCTGTTGGTTGAGACCGAGCTTGTTGCTCAGAAACAGCGTGAGCAACGGACTGGTGATGGCGCGGCTGACGACGATGGTCAGCGAGACGATCATCAGGCGGCGGATAACGAGCGAGTAGGTGGCCACGGAAAATCAAATGTCCTTATTCGGTTAACAGGCGCTCGAGATCGCGCACGGAATCCAGCGTTTGCAGTTGCCGCAGCTGCGCCAGTAATGGCTCAACCTTGACCGGTGGAATCACCCGCAGCGCCAGACTGAAAAACTTCTCCTCCAGCGCCGCCTCGCTCAACGGATTGCCCGGCGCGCCCAGCGGCACCTCGACACACAGACTCGCCTGGCGCCCGTCGCGGGTTCGCATGACGACCACCGGCTCGCCATCCTCCGACAGTCGCTCATCCACTTCAAGGCGAATGCGCGTCAGCCAGTGAGCGATGCGCGGATCGTTGCGTGGCTGCTCATCGTAAGCCTCGAGTCGGCAATGACCGTGCACCAGCCGCGCGGCGAGGGCGTAGGGCAGGCTCATCTGCGCAGCGGCCAGACTTTGGATGTCGCGACCGCCGCACATGTCGAGCAGAAACCCGCACAGGTGCACCTGGATGTCTTCCACCTGATCGGCGCCGACCTGCAATTGCTCCAGCAACAACCCAAGCGCATCGATGGCCGAATGGGTGCCACGGCACGCGGCATAGGGTTTGATCGAGCAGCGCGCGAGTTTCCAGACCTTTCCCAAATCGGCATCCAGCGCATCCGGTTGTGCGCTGGCCGGCGCCAGGGTCTTGAGAAAACCACCCCAGACATCCTCGAACAACACCGACGGCCCGCTGACGCCTTCGCGAGCAAAACGCGCGGCGAGCAAGCCACCCTCGGCCGCCCGGCCACTGTGTAGTTTTTTGCTCTGCGAACCGTCGTGGATGAACGCCCACAACCCGCCGCTGAAACTGCCGGCGATGCCTAGTGCCGACACGGTCTGCCCGACATCCAGCGCAAAGATCCGCGCACAGGCTGCCGCCGCGCCGAACACGCCGCAAGTGGCGGTGGAATGCCAGCCGGCGCCGTTGTGCGCCGAATAACTGCCGCAGGCTTCCAGCACCCGCCGGCCGATTTCGTAGCCGATCACCACGGCGGTGATGAACTCGCGACCGTCTACCGGCCGATCCACCAGTGACAGCGCCGCCATCACCGCCGGCAACACCACCGCGCCCGAGTGATCGCAACCGCCGGTGTCGTCCAGCTCCAGCGCATGGGCGGCGATGCCGTTGAGCAAGGCCGCATGCCCTGCGCCGACCCGCAACGATGAACCCCAGACCAACGCAGTGCCGGGTTCGGCGCCGAACACCTGTCGCGCCTGAAGCGCCACCGCACTGTCAGCCCCGGCCAGTGCTGCGCCGAAGGTGTCGAGAATGTGCCGCTTGGCTTGTTCCACCAACGCTGGCGGCAGATCTTCAAACCGCGTTTCGACGCAAAACTGCGCCAGCCGCTGCATGCGTTCGGTCATACGAGGTAGTCCCGATAATGGCGCTCATACACCGACGCCGGATGATCCTGCGCAACCGGCGCCGCCGTCTGCGCCCACCACTGCGCGACTTCGGCTCCGGTGGCGATCCACACGTCGTCATGCTGCTGAATGCCTTGCAGCAATTCGCGCAGCACGCCGATGCGCCCCGGCGTGGCGATGATTTCCGGGTGCAGGCGCAGCACGTAGCACAGGCCGAAGCGGTGAAATCCGGCGAAGTCCATTTGCAGGTTGCCCAGGGTGTGGCTGTAGGAGGCGATCCGCGATTGCGCCGGCGGTACGGCCGGACTCAGGTTGAAGGCGAAGTAGGGTTCGTCTTCCAGTTCGTAATGCAGCGGCAGCTCGACCACTTCGGGCGCGGTCGGATGCAAGAACGGCAGGTCATCGCCACGCCAAGATGACGACCAGAGAATGCCGTGATCTTTCAAGGCTTCAATGAAGCCCGGCGCGCCGTTGCCGGCGGGAATCCGGAAACCGGTCGGACGCACGCCGGTCAAGGCTTCCAGCGCTGCGCAGCCTTTGGCGACTTCCGCACTCTGCGCCGCCAGATCCAGCGTGTCGAAATCCTGATGGCGGTAGCCGGCGCAGGCGATTTCATGGCCGTCAGCCAGAATCGCGGCGATGTGCTGCGGGTTTTCCTCGGCGACGATGCCGGGCACGAACCAGCTGCTGCGCACCCCGAGTTCCCTGAACAGGCCGAGCAAACGCTCGACGCCGCGTTGCGTGCCGTAGCGCCACACCGACAGCGTCTTGTCGCGCCCGGCGACTTCCGGGGCCTGGGTGAGAATGCCGTGGATGTCGTTGTAATCGACGGTCAGCACCACCGCGCAGCGTTTGCCGGCGGGCCAGAGGTTGTCAGCGTCAGCCATGGTGATGCTCCTTCAGCCACCAGCGGGCGACGTCGCGGCAAGTGGCGAACCACACGTCATCGCGATGGCGCATGTGCTCGAAGAGTTTCTCCAGCAACAGGATGCGCCCCGGTTTGCCGGTGATTTTCGGGTGGAACAGGGTGGTCAGGCACAGGCCTTCGTCCATCGCACCGTCGTACTCGCGTTGCCAGTTGTCGAGGGTCAGCTCGTAGCTGGCGGTGCGATCGAGCCCGGACGGGAAGTTCGGTGCGCGGGTGTAGGCGAGGGAGGCGTAGTCGTCCATTTCCCAGCGGCCGGGGATTTCCACCAGCGGCGTGTCGTGGCCGGGGACGTTGACCAGATACGGGCGATCATCGCCGCGCATGCTGCTGGAATAGATGACGCCGTTGTCGGCCAGCATCGCCGGGGTTTCGGCGCGCCAGTCGCCGGACGGGGTGCGAAAACCCTCGGCGCGGATGTGCAGGTATTGCCAGAAGACGTCGCGGGATTTGTTCATCACGGCCTGCTGCTGGTCCAGCGTCAGGGCGTAGAAGGATTCGTGTTTGTAGCCGTGGTAGGCGACCTCATGACCGCGCTCGACGATGGCCTGGCACTGTTTCGGCCAGTTTTCCACGACCCAGGCGGGGACGAAGAAAGTGGTCGGGATCTTGAAGGTGTCGAGCAGATCCAGCAGGCGTGGCAAGGCGCGGTAGGGGCCGTAGCCGCCAAAGCCGAAGTATTCGGGTTTGTGCCAGATCGAGTTGTTGAGCATGGCATCGCCGGTCGGGCCGTCGAGGTCGAAGGCCAGGGCGAGGCAGGCTTTGTGCTGGTCGGGCCAGGTGGGTTGCAAGGAGGACATCGATAACTCTCCAACTGTTCACGACCCCTGTGGGAGCTGGCTTGCCAGCGATGAGGCCGGTACATTCAACATTGATGTCGACTGATCGAGCGCCATCGCGGGCAAGCCCGCTCCCACAGAGGAACCAGTTACTTACCGGCGTTGATGGTCACATCCTTGATCGCACCCAGTTCCAGATCCCACTTCTTCAGGATCGCGTTATAGCTGCCGTCATCCACCATGCTTTGCAACGCCACCTTCACCGCTTCACTCAGCTCAGGCTTTTTCTTGCTCACCCCCAGCCCGGTGAACTGCACGGAGATCGGCTGGCCGACCGTCTTGTACATGTCCTTTTCCTGGGTCTTGAGGTACGACAGGGTTTCGCTGCCCTGCATCGCCGCGTCGATACGGCTCTGGCGCAGTTGGGCGCGGGCGTCGGCCGAGCCTTCGGTGCCGATCACGTTGATCGCTGGTTTCCCGGCGGCTTCACAGTTGGCCTTGCTCCACTCGGCGATTTCCGCCGGGAACGTCGTGCGGCGGCTGGTGCCGACTTTCTTGCCGCACAGGTCGATGATCTCGTTGGTCGCTGCGTTCTTTTGCAAGGTGTAGAACTGCGGGCCGCTGGTGAAGTAGTCGACGAAGGTCACGCTGGCCTGGCGCTCGGCGGTGTCGGTCATGCCCGACAGGACCATGTCCACGCGGTCGGTGGTCAGGGCGTTGATCATTTGCTCGAAGCCGGTTTCCTGCCACTTGATCTTCACCCCGAGGCGTTCGGCCAGGGCGTTGCCCAGGTCGTAGTCAAGGCCGGTGAGCTTGTTGGTGGCCGGGTCCTTGAAATCCATCGGCGGATAGTTGGGCATAATCGCGACGACGATCTCGCCTTTTTCCTTGATGCTGGCCGGCAACTCGGCGGCCACGGCGACACCGCAAGACATGAGGGAGGTGAGTACTGCTGGAATGACGAAGTTCTTCATGGACGTTCTCTTATGAGTGTTGTGAAGGCCAAAGGGGCCTCAGGTTCGAACGGCAGAAATGAAGCTTTGGGTGCGCGGGTTTTGCGGACTTATTAGTATTTCTTCGGGGCTTCCAGCCTCCACGATCTGCCCGCCGTCCATGAACACCATGCGGTTGGAAACCTCCCGGGCGAAGCCCAGTTCATGGGTTACGACGATCATGGTCATGCCGGTCTGCGCCAGATCGCGCATCACCGACAGCACCTCACCGACCAGTTCCGGGTCGAGTGCCGAAGTGGGTTCATCGAACAGCATCAGCTTGGGTCGCATGGCCAGGGCGCGGGCAATCGCCACCCGTTGCTGCTGACCGCCCGACAACTCGATCGGGTAGCTGTTGCGTTTGTCGGCCAGGCCGACGCGGGCCAGCAGTTCCAGGGCTTCTTCGTGCGCCTCCTTGGGCGAACGCTTGAGCACCTGACACGGGCCTTCGATGATGTTTTGCAGCACGGTCATGTGCGGGAACAGGTTGAAGCGCTGGAACACCATGCCGGTGGCCAGGCGCTGACGGGCGATCTGCGACTCGTTGAGTTCGTGCAGCTTGTGCCCGACGACGCGGTAGCCGACCAGTTCGCCGTCGACCCAGAGGCCGCCCTTGTCGATCTTTTCCAGCTGGTTGACGCAGCGCAGCAGGGTACTCTTGCCCGAGCCGGACGGGCCGATGATGCACAGCACTTCGCCTTGCTCGACCTCGATGTTGATGTCCTTGAGCGCGTGGTACTGGTCGTAATATTTGTTCAGGCTCACGGCCTTGACGATGTTTCTCATGTTCGACTCCTCAAGAACGCTTGCCGGCGCCGCGAGCGAAACGACGCTCCAGACGGCTTTGACCAAAGGACAGGACGGTGACGGTGGCCAGGTACCAGATACCGGCGACGATCAGCAGCTCCATGACCCGGGCGTTGGCGTAGTAAATGTTCTGGGCGTTGTAGAGCAGTTCCGAGTACTGGATGACGCTCGCCAGCGAGGTCATTTTCACCATGCCGATGAACTCGTTACCGACCGGCGGAATGATGATCCGCATGGCCTGCGGCAGGATGATCCGGCGCAGCGCCTGCAGGCGCGGCATGCCGATCGATTTGGCTGCTTCGTACTGGCCGGTGTCCACCGACAGCAGGCCGGCGCGCACCACTTCAGCGGTGTAGGCGCCCTGGTTGATGCTCAAGCCGAGCAGGGCGGCCACGAACGGGGTCATCAGGCTCACGGTGTCGAGTTCGAACAGGCCGGGGATGCCGATGGTGGGGAAGATCAGCGCCAGGTTGAACCACAACAGCAGTTGCAGGATCAGCGGCGTGCCGCGAAACAGCCAGGTGTAGGTCACTGCCACGTAGCGCAGGATCGGGTTGGCCGACATGCGCATGATCGCGGTGATCACGCCGAACACGATGCCCAGCGCCATGGCCAGCACGGCCATGATGATCGTGTTGAACAGGCCCCACATGATCGCTTCGGAGGTGAGGAACTGGCCGATGTACGACCATTCGATCTTGCCTTCGGCGAAGGCCCGCACCAGACCGATGATGGCGATGACGATCAGGGTGGCGAAGAAAATCCGCCCGTAATAACGCCGTGGCACATGCTGGTACTGGGTAATGTCGAACTGGTTTTCCGCCAGTTTGCGCTCCGCCTGGAGTCGTTCTGCCTGAGTCTGGCTCATGGTGTTTCTCCGAACTGTACTTTCAAATCCACCGCATTCCACTGTGGGAGCGAGCCTGCTCGCGATTGCGGTAGCACTCTCGACATCTCTGCTGGCTGATCCATCGCCATCGCGAGCAGGCTCGCTCCTACAGGGTTTGCGTATTGGCCGTTAGAGGCGGAAGCCCTGGTAGTTTTCGGTCCACTGCCGCTGCGCGGCGAGGGCGGTTTTCAGGCGGCCGATCTGCTCGCGCACCTGTTGCGGTGCGGTACCGCCCCAGCCGCTGCGGGCTGCGATGGCGGCTTCCAGGGTCAGGCTGTCACGCACGTCTGCCGTGAGGCGCGGGTCGATCTCGGCCAGCAGCGCCGGCGAGGCTTCCCACAGTTCGATGCCGTGTTTCTCGCAGGCCTGCACCAGCGCGCCGGTGATTTCGTGGGCTTCCTTGAACGGCACGCCGCGCACCGCCAGCCAGTCGGCGACTTCGGTAGCCAGGGTGAAACCCAGCGGTGCCTGACGCCGCAGTTCCTCGACGTTGACGGTCATGGTCGCGACCATCCCGGCCATGGCCGGCAGCACCAGCAGCAGGGTGTCGACGCTGTCGAGCACGCCGTTCTTGTCTTCGCTCAAGTCGCGGTTGTAGGACAGCGGCAGAGATTTGAGCGTCGACAGCAGGCCGGTCAGGTTGCCGATCAGACGGCCAGCCTTGCCCCGGGCCAGTTCGGCGATGTCGGGGTTTTTCTTCTGCGGCATGATCGAGCTGCCGGTGGCGTAGGCGTCGTCCAGATCGACCCAACGGAACTGGCGCGACGACCACAGGCAGAACTCTTCGGCCAGACGCGAGATGTTGATCCCGAGCATGCTGGCGATGAACAGGAACTCGGCGACGTGATCGCGGCTGGCCACGGCGTCGATGGAGTTTTCGCAGACCCCGGCGTAGCCCATTTCCTTGGCCGACTGCTGCGGCTGGCGAGCGATCGCGGAACCGGCCATGGCTGCGGCACCGAGCGGAGACAGCGAGGTGCGCGCGTCCCAATCCACCAGGCGTTGCACGTCACGCAACATCGATTGCGCGTGGGCCAGCAGGTGATGGGCGAACACGATCGGTTGCGCTTGCTGTAAGTGGGTGAAACCGGGGCAGATGCTCTCGACGTGCTGCTCGGCCTGATCGACCAGCGCCGTTTGCAGGGCCAGCACTTCCACGGCCAGGGTGCGGACGTGATCCCGCAGAAACAGGCGCAGGTCGTTGGCAGTCTGGTCGTTGCGCGAACGGCCGGCGCGCAGCTTGCCGCCCAGCGCGCCGAGGCGTTCGGTCAGCAGGCGCTCGATAAAGGTGTGAACGTCTTCGTCGTCCAGGGTCGGGGCGATGCGCCCGGCAGCAAAATCGGCACCGATGCCGTCCAGGGCTTCGATCATCGTGCTGGTTTCCTGCTCGTCGAGCAGGCCGGCACGTTGCAGTTCCCCGGCGTGGGCCTTGGAGCCGGCCAGATCGTACGGCGTCAGGCGGAAATAGCGCTCAGGGCAACGGGACAGGGCCGCCAGGGCTGCGGACGGGCCGCTTTTGAAACGGGCACCCCAGAGACGGTCGGTGGTTTGAGACATTTGTTGTTTTCCTCGTCGGTAACGCGAACTGAAATCGGTGTGCTGGGCCCTGAAAAATCGTGCCGGCCAATTAGTGGACAGAAGCGGCAGACAGAATCAGGCCAAAGCAGTTTTCAAGAGGGCAGTTGCAAGAGACAAGAGCTGATCGAAGTGTCAGCTTTTAATGTTTGGCGATCAGTGAGTTGGCACTGATGTTCGGGATTTTCTGGCGGTTGCCAAGGCTGGTTTTCTGTGATCATTATTATTAGCCGGCGATGTTTTTGTTGTTGGACACAGATTGTTGAACATTGCGCCAGAGGTAAATCAGCATTATGGAAACCCCACTTTCCAATTCCGGAAACCCACCGGTCAAAACCGCTCACCGGGCACCTTTGGCCCTCAGCGGACTGGATTTCAAACTGCTCAAGGTGTTCAAGGCGGTGGTCGAGGCCGGCGGCTTCAGCGCGGCGCAAAACGAGCTGAATGTGGGCCTGGCCGCGATCAGCAAACAGATCTCCGACCTGGAAATCCGCATCGGCATGCGCCTGTGCACCCGTGGCCGCGAGGGGTTTCACCTGACCGAAGAAGGGCGTCTGGTGTATCAGGCGTCGATTGATCTGTTTGCTTCGGTCGACAACTTTCGTGACCGGCTTAGCTCCGCGCAGAACGAACTTATCGGCGACCTTGGAGTGGGAGTGGTCGACAATACAATTAGCGACGATAATTCACCGTTAGTTGCCGCGCTTAGAAAGATAAATGAACATTCGCCGAAAGTAAGGTTTCAACTTCAGGCGACCCAGTTGGATGAAGTGGAAAGAGGCGTGGTAGAGGGGCGCTTAGTTGCCGGAATAGTCCCGGTTTATCAAAAGCGCGAAGAGTTCGATTATTACCCGCTCTATGAAGAACGCTCGCAGGCTTACTGCGCCGTCGGTCATCCGTTGTTCGAGATGCCGGCGGAGCAGATGGGCGGCAACGTGCTGCAGGATTACGAGTGCATCAACCACCGCTACGCAATCCATCGCGACAAGCTCAACTTCGCCCGCTACGACAGCTTTTCCGCCTCGGCGACCCAGGTCGAAGCAGTGGCATTGTTGATCAAGACCGGGCGTTTCGTGGGCTTTCTACCGCAACACTACGCCGCCACGCTGGTGGCCGCCGGGCAGTTTCGCGCGGTGTGCCCGGAACTGATCCACTTCGTCACGCCGTTCAATTTGATCCTGCGCCACAACACCGTG
The DNA here is from genome assembly GCF_052046055.1 of Pseudomonas sp. 22082. Classification (NCBI taxonomy): domain Bacteria; kingdom Pseudomonadati; phylum Pseudomonadota; class Gammaproteobacteria; order Pseudomonadales; family Pseudomonadaceae; genus Pseudomonas; species Pseudomonas sp. 22082. The sequence continues at coordinate 48,808 of NZ_JBQEQB010000003.1, forward strand.
CGCAGTCCGTTGGTCAAGGCGTTCGCCCAGGCGCTGGGGGTTGATCTCAAGGCGACGGCGTGAGGATCAGGCGCATGGCGCAACGTCGCTCGCCGGGCAATCCGTGAGCGATTTCATCGCGCAATACATGGTTCAGACGCGCGTCCTTTTCCTCGGCGTTCAATAGCGCAAAACCCATGCGTTGATAGAACGGCGCATTCCACGGCAGATCGCGAAAGGTCGTCAGCGTCACCGCCCGAAGTTGCCACAGACGTGCCTGTTCAATCGCCGCCAACAGCAACTTGCGACCGACACCCCGGCCCTGAAAGTGTTGGCTGACGGACAGTTCCTCAATGTGCAACTGTTGGTCGACCGTCACCGCCCTTAAAAAACCTGCAAGTTGCCCGTCGTTGTTTTGCGCCACCCACAGTTCACCCCGTTCAATGGCCGGTAAATGCGCCGAGGCTTGCGGCACGGCGGCAGCCGCCAGCCAGGCCAGTGAAGAGTCGAGGCGAAACAGCGCGGCGGCCGAACGCTCGATGGTGGGGAGGGCAATGGCATCGGCTGCAAGGGCCTGTCGCACGGTAAAGGTCATCAGTCAGCGGTCCCTGTGGAAATCACGTCGCGCAGGTTAAGGCGCCAGCCACAGCAACACATAATCGTTTTTATCGAAACGGCCGCTCAACGCAGGCTGCAACGCCCCGAGCGGCGTGCCTTGCAGCGCTCGATAGTCGCTGCGATCCATCATCAACCATGCCGGCCCCTTGAGTGCTTCGAGCGCTTGCGTGGTTTCGCTGAACTGCGGTTGCAGATCCTGATCGACGTTGACCATGAACTTGATGGCCTTGGCGTCCTTGCCCATGCCGTGCAACACCAGCGGCGCGGGTTGCGCGTGGATTCGCGCAAGCGCAGCCTGGCTGAAGGTTCGCGTGTCGTAGAGCAGCCCTTCCACCGGCTCGAACACCAGAACGTAGGCCGACCAGACCGCCAGCACAGCGCTGAACGCGAGGACTTCGGTTCGCCAGCGCGGTCGCCACAACCGTGACAAAGCGGCCAGTTGCAGCAATCCCAGCACGATCATTACCAGCGTCAGATCGGTCAACGACTCGGGAAACCGCCACTTCGCCACCCACAACAAGACGATCAACAATGCGGGAATCAACAACCACAATCCCTGCATGCCGACGCGCAGCCAGGCAAACACCCGGCCGTGCAGCACCTGAAACGGATACGCCGCAATGATCGCCGCCATGGGCAACATCGGCAGCAGGTAACGGGCCTTTTTCGCTTGGGGAATCGACAGCCCGAGCATCACGATCAAACCCGCAGCGGCGCAATACTGCACCAGTCGCAAGGCCGGGCCGCGTTGCCGGGGCTTGCTCAGCCATGCCGCCGCCAGCGCGAGCAGTGCCAGCGGATACGCCAGCGCGTAGTTGCCCAGGGAGCTGGTGAAGTAATACAGCGAACCGCTGACGCCTTCGCTGCCGTCCATGCGCCCCATGAACTGCATGCGGATCACGTCCTGCCGAAACGCCGGCCCGCCGCTGACCTCCGCCAGCCACAACAGCAGCCCCACACAAGCCGCCAGCAGCAGCGACGCCAGCACGCCGAAGGTCAACAAGCGTGACCATTGGCGATCCAGCAGGTAGTAACTGCAGAGCATGCCGGTCGGCACCACCAGCCCGATCGGCCCGCGAATACCGAACCCCAGCAGCAACAGAACGAACACCAGCGGCCAGCGCCGACCGGCAGCGAAATGGTCATGGGCATAACCGAGGTAGAACACCGAAAACGCCACGGCGGCGAGCATCAGGTCCTGCGACACCGCGCGGGTCTCGGTGATGAAGGTGCTGGTGAGCATCAGCAGCGCGATGCTGACCACCGCCCAACGCACGGATGAGGGCGCAAGCAAGCGATACATCAACGTCACGATCACCGCGCCGGCAGCCGCGCTCGGCAACCACGCCGTCAGGCTGTTGACCGTGCCGAACGGCAGCGACAACAGCCAGATGAACAAGGTCGAGAGCGCCGAATAATCGGCGTACGGCTCACCGTAAGTGGTGGGAAATACACTGGGCCCGTGCCGGAGCATTTCCTGCGCGAACAACACGAAGCGCGAGTCGAAACCGATGGGCGCCTGCCCGTACACGCCAGTGATGAACAGCAGAAACGCCAGCAGCCCTGCGATCAGGGACTGCCGGCGCAGGGCGGGGGTTAACCCCATCAAGCCACGTCCGAGGCGTGCGGCCACTGCTGCAAAGGAATCGGCAGGGAGCGCGATTCGCCACGGCCCATCGGGAAGTAATGGAAGCCGTTGCGGGCCAGGCGTTCGGCGTCGTACAAGTTGCGACCGTCGAAGATCACCGGGGCCTTGAGACGTTGTTGGATCAGGTCGAAATCCGGCGCCTTGAACTGCTGCCATTCGGTGCAGATGATCAGCGCATCGGAACCGGCGAGTACCGATTCCGGCGTACCCATCAGCATCAGTTTCGATTCGTCCGGGTACAGATGCTGGGTTTCCTGCATCGCTTCCGGATCGAACGCGCGCACATTGGCGCCGGCGGCCCACAGCGATTCGAGCAGGACCCGGCTCGGCGCGTCGCGCATGTCGTCGGTGTTGGGTTTGAAGGCCAGGCCCCAGACGGCGAAGGTCTTGCCGCGCAGTTCGCCCTTGTAGAACGCGTTGATGCGCTCGAACAATTTGTGTTTTTGCCGCTGGTTGATTGCTTCCACCGCTTGCAGCAGGTCGCTGGAGCAGTGCGCCTCTTCGGCGCTGTGGATCAGCGCGCGCATGTCTTTCGGGAAGCACGAACCGCCGTAGCCGCAACCGGGGTAGATGAAGTGATAGCCGATACGGCTGTCGGCGCCGATGCCCTGGCGCACCGACTCGATGTCCGCACCAAGGTGTTCGGCCAGTTCGGCGATCTGGTTGATGAAGCTGATCTTGGTCGCCAGCATGCAGTTGGCAGCGTACTTGGTCAGCTCGGCGCTGCGCAGGTCCATGAACATGATGCGGTCGTGGTTGCGGTTGAACGGCGAGTACAGGTCGCGCATCACGTCGCGCACTTCTTCGCGTTCGCAGCCGATGACGATCCGGTCGGGCCGGCGGCAATCGGCGACTGCCGAGCCTTCCTTGAGAAATTCCGGGTTGGAGACGATATCGAACTGCAGCAGGCGTCCGGCCTTGACCAGGGCTTTGTCCAGGTGCGTGCGCAGGGTGTCACCGGTGCCGACGGGTACGGTGGATTTTTCCACCAGAATCAGTGGCTGTTCACGGTGCCGGGCCACGGCGTCGCCCACCGACAGCACGTAACGCAGGTCGGCCGAACCGTCTTCTTTCGACGGAGTGCCAACGGCAATGAACGCGACCTTGCCGTGCTGTACCGCGAGTTTTTCATCGCAGGTGAATTGCAGGCGCCCGGCATCCAGGCCTTCGCGGACCAGACTGGCCAGGCCCGGCTCAAAGATGCTGACGTGACCCTGGCGCAGCAGCTCGACTTTTTTCTCGTCGATGTCCATGCACACCACGTCATGGCCGACCTCGGCCAGCACGGCGGCCTGCACCAGGCCGACATAACCGCTACCAAACACTGTGATTTTCATGGCGAACTCCTCAATTCGGGCGCACGGGCCGGACGAGTGTTGATGGTGATGACCCCGAGCATGACCAGCGCCACACCCAGTGATTTAGAGAAACTGAAGGATTCGTTGAACAGCGGCAGACTGGCCGCCAGCAGGTACACCAGCGCATAGCTGATGCTCAGCAGCGAATAGGCCCGGCCCAGCGGCAGATCGCGCAGGGCGGCGAGCCAGCAGAGCATCGACAGCGCATAGGCGAAGATCGCCGCGAGCACCACGGCCAGCGCGGTTGAATCGACGCTGGGCACGGACAGCCACTGATCCGGCCGGGGCAGGCGCGTCATGCTCCAGCGCATGCTCAATTGCGCCATGCTGACCAGCAGCACACTGGCGAGGGCGAAGACGATTCCACGACGCGAGTTCATGACTGTTGCCCCAACAAAGCCACGCCACCAATCACCAGCAACACGCCGAACCAGTGCTGAACGTCGACGGGCTCCTTGAATGCGAAGCGGGCGATCAGGGTGATGATCACGAAATTGAGGCTGAGCATCGGGTAGGCGATGCCGACCGGCAGGCGCTGCAACACCAGCAGCCACACCAGCAGACCGGCACCGAGGGCGAACAGCGCCAGCCACAGCCACGGCGAGCGCACTTTGCGCGACCACGACAGGCTCGCGCCGCGCCAGCGCTCGACGGCGAATTTCTGCGCGACCTGGCCCAGGCAGGTCAGCAGGCAGGCGAGCAACAGCAGCCACAGGCTCATGACGCCTCCTGCGGAAGAATCATGATCACCAGGTTGCCTTGCTCATAACGAACGCCGTCCTTGGGCAGTCTGTCGAGTTCGTCCAGTTCGTCTTGCCCCTTGACCCGCATCACCACGCCGACCGAACCGGTCTTGCGGGCTTCGCGCATCCACTGTTGCACCTGATCGGGGTCGACCCGTTGGTGAATGCCGTCAGGATAGGCAAGGCCATATTTCAATTCGCCTATCGTGTTGTACAGCGCCACCTGCGGGCGTTTGAGGCGCCAGGACAGGGCCGACGCGGCGCCCAGGTCGTTGCTCAACAGGTGAGTGGCGCTCGCCAGTTCCGTCTGGTGGGCGAGGACGAACTGGTCGGGCATCTTGTTCGCCACCACCGATTTGGGCAGCGCCGCCGGCAGCAGCGCGATCAGCAGCAGACTGCCCACCGCCGGCGCCGCCCAGCATTGCAATGGGCGGAACGCTTGCAGCAGGTTGCTGATGATCCAGCCGGTCAGGGCGATGAACACCAACACCAGACTGTGCAATTCGTGGTCGTACAGCGGACGCTTGAGCTGCACGTAAACCAGCCCGATCAGCGTGACGATGCCCAGCAACAGGTTCAGCAGGCCATTGAGGCCCAGAGCCCGGCCGTGCTCCAGACGCAAGCGATCGGCCAGCGCGTGGCCCAACAGCAAGGCCAGCGGCAGCAGGCACGGCAGGATGTAGGTCGGCAGCTTGCCGTTGCTCAGGCTGAAGAACAGCAGCGGCATCAGCAGCCACAGGCCGAGAAACGCGATGCCGGTGTCGCGGCGGGTCTGCCACGCCTGCTTCAGCGCCACCGGCAGCATCCCGACCCACGGCAGACTGAAGGCCACCAGCAGCGGCAGATAGAACCACCACGGCGCGTCATGCTGGGCGTCGTCACCGGCAAACCGACGAATGTGCTCATGCCAGAAGAAGAACCGCCAGTAATCCGGTTCCTGACCGTGCACCGCCAGCACCCACGGCAGGCTGACGATGATCGCCACCGCGATGGCCACCGGACCGTACAACAGCAATTCCTTCCAGCGCTTTTGCCAGAGCATCCACGGCAACGCGATCAGCACCGGCAACAGCCAGGCGAGAAACCCCTTGGTCATGAAGCCCATGCCGCAGGCCAGACCCAGCACCGCCCAGCCGGCGATCCGCTGACCATTGGAACGGCTGTCGAGGGCAAACCACAGCGCCACCAGACTCAGGTTGACCCAGAAGGTGAATTGCGGATCGAGGTTGGCGTAACCGGCCTGGCCGGCGACGATGACGAAACTCATGTAGAGCAGAGCGCAGACGAAGCTTTTGCGCGGGTCATTCCACAAACGGCGGGCGATGAGAAAACACAGCAGCACGCTCAGCCCGGTGCTCAGGGCCGAGGCAAACCGCACGCCGAACAGGTTCTGCCCGAACACGGCCTGCCCGAGGGCGATCATCCAGTAACCGGCTGCCGGTTTTTCGAAGTAACGCAGGTTCATGAAATGCGGCGATACCCAGTTGCCGCTCAGCAGCATTTCCTGGCTGATTTGCGCATAACGGGTTTCATCGGGAATCCACAAACCGTGGCTGCCCAACGGCAACAGATAGGCCAGCAGGAAAATCCCAAGCAACAGCGGCAATGCCCAGCGTTTGCTCATGCGCCTTGCACTCCCAGCCAGCCTTCACGGCCTTCGAGGGCTCCGCGGTGCACGCGGCCAACGGGCAAGGTGTTGAGAAACTCGGGCAGCAAATCGCCCAAGGGCTGAAAGTGGATATGTCGCTGGCGTGCGTCGGCCAGCAGTCGACGAAAGTCTTCGGCCATCAGAATCCCTTCTACTTCGGCGTGAATGGTGTAGACGTTGAGGTTTTCAGGGCGGAACCGGTCGAGGATGAAGGCGTTGAAATCCTTCGCTGTCACGCTCGGCCCTACCACTTCATCGAAGGTCGGCAGGTCCACCGGAATCTGCGGCGCACCGACCGAGCCATCGGCCAGCAACGGACGGAACACCCGCTGCCCACGGCAATCGCTGTTGTAGCGAAAGCCGAAGGCCTGCTTGGCTTCGATCACACGCTCGTCCGCGCGCCAACCGGCGGCGGCCGAGCACGTGACCTTTTCGCCAAGGATGTCGCCCAAAGTGTCGACGCCCTGACGGATCTGCTCGACCAGTTGCGCATCGCTCCAGCGCCCGGCATTGGCCTGCCAGCCATGGTGGTCCCAGGCGTGCAGGCCGACTTCGTGGCCGGCGGCCCGGGCCTGACGCATCAGGTGCCCGAGGTCGCGGCCGATCGGCTTGCCCGGCCAGGCGGTGCCGGCCAGCAGGATGTCCCAGCCGTACAGGCCGGCGGCGTTGGAACGCAGCATCTTCCACAGGAACTGCGGACGGATCAGGCGCCACAGATGCCGGCCCATGTTGTCCGGGCCGACACTGAAGAAAAACGTCGCCTTGATCTGCGCTTCATCGAGAATTTCCAGCAGACGCGGCACACCTTCACGGGTGCCGCGAAAGGTGTCGACATCGATGCGCAGGCCGGCCTGCATCAACGCTTGCTCTCGATTTCGGCCATGGCCTCACGCAGGAAGAAATCCAGCGTGTTGCCGATGGTCTCGCGCATTTCCACGGTCGGCGTCCAGTCCAGCAGACGCTTGGCGTTGGCGATGCTCGGTTTGCGGTGCTCGACGTCCTGGTAACCGGCGCCGTAGAACGCCTTGCTTTCCACGTCGCGGAAACCGGCGAACGGCGGGAAGTTGGAACGCAGCGGATGAGCCTCGAACTGACGCAGCAACTCTTCGCCCAACTGGCGGATGCTGGCCTCGTTGTCCGGGTTGCCGATGTTGATGATCTGGCCGTTGCAGACGTCGTTGTCGTTATCGATGATCCGCGCCAGCGCCTCGACGCCGTCGGCGATATCGGTGAAGCAGCGTTTCTGCTCGCCGCCGTCGAACAGGCGGATCGGCGTGCCTTCCACCAGATTGAGGATCAACTGGGTGATGGCGCGGGAGCTGCCGATGCGCGCCGAATCGAGGCGATCCAGCCGTGGGCCCATCCAGTTGAAGGGGCGGAACAGGGTGAAGTTCAGGCCTTTGGCACCGTAGGCCCAGATCACCCGGTCCAGCAGTTGCTTGGACACCGAGTAGATCCAGCGCTGTTTATTGATCGGGCCGACGATCAGGTTCGAGCTGTCCTCGTCGAAGTGCTTGTCCTGGCACATGCCATAGACTTCCGAGGTCGACGGGAAAATCACGCGCTTGTTGTACTTGACGCAGTAGCGCACCAGTTTCAGGTTTTCTTCGAAGTCGAGCTCGAACACCCGCAGCGGGTTGCGCGTGTATTCGATCGGCGTGGCGATGGCCACCAGCGGCAGCACAACGTCGCATTTCTTGATGTGGTACTCGATCCACTCCGAGTGAATGCTGATGTCACCTTCGACGAAGTGAAAACGCGGGTGGCTGCGCAGGCGGTCGATGGCGTCGGAGCCGATGTCCAGGCCATAGACTTCGTAGCGCTCGTCACGCAGCAGGCGCTCGGACAAATGGTTGCCGATGAAGCCATTGACGCCAAGGATCAGCACCCGTGTACGGCGCGGGCCACGGCCGGATTCGGCACCGCGCAGCAGCGAGCCGTCCACCAGACCCAGTTCATTGGCCAGTTGCGGGCCGTTCAGGTACAGGCCGTTGTCGTTGCGCTGGCCGGCGTTGATCACCAGCGAATCTTCACCGCAGGCGATGCGCAGCGGATCGACGCTGATGACCCGGCCCGGCGCCTGGCCTTCGTTGCCCTTGACCACGTCGGCGCTCCACACGATCAGCTTGTGCTCGCCCACGGCGCAAAAGGCGCCGGGGTAGGGCTGAGTCACGGCCCGCACCAGGTTGAACAGTTGCTCGGCCGGTTGCGCCCAGACCAGTTTGCCGTCCGCGGGGGTACGGCGACCGAACACGGTGGCTTTGGATTCGTCTTGAGGGGTCTCGGTGATCTTGCCCTGAAGCATCGCCGGCAGCGCGTCGCGCAGCAGGTTGCTGGCGGCCGTGCGCAGTTTGCCGTGCAGGCTCAGCGCGGTGTCGCTGCGTTCGATGGCTACACGTTGTTGGGCGAGGATGGCGCCGGCGTCGGCGCGTTTGACCATACGGTGCAGGGTGACACCGGTTTCGGTTTCGCCGTTGACCAGCACCCAGTTGGCCGGCGCGCGGCCACGGTAGCGCGGCAACAAGGAGCCGTGCAGGTTGAACGCGCCTTTTTTGGCCAGCGCCAGCAGCGGCTCGCTCAGCAGGTTGCGGTAGTAGAACGAGAAGATGTAATCCGGGTCGAGCTTGGCGATCCGCTCGATCCACAGCGGATGGTTGGCGTCTTCCGGTGCGTGAACCGCGATGCCTTTGTTGGCGCACAGTTGTGCAACAGAGGCGTAGAAGGTGTTCTCCTTCGGGTCATCGGCATGGGTAAATACCGCCGCAATGTCATAGCCACTGTCGAGCAGGGCTTGAATGCCGGCGCAGCCAATATCGTGGTAAGCGAAGACAACGGTTTTTGCGCTCATGAGAGAACCTGATCGGACGTGGAGTTGGAAGTGAGGCCGTCAACGGTGATGGCGGGGGCCGGCGTGGCGGGATGGCCGCGCAGGACTTTTTCAATGAAGAAACGTGGACGAGCGCGCACGTCGCTGTACATGCGGCCCAGGTATTCGCCGAGCAGGCCCATGCCGATGAACTGACCGCCGGTGAACACGAACAGCACGGCGAACAGTACGAACAGGCCGTCGCCGGCCCATCCGGCGCCAAAGGCCAAGCGCATGAAGATCAGCGCCGCCGCGAACAGCACGCCGAGCCCGGCCATGGCGAAGCCGACGATGCTCAGCAGGCGCAACGGCGTGGTGGTCATGCAGGTGATCAGGTCGAACATCAGGTTGATCAAACGCATCGGGCTGTATTTCGAATCACCGTGTTCGCGCTCGGCGTGGGCCACGGTGATTTCCGTGGTGTGGCGGGCGAAGCTGTTGGCGAGGATCGGAATGAACGTGCTGCGTTCGCGGCAGGCGAGCATCGCGTCGATGATGGTGCGGCGGTACGCGCGCAGCATGCAGCCGTAGTCGCTCATGGCGACGCCGGTGGAGCGCTGCACCGCGAGGTTGATGAGTTTCGACGGATAACGGCGTAGCGCCGAATCCTGACGGTTGCCGCGCACGGTGCCGACCACGTCAAAGCCCTTTTCGGCCTCGGCCACCAGTCGCGGGATTTCTTCCGGCGGGTTCTGCAGATCGGCGTCGAGGGTGATCACCACGTCGCCCTTGCACTGTTCGAAACCGGCCATGATCGCCGCGTGCTGGCCGTAGTTGCGGTTGAGGATGACGGCCACAAACGGGCTGTCATCGACCGAGGCAGCGTCCTCGAGCAGTTGCGCGGAGGCGTCGCGGCTGCCGTCGTCGACCAGCACGATTTCGTAATCATGACGCAGTTGCTTGCAGGCGGCTTCGGTGCGACGCAGCAGTTCCGGCAGGCTGTCTTCTTCGTTGTAGACCGGGATGACGATCGACACGCAATGAATCGGATAAGGTCTCACGGGCGTTTCCCCATCAGGTGTTCAATGGCCCCGACGACCCGGTCCAGATCCTGGTCGGTCATGTCGGGAAACAAGGGAATCGAGCACAGCCGCGCCGAGTTCCACTCGGTGTCGGGCAGGGACAGATGCGGCTCACGCTGGCGATACCAGGTGTGCAGGTGGGTGGCGATGAAGTGGATGCCGGTGCCGATGCCCTGATCCTGCAAACCCTTCATGAAGGCTTCGCGGTCCATGCCGCAGCGCTTGCTGTCGATACGCAGGATGAACAGGTGCCAGGCGTGCTGCTGGGCGTATTGCGGCACGGCCAGCGGTTGCACCGGCAGGCCTTCGAGTTTTTGCAGGTATTGCGTGGCCAGTTCGGTGCGACGGGCGTTGATCGCGTCCAGACGCTCAAGCTGCACCAGGGCAATCGCGGCGTTGATGTCGGCCAGGTTGTACTTGAAGCCTGGCTCCATGACCTGGGCCTGAGGCTTGCGGCCACCGGTCAGACGATCGTAGGCATCGACGCCCAGACCGTGGAATTTCAGCATGCGTACACGGCTGGCCAGCGCCTCGTCGTCGGTGACGAACATCGCGCCTTCGGCGCAGGTCATGTTCTTGATCGCGTGGAACGAAAAGATCGCGGTGCCTTGGGAGCCGACGTGACGACCCTTGTAGCGGGTGCCAGCGGCGTGGGCGGCGTCTTCGATCACGGCGATGCCATGCTTGTCGGCCAGCGCGTAGAGCGGGTCGAGATCAAACGCGGCGCCAGCGTAATGCACGGGAATGATTGCTTTGGTGCGCGGGGTGATGGCGGCTTCGATGCGCGCGGCGTCGGTCATCAGGGTGTCGCGGTCGACATCGACGAACACCGGCGTGGCGCCGAGCAGCGAGATCATGTTGGCGGTCGACACCCAGGTCTGCGACGGGGTGATGACTTCATCGCCGGGGCCGATTCCCAGCGCCAGTAACGTTACATGCATGGCACCGGTGGCCGAGGAAAGTGCCACGGCATGACGACTGCCGACGTACTGGGCAAACTGTTCTTCTAGGGCCTGGTTTTTCGGCCCGGTGGTGATCCAGCCGGAGCGCAGGACTTGCTCCACGGCGGCAATTTCTTCATCACCGATACTGGGGCGGGAGAAGGGGAGAAACGCCTGACTCATGCACACCTCATTGCAAAGAAAAAAGAAATAGATCCATTGAATGGTTGGATCCAATCAAAGCGTAGACGCGAAAAAATCCTTTGCATCAATAAGTTGCCAAGACGACATAACGTCGGGTTCGGTTGACTTTTCAGGCATTGCCCGGCAGCTTGGGCGGCGCCGGCACAGGACTCAGTGGAATTAAGGTTATGCCCGTTTTTGTGAAAGGAACATGAAAAACCGGTCGGCGAATCGTTTATCTGAAACCCATACAGCCACTGTTCAGACTTCTACCGTTTATCGCGGTTTTTAGTAGAAAAGTCCTACGGAAGTGTTCCCCTTATATTAAGAATGTTGCAGTTGTTAGTTGCTGTGTTGAACTGTTTTTACTCAAGGCCCGACGTTTGATTGACTTACCCGTTGCATCCCCCGACCCCCTGAAAACCAACCCGATGACCGTGTATCTGGCGCGTCTGGCTCCCTCCAGCCAACTCACCATGCGGTACGTTTTACAAGATGCCGCCGACCGTCTCGGTTTCGAAGACATGAACGTCGAAGAAATTCCCTGGCATGCGCTGCAACCGGAAGATGTGGTTGCATTAGTCGCTGCATTGCGCGCCGACAATTACGCACCGAATACTTCTTCGCTGTATGTAAACGCCATTCGCGGTGTAATGAATGAAGCCTGGCGCATGAGTCTTATCAGCCAGGAACATCTATTGAAGATGCGCTCGGTCAAAGGCATTGCCGGCACGCGACTGTCCCAGGGGCGCAATCTGAAGCGCACGCTGATTCAAGAATTGATGGAAGTCTGCGCGGCCGATCCGCGACCACAAGGTTTGCGCGATGCGGCGGTGATTGCGCTGTTGTACGGCACCGGCATGCGCAAGTCGGAGTCGGTGGATCTGGATCTCAATCAGGTCGATTTCAACGAGCGCAGTCTGTGCGTGACTGCCAAGGGCAATAAACAACTGATCAAATACGCGCCAGCCTGGGCGTTCGCCAAACTGAATGCCTGGCTGGAGTTTCGTCGTTCGGAACTCAAGGAAGGCGAGAGCGACGACGCGTTTCTGTTCAACCGCATTCGCCGTGGCAGCCACATCACCCGCGAGCGCATCACCAAGCACGCGATCTATTACATCGCCCGCCAGCGCGGCACCCAGGTCGGGGTGAAGATCATGCCTCATGATTTCCGCCGTTCGTTCATCACCCGAGTGATCGAGGAGCATGACCTGTCGATTGCCCAGAAGCTCGCCCACCACAGCAATATCCAGACGACCGCCAACTACGACGTGCGCGACGACAACGAGCGGCGCCGCGCGGTGGATCGCTTCGACCTGTAGTCAGGGCGTTGCAAAGACGTGGGCCGACCCCAGAATGGACAATTGCACGGCGCTGCCGGCCGGTGGCGCGTGCATGCCGGAGCTGCGCACCAGCAGTGAGCGACCGGGGCTGGCTTGCGTGCGCAGCTCCACCGTCAGGGTGCAGACGTTGCCGCCAAAGTCCCGATCCGTCACCACTGCGTGGCAGCCCTGAAGGTCGGCGGGAATGTCCGACAGTTGCAGTTGCTCGGGCCGCAGCATGATCTGCGCGGCGCCGGAAAACCCGTTGCTGTTGATCATCACCCGGCCCAGGTCGCAGTGCGCCCAGCCGGCTTCGATCCGGGCGGGCATGACCACGGCTTCGCCGAGAAAATGCGCAGTTTGCTCATCGTTGGGGTAGCGGTAGAGGTCCATCGGATGGCCCGACTGCACCAGACGCCCGTCACGCATGACCGCCAACTGATCGGCGAACGACAGCGCTTCGCCCTGATCGTGGGTCACCAGAATCGTGGTCACGCCGGCATCCTCCAGCAGGCGCGCGACCATTTTGCGCATGGCGCCGCGCAGGCCGGTGTCGAGGGCGGAAAAGGGTTCGTCGAGCAGCATCAGGCGTGGACGTTGGGCCAGTGCCCGGGCGAGGGACACCCGCTGCTGTTGGCCGCCGGACAACTCGTGGGGCCAGCGTGTGGCCATGTCGGCGTTCAGGGCGACGTTGTCCATCAGCGCCTGAATACGTTCGGCTCTGGCGCTGCCGGTTTCTGCCAAGCCGAAACCGATGTTGTCGGCCACGGTCATGTGCGGGAACAGCGCGCCGTCCTGCGGCACGTAACCGATCTGCCGCTGATACGCGGGCACGGCGTGGGTGCTGTCGACCAGGGTCTGGCCGTTGAGCGTCAGGCTGCCGGCGTCGGGGAATTCGAACCCGGCGATCATCCGCAACAGGGTGGTCTTGCCGGAGCCCGAAGGGCCGACGATTACCGTGCGGCTGCCGGTCGGGACGGACAGGTTGATGGAGTCCAGCGCCGTCTGTGCGCCGAAGGATTTGCTGAGATTGATGATGTCGAGAGCGTTCATCGGCCGGCACTGCGCCTGGATTGGTGATAGAGGATGGCCGTGAGCGGCAGCGACAGCAGCACCATCAGCAGTGCGTAAGGCGCTGCGGCGGCGTAGTCGATTTCGCTGGTCATGGCCCAGAAACCGGTGGCCAGGGTGCGCGTGCCGTTGGGCGCGAGCAGCAGGGTCGCGGTCAGTTCATTGGTGATCGCCAGAAACACCAGCGCTGCGCCCGCCGCCGCACCGGGTGCAGCGAGGCGCAAGGTAATCAGCCACAGGGCGCGCAACGGTGAGCGACCAAGGCTTTGTGCGATGTTTTCAAGCTCCACCGGGGCCTGGGCAAACCCGGCACGCAGGCTGACCAGCGCCCGGGGCAGAAACATCAGCAGGTAGGCCAGCAGCACAGTAATGGTGGTCTGGTAGATCGGTCGGGCGAAATGGATGGTCACGGTGACCAGCGCCAGCGCCACGACAATTCCAGGTAATGCGCTGGTGATGTAATTGCAGCCCTCAAGCAGGCGTTGCAGCTTGCCGGGCGCCCGGATCGACAGCCATGCAATCGGGATTGCCGCCAGACTGGTCAACAGCGCGCCGGCCACGCCGAATGACAGGGTCTGAAGCAATGCCGGCAGTAATTCTTCGCCTTGCCAGACTTCGGCACCGCCGGCGATCAGCCATTTGCCCAACGTCAGCATCGGCACACCGAGGGCCAGCAGGCAGGTCACGCCTTGCAGGCACAATCCAAGCGCGGCAGTGCGTCGTTGCAGGCGCACGGTGCGTTGTTCGCGAGCGCTACCGGAGCCGACGCGGGCGTATCGCGCATGACCATGGGCGCCGGATTCCACCACCAGCATCGCCAGGCAGCACAACGCCAGAACGCTGGCGAGCATGTTGGCGGCCGGGCCGTTAAAGGTCGATTTGAACTGGTCGAAGATCGCCGTGGTGAAGGTGTCGAAACGGATCATTGCGTACAGGCCATATTCGGCCAGCAAGTGCAGGCCGACCAGCAACGCACCGCCACAGATCGCCAACCGTAATTGCGGCAGCACCACCCGGAAGAACACGGCCCACGGTTTCAGGCCGAGGGATTCGGCCACGTCTTCAATCGCCGGATCGAGACGACGCAACGTCGCGGCAATCGGCAGATAGAGAAACGGGAAATAGGCGATCACCGACACCAGCACCCCGGCCGGTAATCCATTGATCGACGGAATCAGGCTGACCCACGCGTAGCTGTGCACGAACGCCGGCACCGCCAGCGGCGCAACCGCCAGCAATGACCACAGCCGTCGCCCCGGCAGGTCGGTGCGTTCGGTCAACCACGCCAGCGTGGTGCCGAGCACGATGCAGATCGGCAGCGTGATCAGTACCAGCAACACAGTGTTGATCAGCAACTCGGCGACCCGCGGACGGAAGATCAAGGCTTCGATGGTCGCCCAGCCGGTGTACCACGACACGCCGACCACAAAACCGATCGGCAGCAGCGACAACAGCGACACCGCGATGGCCAGCACGACCACCCACGGACTTCCGCGCCCATTGAGGGCGCGGGTCCGGCGTGACAAATGGGCGGAGGGCGCCGCAGCGATCTCCGCAGGCAGCGTTTCAGGCATCAATTACAGCAGTCCTGCCTGGGTCATCAGTTCGACGGCTTTCTTGCTGTCGAGCTTCGATGCATCGACTTTCGGCGCGTCCAGGTCCTTCAACGGCACCAGTTTTGGGTTGGAAGCAGTGTCCTTGCCCACGGCGTATTCAAAGGAATTGCCGGTGCGCAGCACTTCCTGGCCTTGTTTGCCGGTGATGTACTGGAGAAATTTCTGCGCCTCCTCCTGGTGTTTGCTGGAAGCCAGCACGCCGCCGCCGGAAATGCTCACGAACGCGCCCGGGTCCTGATGCTTGAAGTAGTGCAGGGCAGTGTTCTTGCTGTTTTCGCCGGTCTTGGCCTGATCGACGAACGCGTAATAGTGATAGATCACGCCGCTGTCGACTTGCCCGGCATTCACCGCTTTGAGCACCGAGCTGTTGCCACGATAGGCGGTGAAGTTGGCTTTCATGCCCTTGAGCCATTCGAGGGTGGCGGCTTCGCCTTTCTGTTCCAGCACGGCGGCGACGATGGCCTGGAAATCCGCACCGGCAGGCGACGCGGCCCAGCGACCTTTCCAGGCCGGGGTCGCGAGGTCCATCAGGGATTTGGGCAGGTCCTTTTCCGGCAGTTTGGCCGGGTTATAGACGAACACCGTGGAGCGCGCGGCGATACCGACCCATTGGCCGTGGGCCGGGCGATAAGCCGCATCGACTTGCTCAAGGGTTGCCGGAGCCACCGGCGCGAACAGCTTGGCGTTGTCCACCAGCACCATGGCCGGGGAGTTTTCCGTCAGGAATACGTCGGCAGGAGAAGACGCGCCTTCCTGGACAATCTGGTTGCCCATTTCCGTGTCGTCGCCGTTGCGCACGGTGACCGGGATCCCGGTTTCCTCGGTGAAGCCGGCGACCCATGCCTTGGTCAGGGTTTCGTGCTGGGCGTTGTAGACCACAAGGCCGACGGAGTCGGCGGCAAACACCTGACCGGCCGCGAGCAGCGCAGTCGCCAGCGCGGCCTGTTTCAGAAAGGACGGAAGGGATGGACTCATGGCGGGGGCAGCTCCTGTTTTTAGACGTTATGGGCAAGCATTCGCGGGAGTTTCAATGCGAATGATTTGCATATGTTGGCTGGCTGGCAATGTAGAGAGGCAAATGAGAAAAAAACGTCAAAACAACCGTTAATACATGTCATTGCCATTCAGGTTAGCAGTCACTTGGCGGGGACGCCGGGAGGACCCGGCGCCGTCTTTCAGGAGCCTTGGGGCAGGTAGGCGACGCTTTGATCCTCGCGACCGTGGAACAGCTGTTCGCCGCGGGTGGGCGTGGTGGTAATGACCTGATGATCGCGGCTGAGGTGACTCAGCGGAACGGGATCGCCGGTGCGGTACTGGGCGATAAAGAGGGTCCGTTGCGGATCCCAGTGCTGGCCGCTGGTGCGTTCCAGCCAGGCGAACATGGCTGCGGCATCGCCGTCGCGCGGGAAATCCCGGCTCTGCGGCACGTAGTAAAACGGCGCACCGCCGGTCTGCAGGTACATCGGCACTTTATTGTCGACCTCGACCATGACCAGATGCCATTGACTCAAGGGAGCGCGTTGGCTGGCTTGCAGGCGCACGGTTTCGCCGAAACGGATTGCACCGCCTCCGCTGTTGGTCCACGGGTAAAGCACACCGAGTATGCCGAGCAGCAGGACAGTGGCCACGCCGAAACCGATTTTCAAACCACGTCCGCCGAACGGGCCTGCGGCATTTCGAGCCGCCAGACGCCGGGTGATCCACCACGCCCCGAGCAGTTGCGCGAACGGCACCAGTGGCAGCACGTAATAACTGCGTCGGCTGCCGCTGGCCGTGAAGAACAGCATTAATAACCCCAGGCCCTGAATCAGCCAGCGGGTGTCCGGTTCGATGTGTTTCCAGTTACGCGCCGCGACCCACAGGGCAATGATCCAGCACGGTGCCCAGGGCAGGGTGTAGATCGGCAGGTACAGCAAATAGGTGTAGATCGGGCCAATGTTGTCGAATGGCTGGAAAAACCGCACGACGTTTTCCCGCAAGACCAGCCCGAGGCCGCTTTCCCCGTAATTTGGCGCGCCGTAGAAGTGGGACAGCAGGAACGGCGTCATGTAGAACGCCCCGGCAATCACCAGCGCTGCCAGCAGACGTAGATTGAGATGACGCTTCCAGCGGCCTTCATGCAACAGGTGCGGCAGCAGCACCAGCCCGGGCAGGATGAAACCGATCAGGCCTTTGAACAACGACGTCAGGGACAGCAGGACGCAGAACACCAGATAGCGCGAAAACCGCGTATCGTCCGGCCCGCGCCAGTACCACCAGACCGCCGCCAGCACACCGCAGACCGTCAGGATGTCGGCAGTGGCGACCCGCGCCCAGAACACGAAGTAGAAGGTGGTCGCCAGCATCCACCCGGCGATCAGCCCCGTGCCTTTGCGAAACAACTGCTCGCCCAGTTGATACACCATCCACACGCTTAACCACGCGGACACCACCGAAGGCAGGCGCAGCGACCAGTGATCGAGACTGCCGGTCAGCCAGGCGGTCGCGGTGATCAGCCAGTACGACAAAAGCGGCTTGTCGTAGTAGGGATCACCCTTGAGGTACGGGTCGAAGTAATCACCGCTTTGCAACATCTGCAACGCGATGTTCGCCCAGCGGGTTTCCGCGCCCCACAGTTCGCGACTGCCCAGGCCGAGCAGCAACATCAGGGCGCTGGCCGCCAGCAGGAGCAACAGGGCGGCGCGGTCGTTGTTGCTCACCGTCATGGCTGTTTCTGCGCAAAGATGAAAATGTGCAGATTGCCGCGCCGATAATGCTTGCCGTCCACGGGCAGCAATTCGACTTCCTGTTCTTCCTGCGTACTGTTGACGCGCAAGACCACACCGACGGCGCCTTTTTTCCGCGCGTCAGTCATCCACTGGCCGACGCTGTCCAGGGTGACTTTGCGTGCCGCCATGGCCGGGTCTTCGAGGCCGTATTTCAATTCGCCGATGGTATTGAACAGATCCACCTGCGGACGCTTCAGGCGCCACGCCAGCGCCGAGGCCGCGCCCAGGTCGTTGCTCAGCAGGGACGCGGTTTCACTCAGTTCCCGTTGATGCTCGGCAATGAACTGATCGGGCATCTTGCTGTTGACGATCTGCGCCGGCATGGCTGCAGGCAGCAACGCCACGAGCAGGCCGATGCCCAGCGCCGGCATTGCCCACAATGTCAGTGGCCGCAGCACTTGCAAGGCGTTGGCGATGATCCAGCCCACCAGCACGATATAAGCCAGCGACAGGCTGAACATCTCGGTGTTTTCGTAGATTTCCTTCGTGGCCTGAAGATAGAGCAGGGCCACCAGCGCAGCACTGGCGAGCACCGTGTTGATCACACCGTTCAGACGCAAGAGCCGGCCATTGCGTTGATCCAGCCACTTGACCACGGTCTGCCCCATCAACAGCGCGACGGGAAGCAGGCACGGCATGATGTACGTAG
Source organism: Pseudomonas sp. 22082 (assembly GCF_052046055.1). Classification (NCBI taxonomy): domain Bacteria; kingdom Pseudomonadati; phylum Pseudomonadota; class Gammaproteobacteria; order Pseudomonadales; family Pseudomonadaceae; genus Pseudomonas; species Pseudomonas sp. 22082. The sequence goes on from NZ_JBQEQB010000003.1 coordinate 67,240, forward strand.
GAAGTTTGCCGCTGCTGAGGCTGAAAAATGCCAGTGGCAGCAGGAACCACAGTGCCAGGTACGCGGTTTTTACCTCACGCTTTTCGCGCCACATGCGCAGCAGGGTCGAAGGCAGAAGCAGCGCCCAGGGCAGGGTCGAGGCAAACAGCAAGGGCAGGTAGAACCACCACGGGCGGGCATGTTGCGCGTCGTCACCGGCGGCGAAACGACGGATGTGTTCGTGCCAGAAGAAGAACCGCCAGAAGTCCGGTTCCCGGTAATGGACCGCCAATACCCACGGCAGGCTGACGAGGGCGCAGACCACCACAGCGATCAGTCCGTAACGCACCAGCTCACCGAACCGCCGTTGCCAGACCATGTAGGGCAGGGCGATCAGCACCGGCAACAGCAGGGCCAGGAACCCTTTGGTCATCAGACCCATGCCGCACGCAACACCCAGCAGTGCCCAGCCACCCAGGCGAGCGCGGGGCGTACGGCTGTCGATGGCAAACCACGCAGCCACCATGCTCAGGTTGACCCACAAGGTGAATTGCGGATCGAGGTTGGCATAGCCGGCCTGACCTGCGATCAGCCCGAAACTCATGTACAGCAGGGCGCTCGCGACGCTTATACGCGGGTTGTTCCAGAGTCGACGGGCCAGCAGGTAGGTCAGCCAGACACTCACTCCGGTACTCAGCGCCGAAGCAATGCGTACGCCGAACAGGTTGTCACCGAAAATCGCCTGGCCGATGGCAATCATCCAGTAGCCGGCAATCGGCTTCTCGAAATAACGGATGCCCATGAAGTGCGGGGCGACCCAATTACCGCTCAGCTGCATTTCCTGGCTGATCTGGCCGTAGCGGGTTTCATCGGGGATCCACAGGCCGTGGCTCATCAATGGCAGCAGGTAAAACATTACGAACGCCAGAATGAGGCCGGGGACGGCCCAGCGTTCGACCGCAGTCGTCGAAGGGAAAAGGGCAGTGTGTCGCAGCGGGTTGTTTTCAGACGTCATGACAAAGCCTTGGTACCGTACGAAGTTCTGATGTCGATGACCTGCCCGGCGTGTTCCTGAGCGGGCGAGTCATCATGTTGAATGAATGCAGGTGTCGGGCATTTCCTGTATCCAGAGAACTGTCGTACCTCCAGGCCGAAGTTCTCGCGATATAGCCAAGCATGAAAAAACCAGCTGTCCAGCAAGTCGGGGGGCAGATACATCTCTCATTACAATTTAATGAAGTGTGCTTTGTTTAATTAAAAACAGCTCAGAACTGTCAATTAGCTGTAACCAGGACGTTAATCGCTATTGAGTCGTGACCAGGCCTCGGCATTCAGAATGCCCAGCACTTCAAGTTGCCCCTTGGCATCAATGCGAACAAACAGCGTGCTTCCATAATCAGCGGCGATTGCATGGGGAAAACCGGTCTGTTTTTCAAAGTCGCTGATGCAGCCGCTGTGGGTGACCAGCACCAGATTGCGCTGTGCAACTTTGTGCGCCACCACCTCGTTACGCAGCGACGAACCGCAGGATTCAAGCCAGGGCTGGGCAGTAGCGTCCTGCCCGAACATGGCACGCGCCGTTTGCACGGTTCGGGTCAGCGGGCTGGTGAATACCTGTGCCTGCTGCATGCCCAGGCTCGTGAAACCCTTGCCCACTCGCACAGCCGAGTCATTGCCTACCTGAGTGATGCCGTCTTCCGGGCCCAGACAAAGATGGTCGGAGCGGTCGCAACGTTCAGCATGGCGCACCAGTGCCACCACTTCGCCCGCCTGCCAGGCCCTGGTCCAGTCAGCCCTTGCCGCCTTGCCCGCCTGGCCCAGATCAATGGGTGAGCGGGTGACCCAGACAAAGCCGCTGACCAGTGCAATCGCCACCCCTGCACCGATGACCGTCAGCAGTTTTCCAAGTCGCAATATTCGACGTTGTTTATAGACTGCTGTTAATAGCATCTGTCGCTCCACGCCATGCCCCTTAACTTCGCAGGCGCAACTGGCCTGCGATTTAATCAACTTTATGGTTGCGTACTTGAATGCTGGCTGAATGTTGGGACTGTTCACGTCGGGCCGCAGTGAAGAACATGTGAAAAATTTGCGGGAGTTGAAAATGTGCAATTAATCAAGTTTCTGATAACCAGACTCAAATACGCTTTTTTTACCGGGCTGGCTTAACAACTGTTGCTGTTTGAGGTGAAGCTGAATCTGTTCGGTCCATCTATTGAGTACACACCTGATGTTGACCGCTGAGTCTGATAACCGAGGTGGAGTCCTCCAGCCGAATGGATTTCAAGCAAAGCCTGACGAAACGGATCGTCATCGTATTCGCCTCGATGAGTGCGCTGGTGGCCGGCGTATTTGCGCTGGGAATCGTAGCCACCGTGCATGTGGTGGAACACAAGTTGACGGCCACGACCTTGATGGGCGGACTGCATCGTCTGCTGGCAATGGATGACATCAGTCGCTGGAGCCATCGACCGGAAAAGAGCGAGCTGTTTTTCTTCGAAGGTGGACCGGGCGCCATGGCGCTCGTCCCGTCACTGGCGGCTCTGTCGCCGGGGTTTCAGGAGGTCATGTTCGAGGGCGATGGCTTTTTCGCCATGGTCGAGATGGTGGGCGGACGCAAGTACGTGCTGTTGCGTGACCAGGAAAGTCTCGAACAGCGTGAGCGTCTGTTGTTCATTGTGGTGGCGGTCGGGTTCATCCTGAGCATTCTGCTGGCGATTGTGCTGGGTCGATTGCTGGCGCGACGGGTGATGGCCCCGGTCATTCGCCTGGCGCGGCAGGTTCGTCACCGCGACCAGTTACTGGTACTGGCGCCGCCCCTGCATCCGGACTACGCGGCGGACGAAGTCGGAGAACTGGCACTGTCGTTCGATCAGACACTGGGCCGGCTGCGCGAAACACTGAGCCGCGAAAAGCTCTTCACCAGCGACGTGAGCCATGAACTTCGCACACCATTGATGGTGCTCGGCGGCGCCTGCGAGTTGCTGCTCGCCAATCCGTCGCTCGATACCCGCTCGGCCGCGCAGGTCAACCGCATCGCACGGGCCAGCCATGAAATGCGTCAGTTGGTGGACACCTTCCTCATGCTCGCCCGCGCCCAGGAAGATACCGGTGGCGACATTTGCGTTTCCCTCGGGGAGGTTGCACGCGTTCAGGCGGAGATCTGGGGAAGGCTGATCCGCGAAAAAGGGCTGGAATTTTTCTGCGACATCAATCCGGCCGGCACGGCTCGTTACAACCAGACCTTTTTGCAGTCAGTGATGGGTAACCTGCTGCGCAATGCCTGGCATTACACCGATCAGGGTTTTGTCAGGCTGACCGTCGGGGAATGCGGATTTGTGGTTGAAGACAGTGGCATCGGCATTCCCGAAGAACGCCGACAAGCGATGTTCCAGCCATTCGTGCGGGGTGACGAGCGTCGAGGCGAGGGGCTTGGGCTGGGGTTGTCACTGGTGCAGCGGATTTGCAATCGCGAGCACTGGCAGGTCGAGCTGACAACCCGTGAGCCCCACGGTTGTCGCTTTACCGTCCTTTTGAAGACGGACGCTCAGGACGCCGGTGGACAGCCCCGCGCAGTGCCCGCCGCCTGACCGATCAACGCGGCCAGGCGCTTGACGTTGTTCTGCTGGGCCGCCACCAGATCGTCAATGCTCGGCCCGGACGGGGTTTGCAGCAGCGAGCGGCAGGCGAGCAGGGCGTCGTCACCGGTGTTGGCCTGGCGCAGGCGCCATTTGACGTCGATCAGCCCGTACTGCCCGGGAATCGAATCGAAGCGTTGCACATCGATGCGCACCGAGGTTTTGCGCGGGCCGCCGGCATTACTCAGTTGATCCACCAGCGCGCTGCGCAACTCATCGCTGAGGCTGGCGCCCCACCATTCAGTCTCGAGAATCGCCAGGCCGCTGTTGCCCTGGCGGATGACGATCTGCGGCCGGTCGACCTGCGGCGGCACGCTGATGCCTTCGATGGTGATTTCCGAACCGGCGCGGCCGGCCATCGGTTGCGTCGGCGTCAGGGTGTGAAAGCTGATCGGGGCGCTTTTGCAGGCGCCCAGCAGCAGGCCGATCGCGAGCACGGTGAACTTCAGCTTTAAAGCCATGGGACAGCTCCTGTGCTCAATTACGCGGCGGCCCTTTGAGGTCCAGCGGCGGGGCGTTGTCGGGGCGGCCGCGAATCAACGATTCCGGATGACGGCCCAGGTAATCGGACAGTTCACGCAGCGAACGCGACATGCGCCCAAGCTCGTCGAGGGTTTCGGTCAGTTGTTCGCGTTGCGGCGAATCTTCGGCCAAGGTCGAGCTGGCCGACTGCAGGGTCTTGCTCAGGTCGGCGAGGGTGTTCTGCACGCCGGGCAGGGTCCTGGCATTGAACTGGGTCAGGCCTTTGCGCAATTCCACGAGGTTGCTGTCGAGGTTGCCGGCAATCCGTTCCACCGGCAGTTTGTTGAGCTTGTCGATCATCGCTTCGAGTTTTTCCTGCAACTGTTCGAGGCTGCCGGGGACGGTCGGAACGCTGATCGGGCGGGCGGTCGGGTCGAACGCGACTTTTTCGGCTTTGGGGAAGAAATCCAGCGCGATGTACAACTGGCCGGTCAGCAGGTTGCCGCTGCGGGCCTGGGCGCGCAGGCCGTTGTCGATAAAGGTGCCGATCAGGCGCACGGCGGCGGCTTCGTCGTCCGGATTGTGCTCGAGTACCTTGAGCATCTTCACGTGAGCCTGACCGAGGCGTTGCGGGTAAATCACGATGCCGACGTTGAGCGGGAAGCTGCGTTTCTTCGCGTCGAAATCCAGGTTGACGCTCACCACCCGGCCGATTTCGATGCCGAGAAACTCCACCGGTGCGCCGACTTTCAACCCGCGCAGGGCCTGATCGAAACGCAGGGTCAGGTATTGCGCCTTGCCGTTGGGCGGGGCGAGGGCGGTTTGCTGGTCGTCGAACAGGTCGTAAGTTCTTTCTTCGGCGGCGGCAACGTCGTTGGGGCTGTACTCCGGCGCGCGGAAGGCGATGCCGCCCACCAGCAAGGTCGACAACGATTCGGTTTTCACCGCAAAACCGTTGGCGCCGACGTTGACGTCAATGCCGCTGGCGTTCCAGAACCGGGTGTTTTCCGTGACGTAGGCGTCGTTCGGCGCATGGATGAACACCTCGATGTTCACTCCTTTGCCATCGGCGTCCAGCGCATAGGCCACGACTTGGCCGACCGGGATCTTGCGGTAATAGACCGGCGAGCCGATGTCCAGCGAGCCGAGATCCGAAGCGTGCAGGTTGAAGCGTTTACCCGGTTCGCCGTAGGTGATCGGCGGCGGGTTTTCCAGTCCCTTGAAATGCTTCGAACGCGAGTTGGACTGACCGATGTCGGCGCCGATGTAGTCACCGGAAAGCAACGTATCGATGCCCGAGACACCGCCCGCACCGATGCGCGGCCGGACGACCCAGAACTGCGAATCTTCGCGGGTAAAGGTTTCGGCCTGCTTGGCCAGTTTGATGGTGGCGTTGACGCTTTTCTGGTCGTCGCTCAGCTCGACGTCTGTGACCTGGCCGATGACCACGTTGCGGTATTTGACTTCGGTCTTGTTGGCGGTCAGGCCGCTGCCGGTCTTGAAGGTGACGGTGATGGTGGGGCCTTCCTGCATCAGGTTGTGCACCACCAGCGACAAGCCCACCAGCACCGCGACGATCGGCACGATCCACACCAGCGAAATGCTGAAACGGCGGGTCTTGACCGGCGCCTGGCCGGGCGCTCGCGGTTGATCGGCGGCTGACGACTCCATCCATGACCTCCAGGGTGTGTTGGGCACTGAGCGTCAGGAACGCAAAAGCACTTCATCAATATAGAAGTGCTTCGCGATAGAGCAAATGCGCAGGCCGCTTTAACCGGGAAGCGTCATCCCAGCAGTTCCCTCAGGCGATACCAGAACATGCCCAGTGCCAGCAGTGGCGAACGCAGCGCCGGGCCGCCGGGGAAGGTCATGTGCGGCACGCTGCTGAACACATCCATGCCCTGACTGTGACCGGCATGAATTGCTTCGCCCAGCAGTTTGGCGCACCAGTGGGTGACGTTCAGGCCATGGCCGGAATAGCCCTGGGCGTAGAACACATTCGGGTGCTGTTTCAATCGACCGACCTGCGGGAAGCGGTTGGCGGTGATGCCGATCTTGCCGCCCCACTGATAGTCGATGCGCACATCCGCCAGTTGCGGGAACACCTTGAGCATCTTTGGTCGCATGTAGGCGGCGATGTCCGTCGGATCCCGCCCCGAATAATGGCAGGCGCCACCGAACAGCAAGCGTCGGTCCGCCGAGAGCCGGTAGTAATCGAGGCCGACTTTCTGGTCGCACAGCGCCAGGTTCTGCGGAATCAGCTCGGCGGCGCGTTCCGCCGGCAGCGGTTCAGTGGCGATGATGTAGCTGCCGGCGGGCAGGACCTTGCCGCTGAGTTGCTGTTCGAGTTCGTCCAGATGCGCGTTGCAGCCGAGTACCAGACTGCCGGCGCGCACGCTGCCGCTCTGGGTGCGGACTTGAACGGTCGGGCCGTGGAGAATTTCCAGCACCGGGCTCTGCTCGAAAATCCGCACCCCGAGGGATGCCGCCAGCCGCGCTTCACCCTGCACCAGATCCAGCGGATGTAGATGGCCTGAGCCCATGTCGATCAGGCCGCCCTTGTAGACCCCCGCGTTCACCACTTGCTGACGAATCAGCTCAGGGGCAACCAGCCGCGTTTCATGGCGGTAGCCCAACTGCGCCAGGCTGTCCTGCTCGGCCCTGAAGGCGTCGAACTGCGCTGGCGTGTTGGCCAGTTCGCAGAAGCCCCAGCGCAGGTCGCACTCGATGGCGTTGTCGGTGATACGCTGGCGCACCAGTTCCACCGAGTCGATCCCGGCTCGGTGCAGGTAGCGCACGCCTTCGCTGCCGACATGCCGGGCGAAGCCTTCTACGTCATGACCGATCCCGCGAATCAACTGCCCGCCATTGCGCCCGCTGGCGCCCCAGCCGATGCGCCGGGCTTCGAGCAGAATCACCGAAAGCCCGCGCTGCGCCAGTTCAATCGCCGTATTGACGCCGGTGAACCCGCCACCGATCACGCAGACATCGGCAATCAAGTCACCCGTCAGTTCCGGATAGGGTGTGCTGGCCCGGGCCGACGCGGCGTAATAGGAGCGGGCGTGTTCCTGGGTGTACTGATTCATTTGTTCGACTTCACTTTGCTCCAGGACCGGGTCATCAGACGCATGATCGACTGGGGCGGGGTAGAGGAGATGTAGAGCTTGTCGAGGACTTCCTGAGACGGATAGACCTCGGGATTGTTGACCAGCTCCGTATCCATGTATTGCTTGGCCGCCGGGTTCGGGTTGGCGTAGCCGACCGAGGCGCTGACCTTGGCGATCACTTGCGGATCGAGCAGGTAATTGATGAAGGCGTGAGCTTCCCTGGTGTTGCCGGCGTCGGCGGGAATCGCCAGCAGGTCGAACCACAGGTTCGCGCCTTCCTTGGGAATCGAGTACGCGATGTTCACGCCGTTCTTGGCTTCCTTGGCGCGGTTGGCGGCCTGGAACACGTCGCCGGAATAACCGAAGGCCACGCAGATGTCGCCGTTGGCCAGGTCGGACACGTATTTCGAGGAATGGAAATAGGTAATGTACGGCCGGATGCTCAGCAGTTTCTCTTCGGCCTTCTTGTAGTCCTCGGGTTTCTCGCTGCGCGGATCCATGCCCATGTAGTTGAGGATCGCCGGGAACACTTCATCGGCCGAGTCCATCATCGACACGCCACACTGGCTGAGCTTTTTCAGGTTCTCCGGTTCGAACAGCACGGCCCAGGAATCGATGTGATCGATGCCCAGCACCTGCTTGACCTTGTCGACGTTGTAGCCGATGCCATTAGTGCCCCACAGATACGGCACCGAGTGTTCGTTGCCCGGATCGTTCTTCTCAAGCAGGGCCAGCAGTTTCGGGTCGAGGTTTTTCCAGTTCGGCAGTTGCGAGCGGTCCAGCTTGAGGAACGCACCGGCTTTTACCTGACGGGCGAGGAAGTGGTTGGACGGCACCACCACGTCATAGCCGGTGCGCCCGGCGAGCAGTTTGCCTTCGAGGGTTTCATTGGAGTCGAAGACGTCATAAATCACCTTGATCCCGCTGCTGGACTGGAAGTCGGCGAGGGTGGTTTCGCCGATGTAATCGGTCCAGTTGTAGACGCTGACCTGGGGTTGGGCGAAGGCGCCGGCACTGCACGCCAGGGCCAGCGCGGCGGGAATCAGGGATTTCAACAGACGCATATCGACACCTCTTCGAATTATTGGGTTTTTCAGGTGAGCACGTTCCCTTGTGGGAGCTGGCAAGCCAGGTCCCACAAGGGCGGGTGTTGGTTACACGCTCAGCAACAGGAACTCCCGCTCCCAGGAACTGATCACGCGCTTGAAGTTTTCATGTTCGGCGCGTTTCACCGCGACGTAGCCGCGCACGAACTTGTTGCCCAGGTATTGCGCGACGGTGTCGCACTCTTCCATCTGGGTCAGGGCTTCTTCGATGGTGATCGGCAGGCGCAGGTTGCGGCGCTCGTAGGCCCGACCTTCGACGGCAGCGCTCGGTTCGATGCCTTCGACCATGCCGATGTAACCGCACAGCAGGCTCGCGGCGATGGCCAGGTACGGGTTGGCGTCGGCGCCCGGCAGACGGTTTTCGACCCGCATCGCCTCGGGCCCGGAGGTCGGTACACGCAGGCCGACGGTGCGGTTTTCTTCGCCCCATTCGACGTTGACCGGTGCCGAGGTGTCCGGCAGGAAACGGCGGAACGAGTTCACGTTGGGCGCGAACATTGGCAGCACCTTCGGGATGTACTTCTGCAGACCGCCGATGTGATGGCGGAACAGGTCGCTCATGCTGCCGTCGGCATTGGCGAAAATCGGCTGGCCGCTGGCGATCTCGACCACGCTCTGGTGCAGGTGCATGGCGCTGCCGGGCTCATCGCCGATCGGCTTGGCCATGAAGGTCGCGGTCACGTTGTGCTTGAGCGCGGCTTCACGCAGGGTGCGTTTGAACACGGTGATCTGGTCGGCCAGATCCAGTGCATCGCCGTGGCGGAAGTTGATTTCCATCTGCGCCGGGCCGTCTTCGTGGATCAGCGTGTCCAGGTCCAGGCCTTGCAGTTCGCACCAGTCGTAGACGTCTTCGAACAGCGGATCGAATTCGTTGGCGGCGTCGATGGAGAACGACTGACGACCGCTTTCGGCGCGACCGGAACGGCCGAGCGGCGCCTTGAGTGGCAGGTCCGGGTCTTCGCAGCGCTGAGTCAGGTAGAACTCCATTTCCGGCGCCACGATCGGCTTCCAGCCTTTGTCGGTGTACAGCTGCAGGACTTTCTTCAGCACGTTGCGCGGCGACAGTTCGATCGGGTTGCCGAACTTGTCGAAGGTGTCGTGGATGACGATGGCGGTCGGCTCGATGGCCCACGGAATCACGTACACCGCGTCGCTCACCGGCTTGCAGACCATGTCGATGTCGGCCGGGTCGAGCAGGTCGTAGTAGATGTCGTCGTCGACAAAATCCCCGGTTACCGTTTGCAGCAGCACACTTTCCGGCAGGCGCATGCCTCGCTCATGCAGGAACTTGTTGGTCGGTGCGATCTTGCCGCGGGCGATGCCGGTCAGGTCGCTGACCACGCATTCCACTTCGGTAATCTTGTGATCTTTCAGCCATGTGAACAGCTGATCGAAAGGGGCATTCATAAAGACCTCGTCGTTGGTTTTGTTGACGCGGGGGAACGCGATTTCATCTTTCGCAGGCTTCCCCTGTGGCGCGTTGACGACTATCTTGGGCGGGCCTTGCCGTTCCATCTATCCACTTTCAGCAGCACCAAAGCGCACCAAAAGAGTGCGCAAGGTTCCCCATGACGACGTGCAATCCGCTTCAGGTCCAAGCGTTCAACACCGCCGATGTCACCGAACAAATCCGCGCCACGCCGGGTTGGGTGCAGCATTACCAGCAGATGTCGCCAGGGCATTTCGCCGGGCAGATCCGCTATCTGGATTTGCAGGGAGTGGAGGTTTACGAAGAACAGATGAACACCCGGGTCGAGCAGAATTTCAGCGCACCGCAAGGGTCTTTGGCGTTCTGTTTCGATCGCAGCGACAACGCGCTGTATCTGCTCAATGAAGAGAGCCGCAACATCTGGATCACCCCGGAGAACTACCAGGAAATCGCCGTGGTGTTCGGCCCGGAATTCGTCCAGCGCAACGGACTGGACGTGGCCAGGCTGGAAGGTCTGTTCATGGCGCCGCTCAATGGCGCGCAGAATGGATTGTTCAGCCGCTGGTTAAGCTCGACTCTCACGAAGTTGTCGCAAGCCCTTGATCTGCCGAGTAAAGAGGCACTGACTCAGCAGCTATTGGAGGATTGCCTGTTCATCCTCGACAACGCGAGCGTGTGTCTGGATGGCGGCGGTTTGCAGCGTCGCGCCGAGGAGCGAATCACCCTCAAACGCGTGGGCGAGTGGGCGGCGGATTCGCCGGAAGAAACCCTCAATCTGCTGGAATTATCGCGGGTCGCCGGGGTTTCCCTGCGCCAGTTGCAGCAGACCTTCAAGGCCTATACGGGGATGTCGCCGAGCCACTGGCTACGGTTGCGCAGGCTCAACAGTGCGCGGCGCGAATTGCTCAATCGTTCGCCTGCGGAGACCACCGTGGCGGAAGTGGCGATGAACTGGTCGTTCTGGCATTTGGGCCGTTTTTCAAGCAGTTATCGAGCATTGTTCAAGGAGTTACCGAGCGAGACGTTGAAGCGCTCATCGTCCTTGTAACGGGTGCTCTGCGCCACAAACAAAAAAAAGGCGGGAGAGGTTTCGGTATTCACCGAAGCCTCTCCCGCCTTTTTCATCTGCCGATATTGCTAAGCCTGTTGCGTTACCGGCTAACCCACTCTGAGACGCTTGAAGGAGGACGAAAGGGATCTTTTCATCAGTCTGGCCATCGGGGTTTCTATTTCCTTATGGATGACATGGGACGCACCTATCATCAAAGCGATGGTGCCCCAGAGCAGCACGTGTGGATTGATGGTCGGATAAGCGATGTTGAAGATCATGAAGCCGATCATTTGATGCAGCAGGTAAAGCGGGTAAGTCAGTGCGCCCAATGCTGTCCAGTCGAACTTCCCCACGGCTGACGTCTTATGCGTCGCGATAAAAAGGAAGGTCATGAAAAACAGGGCAATGACACCGCAGATGATCAAGGAGTCGTATTCGGTCGAATATTTCAGTTCAATCGACTCGGCCCACTTGATCGCGTTGAAGCTGGCCAATGCCTGCGCGGCTGCCAGCAGGGAAATACGGGATTTGGTAAAACCCTTGTCCCAGATGATGTAGAACGTGGCGCCAGCGATGAAATAGGCCGCGTAGTCGGTGATCAAGACCGAGCGCAGTTTTTCGAAAGCAAAGACTTCCGCAGCGGCCGAGATCAGCAGCCACAGTACGAGGAAGGTTTCTATTTTCTCTATCTTCTTGAAAGCCAACAGGATCGCGATCATCAAGTAGAACTTTATCTCGACGAACAATGACCAGTAGACCCCGTCTATGGGGGGCACACCAAGCAGGTCGCCCAGAAAGGTCAGGTTGATCAAGTATTGATAGAAATCGGCCGAAAATCGTGGCTGCCCGATGGCCAGCGTGATGAGAAACGTGATCGTGCAACACACCCAGAACGCCGGGCAGAGACGAATGACGCGGGAAATGAAGAACACCTTGAGGTTGTTGCTCGAAGCCGTCATCAGGATCACGAATCCGCTGATCATGAAAAACAGTTCAACGCCCAGATAACCGTATTTGGCAACGTCAGCCAAAAGTGGATAGGGCATGACCGACATCTCACCCCTCGCATAGCCGCGAAACGCATAGTGAAAGATCACCACCGCGAACGCCGCAAGAAAGCGCAGCAAATCCAGTTCTGTCAGCCGTCTGTTGTTCATGTGCATGCGCTCCGGGGGTGTTAGCGCGGATTGAAAACTGACGACTGTGCCGAGTGAAAATCGACTCAAGGCGAAAGCTATGACGGTTGGGGCGGCTCATCGTCTGGCCCCAGGCTTGGTGTGAGGGTCAAGGATTGCGTTGCCACATGCGGATGTAATCGACTTCAAAAGTGGAGGGCAGGTCAGCATCGTCGACCACGCCGAACCATTTCCACATGGCCTCGCTGTCGAAGACGATCTGCATGGGGAAAAAGAAATAATGGTTCTTCGATTCTCTGACCAGCACACCATCGACGTACCAGCGCAGGGTATCGGGCTGCCAGTCGAAGCCGTAGACATGAAAGTCGCCGGCCAGCCGCCAGGGACTGGTCCAGGTGCTGCCGTTGGCGATATGTTCGGTGCTGTGCGGCGTGGCCCAGAGGTGGGCGTTCATGTTGTAGGCGCGGTCTGAAAGCGCATTTTTGGTCTTGCCGCCGATTTCAAAGATGTCGATTTCGGTGGCGTTGTCAGTCATGCCCGTCCAGGCCAGCCAGAAGGCGCTGGACGCTGCGGAATTCATGGGTTTGGCCCGCGCTTCGTAGTACCCGTAGAAGCCGCGTTCAAGGGTACGCACCATGGCTGAGGTGTAGTCCTTGAAGCCGAGCTCGACGTATTTCTGCGGCAAGGTTTCCTTGCGAAAGACAATGTTCAGGTTGCCATTGCCGACACTGGCGTTGCGCTCGGTGAACAACGCCGGCTTGCGGCCCAGCGACTCATTCCCGACGGCATTGTTGACGTGCCAGCGTGTGCGGTCGAGGGTGGTGCCATCGAACTCGTCGGACAGCGTCGTGTTGAGCACCCATTGACCGGCATTGGCCTGATCGGACAAGGGCAACCGGGCGTTGATGCGCGTCGGCAATGTCCCCAATGGGCCGACGCGGGTCCAGGTGTCGGCATGCGTGGGGATGGCCACGGACCATTTGTCTGCCAGGTATTGAAAGGCGCGCTGGCGCTCGGCGAGCGAGGCGAATGGACGGTCATACACCAGCACTTCGGCGATGTCGCCGCGAAAGTTTTCCGAGTGACCGACGGCATTGCGCCCGACCCCGTAGGGGCCGATCGGCACGTCGTGCAGTTCCAGCACGGAAACCGTCGGCTCGTACTCCCCGGTTTGCGCCAGGCTGACCGCGAAATTCGGCAGCACGTTGTCGTTGCTGGCGGCCTGCGGGCGTGAACTGAACAACCGTTGCCAGGGATCGACTCCGGCCTGTTCCGGCAACCGCCGGGACACGATCAGTACGGTCACAGATCCTTTAGCCGTGCGCAGGGCCCGGCCGAGTAATCCCGAATTGCCGTCGAAGCGCACCACCGAATGGCCATTGAGGCTGTTTCTTGCCCACTGTGGCGGTGAGGTGGCGTCAGCGACCGTCGCGTCATTGGCCTTGCCCGACTTGTCACTCCAGCGCTGGAGCCGGTTCTGCGCATCCAGGGTCATCGCGGATGAGTCGGCCGCGTCCAGCCACAACACGAGGCCGGTGGTCGGTACGGGCGTAGGCGCCTGCGCGGCGTTGCTTGCCAGCGCAACCGAAAACAGCACGACCAGCAGACATTCCTTGAGCATCGGCATCACTTCACCGCAACGGGTGCCGGAATCTTGAATGACGATTGATACCCCTGCGGATTGCACGACTGCCAGCGCCAGCTATCGGTGATCATCTGTTCCAGGCCGCGCTGCGCGCTCCAGCCCAGTTCGCGTCCCGCCTTGGCCGGATCGGCCCAGCACTTGGCGATGTCGCCGAGACGTCGAGGGGCGAAGCGGTAGGGAATGCTGATGCCGGTGATGTCCTCGAAACTGTGGATGATCTGCAGCACGCTGTAGCCGACGCCGGTGCCGAGGTTCCAGAAGTGAATGCCATTGTCGTGCTGCAGCACTTGCAGGGCCTTGAGGTGACCGATGGCCAGGTCGACCACGTGGATGTAGTCGCGCACGCAGGTCCCGTCCACGGTGGGATAGTCGCTGCCGTACACCGTGAGTTCGGGTATCCGGCCTATGGCAACCTGGGTCAGGCACGGCAACAGGTTGTTGGGGCGGCCGCTCGGGTCTTCGCCGATCATTCCGCTTTCGTGGGCGCCGATCGGGTTGAAGTAACGCAACAATCCAATGCTCCAGCGCGGATCGGAGTTGCACAGATCCGTCAGTAACTCTTCGATCATCAGCTTGGTGCGGCCATAGGGATTGACCGGTTTGCCGGTGCCGAAATCTTCGGCAATCGGCGTGCGCGTCGGCTCCCCGTACACCGTGGCTGACGAGCTGAACACCAGCCGGAATACGTTATTGCGGGCCATCGCCTGACAGAGGCCAAGCGTGCCGGCAACGTTGTTGACGTAGTAGTCCAGCGGCTTGCGCACGCTTTCTTCGACGGATTTGAGACTGGCAAAGTGCACGACGGCGTCGATGTCGTATCGGCTGAAGATATCGTCGAGCAGGACCGGGTCGCGAATATCGCCCTTGATGAAGTCGACGCGGGTCAGGGTCAGTTGCTCGAGGCGCCGGATGCACTCTCGACAGCTGTTGCACAGGTTGTCGAGCACCAGCACCTTGTGGCCGGCGTTAATGAGGGCCAGAGCCGTATGCGAGCCGATGTAGCCGGCACCGCCAGTAATCAACGTGGTTTTGCGCATGGTGAGGCCTTCCTGTCTCAGGGCTGAACTCAGCGGGAGGTGAAAACCGATTTGAATTCCTGTGGCCAGTGCGGGTGCAGGGCGCTGTAACCCACGGCATAACTCAGTGCGCCGAGCACGACGCTGCCGATCAAATGCAGGTAACCCTGAAGACCCAGCTGCGGTAGCACCAGCAGCACGGTTGCAGCCATGACCAGGGAGGCGATCACGCTGCGGTAACTGGCTTCGAAAAAGCCGCGCCAGCTGTAACCGATCGCCGTGTTCAGGCCACGGATCTGCAGCGGCGTGATGACCAGCATGCGCGCCAGCAGAGCGACGGCTGCAGCCATGCCGCCGTACAGGTTGCCGAGGGCGTAGACCAGCGCCAGGGCCAGCGCGGTGGTCAGCACTTCAGCCTTGATCGTGAGGTGGCTGCGGTTGACCGCCACCAGTGCGGTGGTGGCGTACATGGCGCTGTTGCCGATGGCGGCGGTGCAGGCCAGCACTTGCAGCAGCGGGATGGCCGCTGCCCATTTGGCGCCGAAGATCAACAGGATCAGGTCGCTTGCCGTAAGTGCGAGTCCGATGAACAGGGGCGTCAACAGAAAGCCGCTGACGGCGGTTGAATCGCCAACGATCCCGATCAATCGCTTGGGTTCTGCGCTGCGCCGGGAGAACGCCGGCAGTGCGTAGCTCAGCAAGCCGTTGTAGATTGCGGTGCGTGGCAGTTCAATGATGCGCATCGCCATGTTGAACATGCCGACCGCGTTCGCGCCGGCGGTGATGCCCAGCACCACGTTGACCCCGCGCTGCAAGGTTTGCGAGCTCAGCGCGTTGATGGCCACCGGTGCGCCTGACCTCAACAATTCACGCAGGATCGGACCGTCGATGTAGAAAGGGATACGTCGCGGGTCGGCGCGCATCAACACAATGATCGACACCAGTTCCATGATCAGCGCCTGGGCAATGACCGCCCACGCACCCAGTCCCCAAAGCGCAACGGCAATGCCACCGACGCCACCCGCCACTTTGCCCAGCAATGTGCGCGACGCCAGCATCTTGAAGTTACCGCAGCGGCGCATCTGCGCCACATAGACCCGCGCCATCATGGTGAACAGGATCTTTATCGAGGCTATCGCCGTCATCCATTGCAGCAGCGGGTCGGGGGTGTACAGCATGACCGCGCCCGAAATGACGCCAATGCTCGCCAGACTGACCAGCACCGCCGCCCAGTAGGCGGTGCTGATGTGCTTGTCTTCCAGTCGCTCAAGCCGGACCAGCGGGTCTTCGAGCACCGAGGAGTACACCAGACCGATCAACTCGACGATGGCGATGATTACCGTGCCCACACCCAGCTCGGCAGGCGACAGCAGCCTGGCGTAGGCGACAAAGGTAATCATCGACAACAGGATCAGGCCGAATTTCTCGGTGAAGATCCAGGTCAATGTCGTCAGACGGTGGTTGGCCATGGCGGATACCGGATCAATGAGCCGTGGTTGAAGCCGTTGCCTTGCGCAAGGTTCTGGCGCGGGCATACAGGTAGCGCAAGGTCGGTTTGCCGCTGGCGAAGATCAGGGCCTGCCAGGAGCAATCCAGCATTCGCCGGTATACGCCAAGGACCTGGTCATGCTCGCCACGTCGGGAAAACGCCTCGAGAAAATCGGTGTGGTTGCCCAGCACGAAATCGATCCGCTGCTGCCGGGTCAGTTGCGCGCCGTAACGGGCGAGGTACACCTCGATGAAGCGGATTTTGTTCTGGTAGTACTTTTTCGGATTCGCGGTCATGTTGCCGCCATTGACCGTGCGCTCCAGCAGCACCTCCGGCACCGTGTGGATCTCCCAGTGTTCGGCGATCCGCGTCCACATGAAGCGGTCTTCGGAATAACGCAGGCTGGCGTCGAAGCCGCCGAGTTGCATGATCACGTCACGTTTGACCAGCGCGGTGGAAACGCCATTGACGACGTTGGCGTGGATGAAATCGTAGAAGTGCCGGCCGTTCTTCAACCGGTCGTCCAGTTGGCGCCTGCCATCGCTGTAGTTGACTTGCGCGTAGCAGTCGATCAGCCCCACCGGCCGGCCCTGTTGCGTGAGCTCGCCATACAGTGCCAGCTGTAACTCCAGCTTTCGCGGATGCCATTGGTCATCGGCATCGAGCATCGCCACAAACGTCTCTTTAGAGTGGCGCATCCCATGGTTACGGGCACTGGCCTGGCCTTCGTTGGCTTGCTGCAACAGGGTCAGGCGAAACGGCGCGGTGAAGTCTCGGACCCGTTGTGGTCCGTCATCGGTGGACCCGTCGTCGATGACGATGACGTGATCGGGCAGTCGGGTTTGCCGGGCCAGGGAGGTCAGCGTCTGCTCGATGCTGTCGGCGCCGTTGTACATCGGAATGATGACGCACACTGAATCTGCTGAACGGGGAGCTTGGTTGGGCACGGTGATTCTCCTTGGGTTACGCGCGGGCGGAATCGCGCGGTAGTGCGCGGCCCGACGAACGCTGACGCAGCGCTGCCGGTGAGGATTCGGGGTAGGTCGCGTGGTGGTGCCGGAAGGTCAGGGCCAGGGTGCAGAACACCAGAAACTCGGCGGAGCGGTAGTTGGGGATCACGTACGCCACATAATTGGTGACGGCGAACAGACCGATGATGACCAGCGCACTGGCACGAAACCGGGCTGCCTGATTCGCCGTCACGGCGCGGTATTGCTTGAACAGTGCTTCACCGAACATCAACGCCAGCGCCGTCAGCTGAATGAGGCCACCATTGAGCAGGGTCTCCATGTAGCCGCTGTGGGCGTTGCCGATGTAACCCCAGCGGGTAATGAACGCATCGGCATCGGGACTTGCCCAGAAGGCGCCGAAGCCGTAGCCCTTGAGTAACTGGCTGTCGATGAAAGGCGCGAGCAGTTCCCAGATCAGGGTCCGATCGGTCAGTGACGGGTCGCGCCCGGCCATTTCCAGCAGCATCGCAAAGTTGCTGTACAGAAACAGGCAAACCAGCAGGTAAAGGAGGGTGCATCCGAGGAACAGCAACTGTGAGCGATTGATGCCCAGGCGGATCATCGTGAGGAAGTACCAGTAGCTGATCGTGCCGGAAATAATCAGCGCTACACCGGTGGCTGACTGGGCAAGCAGGATCGCGACCAGCGAAAAGAATGAGCACAAGAGCGCCCAGCGATTGCGCTGCCGGATCATCGGCAGCAACAGCATGATGGCGATCGCATTGAGTCGGGCGCCGGCATTCTTTTCGGCGAAAACGCCTTTGAACGCGCCGTCGCGAATGCCCCCGGAGAGAAACGCCACTTCAGGCATGACAACGGCGAGCAACAACCCGATCAACGCCGCGATGCCAATGGCGCAGCCGAGCATGAAGGCGATTTTTTCAAGGGAGTAGTTATAGGCAATGAAGCCTGCAAAAAACACCACGCCGAGCAGGGCGATAAACCGCTTGAGACTGAGCATCGGGTCGTGGGACCAGCCGATCGATGCGATGACACAGAGCAGGAACACCAGCAGGAAGAAGTTGCTGCGATAAAAGGTCTTGCTGAGGAACACCTTGTTGCGGATGAAAAAGAACAACGGCACCAGCAGCGTGATGAGGCCGCAGACCTGATTGGCGACATTGCCTTCGAGGTCTTTGTTGATATCGCCGAAGCTCGCGGCACTGCCCAGACCGAGGACAAAGGTAATCACCTGGATGTAGAACAGGATGCCGAACAGCGTGAAGGCGTCGCGCAGTGTCGAATAGCGGATCGTCAGTGGGCTCATGATGACGGGTCTCCAACCAGTGCTTTGAGGTAGGTCTGCACTGCACTGGCACTCATGAATCGTGCGGCCGCATCAAGGCGTGATTGACGCTGCAGATCGCGCGGTATGGACAGTTGCTCGACGATGGCCTGTGCCAGGGCGATGGGATCCTCCACTGCGACCAGCGGGGCAACCACGCCGCCGCCGAGAATCTCCTGAGGGCCATGGGGGCAGCGGGTCGCCACCACCGGCGTACCCGTGGATAACGCCTCGACCAGCGCGTTGGGGCTGCCCTCGAAACGCGACGACAGCACGAAGCAATCGGCTGCGGCTACTTCTGCCAGGGGATCGTTGGCATACCCCGGCAGATCGAAGCGCTCCGCCACCCCCAGCTGTTTCGCCTGTTCAAGCAGTTCGGCCCTGAGGGCGCCTTCGCCAAAAATGATCAGGCGGGCATCGCGATCCGGCAGTGCGGCGAACGCTGTGATCAGCGTGTCGAAACCTTTTTGTGGCGCCAGACGCCCCACGGCGACAATCACCGTGCCGGACTTTTCCAGCAGCCAGCGGTGGCGGGGCAGTCCCGGTGTCTTCTCGCGAAAGTCGTTGTCGAGCACCGGGTTGTCGGCAATGGTCACGTCCCGGCGTCGGGCGAGTGTGGTATCGACCAGGTCCTGGGCGACACCGCGCGAAACGCAGATCACCGGATTGGGAATCAGCCGATACAGCAGCGGCGCCACCCGATATGCCATGCGCACCATGAAATCGGGGTTCACGTGCCGGTCATGGGAAAAGGCATTGCGCTCGCTGACGTGCAGGCGGGTCAGCGTGCCGGACAGTGCCGCCGCGATGATCGCCACCACGTTGACGTGGGTGAGGGCTGCCAGTTGGGCGTCAAAGCGATTGTCACGCAGGAATCGCGTCAGTGCCGGCACCGCACGGACGCTGCGCGGGCTGTGCAATTCGACTTTTTTCACGCGCGGGTCGAGATGGGCTGCGTGAATGCCGCCGCCGGTGAGCATCAGCAATGTCACGTCGTTGCCTGCATCCACCAGCGCTTTGGCCAGGCGCGACATCATTTTTTCAGCACCGCCGGCGCTGAGGTCATGGAGGATGATCAGTAATTTTTTCATTGATTCCAGACCTGGTAGTACGCCTGCGCCGCGTACTGACTGGTGTACGGGCGCAGGGTGGCAGTGAGCGTCTCTTCGCCGGGGCCGATGGCATGACCTGAGGTCAGGTTGCGCAGCATGCCGTCGGCCAGTGCCTGTACATCGTTGACGATCACCAGTTGACCGAGTCGGCCGTGGTCCAGCAGTTCTCTGGGCCCGGTCTCGCAATCGCAGGCCAGCACCGGCGTGCCCAGCGCCAACGCCTCGATCAGCACGGTCGGCATGCCTTCTTGCAGCGAACTCAGAATGAACAGCCGGGCGTGCCTGAGCACGGGATAGGGATTACTCATAAACCCGCTGAAATGCACCCGTTGCGCGATACCCAATTGCCTGGCCTGGGTGACCAAGGCTTCGCGCAACGGGCCATCACCGACGATCACCAGATCCGGCAGCGCCGCGCTGCGCAGCGCCAAGGCGTAGGCATCGAGCAGCAGATGAAACCCCTTGGGTTCGACCAGACGCCCCAGGCTCAGCCAGTAGTTGCGGGGCAATCCGGCCGGCCTGGGCGCCTGGGCGGCTTGAAACAGTTGATCGGTGACGACCGCGTTGGGGCAATAGCGGATGCGCTGCCGCCCCCAGGGCACGGCATCGGCGAGGGTCTGGCGCAAAGCCGACGAAACCGTCACCACCTTGCCGCTGCCACACAGGTACAAGGCGTAGAGCAGACGCAGGCTCGAGGGTCCGGTTTTCTGTTCGCTGCAATCGAGGGTCGCATGGCGGCTGTAGATGACTTTGCAGGTACTGCCCAGGGTGGCGAACCACGTGCAGAGGTTGGCCTGCTCCTTGGCGGAAATGAGATGGGTGACACCTTCGTGCCGTATGAGCCGGCGCAGCAAAACGATGGACTTGAACAGGCCGACGAGGCCGTTGCCGCCACCGCTGTAGCATTGAATGTCCCGGGCGTCGGGCATGTCTGCGTTCATGACGAAAAAGCTCACCCGCCGGCCATCCTTGAGAAACTGCTCGGACAGCCGCTGCTGAACGCGCTCGACGCCACCGCCGGGCTTGAAATCCTTGAGGATAAACAGGATGTGCATGGTCATTCCTCAACCTTGATGGCGACTTTGTGTCGAACGATCATGTTCAGCAGGTGCAGGAAGTTGCTCGGGTAATCGATGAGGTAGCGTTTGATCGTGTGGGGCTCGCGGTACATGCGATAGAACGCGCGCAAGTGCAGGCGATTGATCAGCGCCGGGTAGTACTGCCGCGTGGCCAGAGCTTCCTGGCGGATGAACCCGCCACAGCTGAAGGCGACCCCGCGAAAGCCTGCGCGCAGGGCATCCTGCTCGAACTGCTCTTGCCGTCCGGCGCCCAGGCCGACGATCAGAATGTCCGCTGCGCTGCGACAGATGTCGTACCGAATGTCTTCGGCCTGGGCGGCGGTGAAAAAGCCGTTGTGATAGCCGGCGATGGACAGCTGCGGATAAAGGCTCTTGATCTTGATGATGAATAGGTCAAGTTCGGCTTGCCGGGCGCCGACGAAATAAACCCGTTTGCCCTGTTGCTCGGCGCTGCGCAGCACAACGTCGGCTATCGAGGTGAAGTCGAAGCTGACCCGGCCAATCGGTCTGCCGGTGATGCGAGACATGAAGGTCGACATCAGCATGCCGTCGCAAAAATAGGCAACGCTGCTCGGGTTCTGCTCGAAAAAACTGCCGATCGAGGCAAAGTTGATGAAGGAATAGGCCTGGTTGGCCTCCAGCAATTTCGCCGAGTAGTGGCCGACTATCTCCAGTTTGAACATGGCGCGGCTCCTCTCAGAGAACTGAAGGGGTCTGCCGACCCACGGAGACGTAGGTGAACCCACGTTTGCTCAAACGCTGCGGATCGAACAGATTGCGCCCGTCGAAAATCAACGGCTGTTTGAGCAACCGGCTTAGCTGGTCGAAGTCCGGCGCCCGAAACGATTGCCACTCGGTGACGATGATCAGGGCGTCGGCATTTTTCAGCGCCGCTTCCTTGGTGCCTGTCAGCGTCAGGTCGTCGCGCGAGCCGTAAAGGCGCTGGGCCTCTTCCATGGCTTTGGGATCAAACGCCTGCACGCTGGCGCCGGCTTGCCACAAAGCCTCCATCAGTACCCGGCTGGGTGCTTCGCGCATGTCGTCGGTATTGGGTTTGAAACTCAGCCCCCACAGGGCAAACGTCTTGCCGCGAAGGTGACCGTCGAAGTGATCGAATACCTTGCGATAGAGGCTGGCTTTCTGTTCCTGGTTGCGCGCCTCCACGGCCTTGAGCACCCGGGCGTCGATGTCGACACCGTCGGCCGCCTGTATCAGCGCTTTCACGTCTTTGGGAAAGCACGAGCCGCCGTAGCCCAGACCTGGGTAGATGAACTGGTAACCGATGCGCGGGTCGGCGCCGATGCCGTGGCGCACCTTTTCGATGTCGGCGCCGAGCTTTTCAGCGAGGCAGGCCATTTCGTTCATGAAGCTGATCTTGGTCGCCAGCATGCAGTTGGCGGCGTACTTGGTCAGTTCAGCGCTGCGAACGTCCATGACAATGATTTTTTCGCGGCTGCGATTGAACGGTTCATACAGTTCGCGCATGACCTCTTCGGCACGCGGGCTGTCGGTGCCGATGATGATCCGATCCGGGCGCATGCAGTCATCGACCGCGCAGCCTTCCTTGAGAAATTCCGGGTTTGAAACCACGTCGAACGTCAGGTCACTGCGACCGTTGTCGGCCAATACTTGCTCGATACAGGCTCGCACCCGATCGCCCGTACCGACGGGCACGGTGGATTTGTCGACGATGATCTGGTGCCGATCCATGTTCAGCGCGATGGTCTGCGCCACGCTCAGCACGTATTGGAGATCCGCCGAACCGTCTTCGTCGGGCGGTGTGCCGACGGCGATCAACAGCACATCGCCATGGTGAACGGCGTCCGCCAGGTCTGTGCCAAACCGCAGTCGGCCGCTTTGGTAGTTGTCGCGCACCAGGCTTTTCAGGCCCGGTTCGTAGAGCGGCAGCGTTCCTTCTTTCAATGCCTCGACCCTGCCGGCATCGACGTCGACGCAGAGTACGTTGTGCCCGACCTCGGCCAATGCAGCACCCTGGACAAGGCCTACGTAACCAATACCGAATACGCTCACATTCATGGTCGAACCTCAGATCGTGGTGACAGTTATCAACGGTCGGGCAGGGGGGCGGCAGAAGTGGAGCAGGGGCTCAGTAGATGTTTTTCGAGAACAGGGTGAAGGGGGTCTTGATGAGGATTTTGATGTCGAGCCACAGCGACCACTGGTTGATGTAGTTGAGGTCCTGGGCGACGCGCAGCTGCATCTTTTCCACGGTCTCGGTTTCGCCACGATGGCCGGTGATCTGGGCGAGGCCGGTGATCCCCGGCTTGAGGCGATGCCGGGCCATGTAGGCGCGCACCTTGCCGGTGTAATAAAGGTTGTGGGTGACGGCATGCGGACGCGGGCCGACCAGGGCCATGCGGCCGGACAGCACATTGAACAGCTGTGGCAATTCGTCGATGGAACTGCGGCGCAGAAAACCGCCGATCGGCGTCAGGCGATCATCGTTGCGGGTGGCCTGCCGAACCTGCTGGTCGTCGTGGACGTGCATCGAGCGAAACTTCCAGACCTTGATCACTTCGCCGTTGCAACCGTGACGGTTCTGCTTGAACAGCACCGGGCCGGCGGAGGTCAGCTTGACGGCTATGGCCACCACCAGCAGCACCGGGCTGAGCAGAATAATCGCCAGGGCGGCAAGGCTGCGTTCAAACAGATCCTTGCAAAACAGGCTGGCAGGGTGCGAGCTGATCAGGCTCTCGTTGAGGTAGATGGCCGGCATTCGCTCGATTTCCGAGATCGAATGGTTGAGCAACACCATGCTGCCGAAATCCGGGATCCACACCACGTCGACGTTCATGTCCAGCAGGTCGATGTAGAGGGCTTCGATGGTGGCGGCATGGGCCATCGGCAGCACGATATAGACGCGGCGCACTTCCTGGCCCGTGATGATCTCGCGGATGGCGGAAACGTGGCCGAGCAACGGCAGAATGCTGGGGGCAGGGCCACAGCTGTCCTCGGCGGCAATGAAGCCCAGCACCAGCGCGCGGTTCGGTCGGGACAGCTTTTTAGCCAGTTCGTGGGCCGTCGGGCAGGTGCCGATGATCACCGAACGGCGTCCGTTGCAGACCTTGCGCGAGTACAGGCGGGCGAGGTAATGCAGGGGCAGAAAGCTCAAGGCCTGAACCACGAAACCCAGCACCGCCCAGACCATGATCACCTGGCGTGAATAAATGGCGCTGGTCTGGGTGAAGAACGCAATCGCCGCCAGTACGGCCAGCAGGGTCAACCACCCGGCCAGCAATCTGCCGAGCCCGACCAGCAGGCCATGGCGCTTGTGGTAGACCTGCATCACGCTGTAGATCGGCACCGAGCCGAGCACCGTCAGAATGATCAGGATGCGGTATTCGCTGGTCAGACTGCCGACGCGCCAATGCACGAGCAATATCAACAGCGCCGTCACCAGCGACAGCGCGCACAGCCACTGGCCCCAGAACGTCAGGCCTCGGCGGTGTGTCATGTGAGCGGTATAGAGCGATGTCATGGGCTTAACCTCGAGACAGCATTCATGCATCAGCGCGAATCGAGCAGGCACGGCGTGCCTCCCGATGGCTTTTCCGTAGCTCGGCGGAGGTGAAGCGAGTAGTGCGTTGGCAGAAGAGGGCGTAGCGGCGGGCGTACGCGCCCGATGGTTACCTGGGCGCGAAATCGTAGTTATAGAACGCCCGGGAGTGGTGGTAGCCGTACTTGCGCGCCTTGCGCAGGTCGACCTGGTTGAGCACCGTGCCAAAGACCGGCACATGGCTTTGTTGCAACATGGCAATCCCTCGCTGAACCTGGCTGATCGACGTGCTGTCAGCCTTCACGACATAGATCACCGCGTCCGAATGTTTTGCCAGCAGCAGCGCGTCACTGATCATCTCCGCTGGGGGAGAATCGATGATGATGTGGCGATAACGTGACCTGAGCGCCTCGAGCATGCGCGCCATGCGCGGCGAACTGAGCAAATCCTGTGGCGGTGGCTGAACTGGGTTGAGCGGATCGCCAGGGGACGGCAGGCGCGGCGCAACGAACATATCCAGCGACGGCGGCAAGACCTTCCCGGCCGGCAGCATGTCCAGATTGCCCACTGAAACAATGCAGTCTTCAAGCCTGGCCGTGCCGGCAATGACATTCGCCAGTCCGGGGCTGTCCGGCGGAAAATCGAAGTTCAGCGACAGGGTTGGCTGACGCATGTCGGCATCAATCAGCAGCACGCGTTCCAGCGGCGTCAGTGAACTGGCCAGATTGGTGGCGATGGTGCTTTTACCCTCGCCGGCAACCGTGGAGGTCACGAGCACCACTTGTGACGGTTTTTCGCTGCTTTGCAACATCAACCAGGTGCGCAGGTTGCGAATGGTCTCGGAAAAACGCGGGTTGTCGTTGTCCTCGAACAGGCGCGCCAGTTGCCGGCGACTTTTCTTTATCACCAGCGGCACGACGCTGAGCAGTGGAACATTCAACACGCTCTCGATCGATTCATCGGTTTTGAAGGTATTGCTCAGACTCTCGAAGAGCAGTGCCAGCCCGACGCCGATGACCGCAGCGATCAGCCCGACGATCGCGACAATCAATGTCTTGCGCGGTTTGCTCGCGTCGACGGGAACGATGGCCGGGTCGACGATGCGCACTTTCGTCGAGTCCATGTCGGCGGTGGCTGTGGTTTCCTTCAGGCGAGTGACGAAAGTTTCATACAGCGCGCGCGTGCTATCGACTTCACGCTGGAACTCACGCAACTGGAACTCTTTGCGCGCGATGTCCTGGATCTGTGCCTTGTTGCTGTTGAAGGATTGACGCAGCGACGCTTCACTCGCCGTGGCGAGCTGGTATTGCCGCTCGATACCGGCCACCACCTGCTGCACCTGCAATTGCAGACTGGTGGTGGCGGTGCGCAATTCGGTTTGTGCGGAGATCAGGCTGGGGTGCTTCGGACCATAGCGCCCGGCCAGTTCATCAACCTTGGCCTGGGCCACCGCGCGATCGGCCTGGAATTTCTGCACCAAAGGGTTGCTCAAGACCGCCGGTACGCTGGAGAGTCGGCTCAGATCGCCGTTGCCCAGGGCTTTCGCCTGCCGGTACTCGCTCTCGGCTTCAGCACGGTTGCGTCGGGCGTCGACCATGCGGTTGCCGGTCATTTCCAGTTCGTTGGCGCTGATGGTGGCAACGCCGCCAACATCCACCAGACCTTGTTCTTCGCGGTAACCCTGGAGTTTTTTCTCGGCCGCACGCAGGTTGTCGCGCAGCTTGATCAGACGCGTGTTCATCCAGGCCGTGGTGGTTTGCGACGATTTCTCGCTGGTATCGAGCTGGCTGTCGGTAAAGCCCTGAGCCAGTGCGTTGGCCGCCGCCGCTGCGAGAACAGGGTCTGGCAACTCGACTTCGATTTCGAGCAACTGGCTTTTGCCAACGAACTTGACGCTGGTATGCAGCATGAGATTCTGCGTGACCTGGTTGAAAACGTCTGCTTCAGTGAGTGGCTCTTTCTTTTGCGGTAGATATCGACCTAGCCCCGGGATCCATTGATCAAGGTCCAGATCGGCCAGCCATTGGCGCGGCGCAAACCAGGACTTTGGCTGCTGGCGCGGATCGGTGACCGGGTGAGTCGTCAGCCCGAGTTTTTTCACCGCGCGTTCGGCGAGGTCTCGCGATTGCAGGAGCGCCTGCTGAGTCTGCAAGTAATCTGTGGCGTTGCCGCCGGAGTCCTTGACTTGCTGGAACGACATCAGCGGAGGTGTTTTGTCGTTGAACAGCAGGGTGGTGCTGCCAATGTATTGCGGCGTGATATTGGAGACCACCACGGCCGCCAATACGCAACTCAGCAGCACCAGCCAGCCGATGCGCCACTTGGCGCGCCAGATGATCCTCCACAGATTGAGCAGGTCCAGGGTGTCCTTGTCTTCGGCGTGCTGCGGATGCAGATGCGCTTGAAGAGGACGTTCGACGTAGTTGCTTGGGCTGTTGTCCATGATCAGAAAAAGCCTTGTGCAATGGAAATGGTGTCGCCGGGGGCGATCGTGGTGCTGCGCGTGACGTTATCGGTCACGGTCGCGCCACCATCACCGCGCAAGATGGTCACTCGCTTCATCGAGGCCCGCTCGGTCAAGCCGCCGCCCAGTGCAATGGCTTTTTCCAGTGTCAGTCCGGGCACGAACGGATAGCTGCCGGGCTTTTTCACTTCGCCATTGATGTAGAACGAGCGGTATTCGATCTGGCTGAGACTGACTTTCGGGTCGATCAGATAACCCTGCTTGAGCCCGTCGACGATGATTTTCTCGACCTGGCCGGGGGTCAGTCCCTTGGCGGATATTTCGCCGAGAAACGGGTAGGAAAAGGTGCCGGCATCACTGAGCCGGATCTTTTTCATGCTCAATTCCGGCTCACCGAAAACGATGATTCGCAACACGTCGCCGGCAGCGAGTTTGTATTGCGTATCGGGATCTGCCGCATAGGTGTGGGGCAAGAGAAACAACGCGAACAAAAGGACAAGTGTGCGAGTGTTCATGTCGAGACCCTCTTAAAGGCTGACGTTGAAGCTGATCTGAAACACGTTGCGGGTGAAGCTTTCATTGTCGGCATCGGAATCGTTGTCGCGGTATCGATAACCCAGTTCGATATCCAGCCAACGGCGCATGGCGTACACCACGGCCAGGTTGTAGTCCTGAAGATTGTCGGTACGGCTTTGGCCTTCGTAGACATAACGCCCGTAACCGGCCTGGGCCACGGTAGTAATCCGCTCAGTCCAGCCGTGACGCCAGCCGACCTGGGTGAAGGTCGACTTCACGGCATCAGCGCCGTCGTCACCTTCGGCGAGGGCCTGGCGAGCGACGAAGGTGAATGTCGAATAGGTCCGCGGTTTCCATTGCAGATCGACTTGCCAGGTCGGGTTGTCGAGGTCTTTGGATTCGCTGTTGTCGAAGTTCTTTTTCTCGTAACCGACGCGGACCTTGCCCGTCGTGCGTGCCGTGAAATCCCATACGGCACCGGCCATGACGGCGTCGGATTTACTGCTGCGCGGGCTGTTGGCCTGCTGGTAATCAAAGTCGGTGTGGTTGTATTCCACCAGACCTCGGGTGTTGCTGCCGATGCGGTGATACCAGGTGCTCGTCAGGGCAGTGGTATTGCGTTCCTTGTCGTCGTTGATGCCATCGGCGTTGTCGTAGCGCAGTTGTGCGTAACTGGCCCCGAGATCGATTTGGTTGTCAGCGCTTTTCGCCCCGAAGGTGTAGAGACCGCCCACACGTTTGTTGTTGAGCTTGTCGTTGATGCCTTCGACCGCCGTCGATTCCGTGCGCTCCCATTTGCGGTACTCGGCGTCGAGCTTCAGACGATGCCGGTCGGTGAACTCCATGATGCTGTCCGCTCGCACGCGTTGTGCCGTGTTCGAGGCATCCGACTCGTCGTGATAAATGTAGCGAGTGGGTTGCCAGATCAGTCGCGTGGCACTGTTGCGATCCTCGGCCTTGAGCTCGAAAGAAGGCGCCAGCTTGGTGACCATGGAGGACTGTTTGCTGTTTTCCAGTTCGCGAAAGTTGTCGTCATAACTTTCCGAAAACAGGAACGATGGCGTGAAGTCGAATCCATACACATCAATGGCTTGCGGATTGATGCTCCAGGCCATTTCGGGATAGAGACAGGCCATCATCAGCGCGACGGGGCATCGTGACTTCAAAGCCATGTTATAGCTCCTGAGCAAGGGCATATAAGGCAAGTCGTTAGTTGTAGGGGTGAAAACCGGCTTGTTGTCGTTCAATCACGCTCAATGGCAGGCAGACAGGCTGCTCACGGTTGAGAAACTGCAGGAGGATCATCACGCGGTCGGTTCCGTGCAATCCGAGGAACACGCCCTCCAGTGGCGCGAGCGGGCCGCTGACAATCTGTAGATTCTCTCCGGGTTTCAGCGCTTCATCCGGCCCCGACGTCATTGATTCGATGCAACGCGTACGCAGATGCTCGATGACGTGCTCAGGCACTGTCGCGGGACCATGATTGAATTCGACAAAACGACTGACCCCTCGGGTGGAACGCAAGGGTGCCCAGTTGTCTTCACGACTGAGTTGGATGAACAAATATCCAGGAAAGAGGGATTCGTGCACTCGCTGGCGTTTTCCGCGAATAATGCGCTCGCTGACGAGTTGGGGATGAAAGACCACGTAATTCTGTTGAAGCAGATTGAGATGAGCACGCTCATCCTGACGTGGCTTGCATTGCAAAAGATACCAATTTGGGTGGTCCGAGCTGATGACTGGCATGCTGGTAAACTCTGTAATGATCGAAAGTTTATGGCAGGCAGAAGCTCTATTGAGGGCTAAGTAAGGGCTGTCAGCGAAAGTGATTTTTTATTATGGGTTATTGAAGTGTTTCAAACATGAATCACAAAGTGTTTCATTGGTGTGCATCGAACAGTGAAGTTTCGCTCTGTTCTGCGGCACCTCTGGAGGAATTATCGGTTCAACTTTTTAGAAGGCAAAGCTACCGCACGGTCTGTTCATTCAGGCTTAAGGTTAGGTAACTAAGTAGTTGTCCCTGAAGCGACAGGGCGCGAATAAGTGACTGCTCGCGCCCTGCAAAAAATCAACCTTGGTAGTTATCGGCCAGTCTTTCTGGTCTGTCAAACGTTAGCAGTCAAAAAATACGCCATCCATCCAGTAATGCTTTTACCGATGGATAACCAATTGTTTTTTAATGACTTATTCTTTTAGCTGAACGGTAGAAACTTTTTCTGCCTGTTATGGTCGCGACTATTATTTAGATCGAAAACTTTCCCCACTATTGGGTGCTGTTATAAAACCTGGACTGAATAAGTCATCCAGCGCTATAACTTATTGCCTGTCGGCTTGTGTGGAGCAGGGATTATGACCGTTCTTGTTACAGGCGCTGCGGGCTTTATCGGCTATCACGCGGTCAAACGATTGGCGCAGCAAGGCCAGGAAGTTGTCGGTATCGACAACCTTAACGATTACTACAGTGTGGATCTCAAACAGGCGCGGCTTGAACAGTTGAGTAGTCTGCAGAGTTTCAGTTTTGAAACACTGGATATTGTCGACAAGCCTGCCTTGATGGCGTTATTCAAAGCGCACGATTTCACCGAGGTGGTGCATCTGGCCGCTCAGGCGGGTGTGCGCTATTCGCTCGACAACCCGGATGCCTATGCGCAATCGAACCTGGTGGGGTTTCTGAATGTGCTGGAAGCCTGCCGACATTATCCGCCCGCGCATCTGATCTACGCGTCGAGCAGCTCGGTATATGGGGCCAACAGCAAGTTGCCCTACAGCGTCGATGATGCGGTCGAGCACCCTGTCTCGCTGTATGCCGCCACCAAGCGCGCCAATGAGCTTCTCGCCGACAGCTATTGCCATCTCTACGGCTTGAAGGCCAGCGGCCTGCGCTTTTTCACGGTTTACGGGCCCTGGGGCAGGCCGGATATGGCGCTGTTCAAATTTACCGAAGCCATTCTTCAGGGACGACCGATCGACATCTACAACCAGGGTCAGATGGCGCGGGACTTTACTTACGTCGATGACGTTGTCGAAAGCATCGTCCGCCTGTGTCCGAAACCGCCAGCGCCGGAGAAGGAGGCGAGTGGCGTCAACCGGATTTTCAACCTGGGGCGCGGCAAACCGGTCGCGTTACTGGATTTCGTCGACTGCCTCGAACAGGCACTGGGCATAAAAGCCCAGCGCAATCTGTTGCCGATGCAGGCCGGCGATGTCATCAAGACCTGGGCTGATGTTTCGGCATTGGAACAATGGATCGGGTTCTCTCCGCGAGTGGAAGTTGCAGAGGGTGTGGCGCAGTTTGTGAGTTGGTATCGCCAGTACTATCGGATTTGAGCGGCGCTTCATGCGCCTGGAGTACGGTCATGAGCCGAGACCCACCCGGTTGTTGCGCATGATCGAAAAATTAAGCGCCGCAGCGACACACAGCCAGGCCAGATAAGGAAACAGGATCAACCCGGTGATCACATCCAGGCGCAGGGCCAGGACCACCATCACGGCGACGACCAGCCACAACAGGACGAGAATAATCATCGCGGCAACGATCCGCTGCGCGCCGAAGAACACAGGCGTCCACAGTGTGTTCAGCGCAATCTGCGCCGCCCACAATGCCAGCACCTGTTCGCTGCCGGGAATCATGGTCAAGCGATAGCCGACCCAGGCCAGCAGCAGGTAGATCGTCGTCCAGGCCACCGGAAACACCCAGTTGGGTGGCGTGAACTTCGGTTTGTTGAGCTGCGCGTACCATTGGCCGGGCTTGAAAACCATGCCGGTGGTTGCCGCCGCACCGCACGCGATCAGAAAAATCAGGAAAGTCACCATTTCACACTCCTTGGCCGCAGCCCGTTTGCCTGGTTTGTTCCGCCGCAGCGGTCGTTCATTCGGATCTTGAGCACATCAGTTCACTGACCCGCGCCACCAGCGTGTCGACCGCGAAGGGCTTGGTCAGCACCTGCATGCCCGGGCCCAGTTGGGCGGCGCCGATGACTGCGTTCTCCGCGTAACCGGTAATGAAGAGGGTCGTCAGGTTCGGGCGGATTTCCCGGCCGGCGTCGGCCAGCTGCCGACCGTTCATGCCACCTGGCAGGCCGACATCGGTGATCAGCAGGTCGATATGCACGTTTGATTGCAACACTTTCAGCCCGGCAACGCTGTCGGCCGCCTCAAGCAAGTTGTAGCCGAGATCGCCAAGCACATCGGTCAGCAGCGCGCGCACTGTGGGTTCGTCGTCCACCACCAGAATGGTCTCGCTGGCCTTGGGCACCACCGCCGGTGCGATGTGCTTGTCATCGTGGCTCTGCACGGGATCGCCACGGTGACGAGGCAGGTAGATGCACATCGTGGTGCCCCGGTCGACCTGGGAGTGCACGCGCACCTGGCCGCCGGACTGTTTGGCGAACCCGTAGATCATCGACAAGCCCAGCCCTGTGCCCTGGCCCAGCGGTTTGGTGGTGAAGAACGGGTCGAAGGCCTTGGCGATGACATCGGCCGACATGCCGGTGCCGGTATCGGTGACGCACAGGCACACATACTCGCCCTCGGGCATGTCCAGCGCGCCGGCGATCTCGGTGTCGACGATGCGATTGGCCGTCTCGATGGTGATGCGTCCGCCATCGGGCATTGCATCGCGCGCGTTGATACACAGATTGAGCAGCGCGTTCTCCAGTTGACTGGCATCGACCAGTGTTGGCCAAAGCACGGGCGAGCCAATGGTTTCCAGGAGAATGCTCGGGCCCACGGTGCGCTGGATCAGCTCGGTCATGCCGGTCATCAGTGTGTTGACGTCGGTCGGTCGCGGATCGAGGGTCTGGCGTCTGGAGAACGCCAGCAGGCGGTGGGTAAGGGAGGCGGCTCGCTTGACCGCGCCCTGTGCGGT
This sequence comes from Pseudomonas sp. 22082, assembly GCF_052046055.1. NCBI lineage: Bacteria > Pseudomonadati > Pseudomonadota > Gammaproteobacteria > Pseudomonadales > Pseudomonadaceae > Pseudomonas > Pseudomonas sp. 22082. The sequence goes on from NZ_JBQEQB010000003.1 coordinate 99,148, forward strand.
CACCATGTACTTGTCGACTTCGTTCAAGCGGCCCTGATTGATCCGCGCGCCCATCAACTCCAGTGCGCCGGAAATGCCGGCCAACAAGTTGTTGAAATCGTGAGCGAGGCCTCCCGTCAGTTGGCCGACTGCTTCCATCTTCTGCGACTGACGCAGTTTTTCCTCTGCCTGCATCAACTCCGCGGTGCGCGATGAAACCCGTTGCTCGAGGGTGTCGTTGAGCGAACGCAACGCGGCAAGAGCCCGGTCGCGCTCCGCCTCGACGGTCCGCCGCTCCTCGACGTCGATCAGCACGCCGGGAAACCGCAGGGGAACTCCGTCATCTGCACACTCAACGCGTCCGTTGGCTTCGATCCACTGGAATCTGCCGTCCTCGCGCCGTACACGGTACTGATGGGAATAGGCGCCCCCACGGCCAATGGCTTCGTCGATTGCCGTGGTCAGGCTATCGCGGTCGTCGGGGTGCACGCTGGTGATCACTTGTTCGAGGCTGAGGCCTTCGCGCCCCAGTGCCGGGTCGAGATTGAACACCTGGGCGAAGCCTTCGTCGATGGCAAAACGGTCGGTCAGCAGGTCCCAGTGCCAGGTGCCGATGATGGCGCCGGCGGCAAGGGCCAGTTGCACACGTTCGACGTTTTCCCGGGCGATTGCCTCGCTGGCGCGCAAGCGTTCCTCGGCGGCGCGCCGCTCGGTGACGTCGTTGAACAGGATCGCGATCTGCCGGTCGGCCGGATCGCCGACCCGCACCGCGCGCACATCGAACCAGCGTTCAAAGGTATTGGCGTAATTTTCGAAGTTCGCCGGTTCCCCGGTCTTGGCCACATGGCCGTAGGTTTCGAACCAGAAACGTTCAAGATTGGGCGCGAACTCGGTGACCCACTTACCGCGCAGGTTGACCCCGCACTGGCGCTCGAACGCCGGGTTGGCCTCGACGAAGTAGTAGTCGACAGGCTCGTCGTTGGCGTCGAATTTGACTTTGACGATAGCGAACGCCGACTCGATGGTTTCCAGAATGGTACTGAAGCGTTCCTCACTCTGACGCAGCGCCGTTTCGGCACTGCGCGAGCGCGTCAGGTCAAGCATCGCGCCGATCATGCGTTCGGCCTGACCGGCGGGATTGCGGATCAAGTGGCCGCGATCCAGCACCTCGGCGTAGGAGCCGTCCTGGCAGCAGAACCGATACTCCGCGCTCCATGTCGTGCCGTCGCCTTCGATGGCGGCGCGCATCGATGCCTGCACCCGCGCCTGATCCTGCGGATGGATCCGCGCAAACCGCCAGTCGCCACTGGGATCAACATTCTCCAGCGGGAAACCGTACGCCTGTTGCAACGCCTGGTTCCAGATGATCTGGTTGGTTTGCAGGTCCCAATCCCACACCGCATCGCTGGTCGCCTTGACCGCCAGTCGATAGCGCTCCTGGGTTTCGGTCATGGCGCGTCCGAACAGATGCTCCTGAGTCCGGTCGCGGAGAATTTTCACGAAACCCAGGTGAGTCTGGTCTTCATCGTAAAGCGGCATCAGCTCGCCCGAGGCCCAGAATCGCTCGCCGTTCTTGCGCAGATGCCAGCGCTCATCGTAGGCACGGCCAGCGCAAAGGGCGCGTTGCATTTCCTCTTCTACACGGCCGGCGGCGCGGTCCTCAGGTGTGAAAAAGCAGGCCGCGCTCTGGCCGCGAACCTCTTCGGCGGACCAGCCCAGCACGTTGGTTGCGCCGCAGTTCCATTCCGTGATGTTCCCGCCAAGGTCAGTGACGACCATCGCAAAATCCACTGCACTCTCAAAAACCGCCCGCTGCCGCGCCTCACTACGAGCGAGCGCGGCCTGACTGGCGTGCAGTCGCGCCGTGATGTCGCGGTCATTGTCGACTTCATTGCTCTGCAGCGCGGCGCGTAATCGCTTGACCTCGGACTCGAGCGCTTCGCGACTTAGGTGTTTGAGGGTGTCCATCTCGCCTTCTTGGTTGAATTTTTCAGGGGCCGATTTCAGAGGGTCGTGCATGCCCGACAGGTGCCGTCAATATCGGGAAGCGTTGTGGCTGCTGATCCGTTGACAGGTTGCTTCGTCGTTAAGTTTCACTGATGGAACAAGGTCGCTTCGGGTGAACGCTGATTTCAAATCGATTCGCTGTTATCCAGGCGGGCCAGCAACGACTGGCCGCGTTGCCACAGTGCCTCTTGCTTGGCCTGCGGCATGCGGTCGAGGTTCTTGTACATCATGGCCATGCGCTGATTGCCGCGCAGCAGCTCACCGTGGCGCATCAGGAAATGCCAATACAGCGCGTTGAACGGGCAGGCATTGTCCGCCGTGCTTTCGCGGACCTTGTACGCGCAACCGCGGCAGTAATCCGACATGCGATTGATGTACTGGCCGCTGGCGCAATAGGGTTTGGAACCGAGATAACCGCCATCGGCGTGCATGACCATGCCCAGCGTGTTGGGCAGCTCGACCCAGTCAAAAGCATCCATGTAGATCGCCAGATACCACTCGCAGATCTGGCTCGGCGCGATACCGGCGAGCAGGGCGAAGTTACCGGTGACCATCAGTCGCTGGATGTGATGCGCATAGGCATGCTGCAGGCTTTGCCCGATGGCGTGGCGCATGCAGTTCATCTGCGTGTCACCCGTCCAGTAGAACTCGGGGAGCGGACGGCTGTTGCCAAAAGAGTTGCCCAGCGCGTAATCCGGCATCTTCAGCCAGTACACGCCGCGCACATATTCCCGCCAGCCAATCAGTTGCCGAATGAAGCCTTCGGCGGCATTGAGCGCAACGCTGCCGGCCCAGTACGCCGACTCCACATCACTGCAAATTTGCCGCAAATCCAGCAGGCCAATGTTGAGCGCTGCGCTGATGCGCGCATGAAACAGGAACGGCTCGTCACTGGCCATGGCGTCCTGGTAATCGCCAAACCCCGCCAGGCCATAATCGAGAAAGTACGCCCAGAGTGCCTGCGCATCGGCATGGGTGACGGGATAGTTGAAGTCATCGAGTGTGCCGTAATGGTGGCTGAAGCGCGCCTTGACCAGTGCCAGCACATCGAGGGTGATGGGGTCGTTATTGAAGCGTGCGGGGTAGGGGGCTTTGACGCCTTTGGGCAGGGCCTTGCGATTCTCGGCATCGAAGTTCCACGCGCCGCCCACTGGTGAACCGTCGCCATTGAGCAGCAAGCGGCTCTTGCGCCGCATCTCACGGTAGAAAAACTCCATGCGCAGCTGTTTTTTACCCTCGGCCCATGCGGCAAATTCTTCGCGACCGCACAGAAAACGCGTATCGGCGTGCCACTGGACGGGCAAACCGCATTCCTTGATCGAATGCTCCAGCCGCCAGTCGCCACACTCAGTCACGTGCACTTCGTCGGCCTGCAACAGCTTTTTCCAACGATGCAGCTCACCCGGCACCGAACCGCTGTTTTGCGGGTCATCCAGGGTCACGTATTCAACACGTATGCCTTGGTCTCGCAACGCCTGAGCGAAATGGCGCATGGCGCTGAAGATCAGAGCAATCTTCTGTGGATGGTGGGGCACATGGCTGGCTTCTTCCATGACCTCGACCAGCAGCACCGTATCGCGCTCGGCATCGAGTTCCTGTAAGGACGCCAGGTCGAAGGACAACTGGTCGCCCAGGACCAGGCACAAGCGGCGGGTAGTGTTCATTTTGCGGTTCATTGGCTTGCTTCGGTGCTCTGGCGGCGGAAGAACAAGGTCACCTGGCCGACCTCCACGCCGAACTTGGACATGCGGGTGCGGTTGATCAACGTGTCCTCGTCCATCAGGTACATCCAGTCGTCCATGCTCATTTCATAGGTCGAATCGTCGACCGGTACGTTCAGCCGATAGCGCCAGTGAAATGTGTTGCCCGCCACCTGGCCTTGGGCAACGCCGACTACATCGCCGGCGCGACCGCTCCAGCGTCCCTGGCCCTCGGGCGTCAATGTCCATACGCGGTGTTGGCGGGTGCCATCGCTGTACAGAAAGCGCTCGTCGAGAATCAGGTTGTTGCCTTCGCGACGGCTGACGATATTCACTTCGAAACGCTTGGTCACTTCGCCGCTGCGCTTCTGAAACATTCCCCAGGCCTTGACGGGCTGGCTGAAAAACCGATGCAGATCCAGGGCTGGTTGTTGGTCGGCATAACGGGTGACGTCCACGCTGGTGCAGCTTGCGATGCTGAGTATCAGTGTCAGTAACAGCAGTAATCGAGTCATTGCCTTACTCCCTGATTGCAAAGGTGTCGAAGGCCAGGTTCGAACCATTTGCTTGTACGGTGGGCTGGACATGTACAGGTTTATCGTTTTCCCCGGCTGGTCTTGACGCTCGACTTTTGACGACGTCAACGAGAGTCTTACGGCGATGGCCGGCTTTGTTTTTCTCGCGACAGCGCTGTACGTGAGGGCAAGCCATCGCGAAATAGTTGTACGTGGTTGGATGGTCTGTATAGGTATAAATCAAGATAGGCTGAAAAAAACCATCTGACAATACTTCTTCCCTCACGCAGGGCGCTTGCTGCGCCTTAACGCGATGCCGAACGTTTTGCCCTGGAAACAGCGGTTGGCCGGTCTGCCGGTCGAGCGCTGGTACTGGGCAATATCCAGCGCAGTGAACGCCGGACCGTGAGGCGCAGGATGCTCAGTGAGCATCCTGCGGGGATAGGAGTGGCCGACAGATCAATGCGCTGTCGGACTTGGCTGTGCACCGAATTGCGCAATGATGTGAGTACCCAGCTCCTCAATAACCTCCGCTGCCGGGCGCTTTCCGTATTTGAGATTCAGGATGACGTGATCGACGCCGATTTCCTCAAGCGACTCCAGCAAAAACCGCAAATGGTAACGTCCGAGTTTGAACCCCAAATGAATGCGAGTGGGTGGCGTGGACGGGTTTTCATCAAGGTCGATGTAAAGCGACTGAGTGAAGGGCTTATAGACGGAACCACATTGCTTCGTGACCTCCAGCCGCCAATCTTCCACGACCAGTCTCTGCATGTTCGGTATGCGTGGATAGTTGATCCATCCGTTGCTTTCGCGCGCGATCCAATCCAGTGACTGACGGCTATTGCCGGTCACGAGCATTGGAATGAATTGGGTGGTCGGTTTCGGAATCAGATCCGCGCCGCGCATTTCCCCGGCGCTCCAGTGGATGGGTTCGAAACTGGTGCTGTGGGCTCGGCGAATCACCGCGTAGTGCTCGCGAAAGATATCCCCGCGCCTTTCGGGATCGACGCCAAAAGCCGAGAACTCCACCGGACGGTCGCCGGACGCCACCCCAAGAATCAAGCGACCTGCGCTCAACTGATCGACGCTGGCTGACGCCTTGGCCGTGTGCAGGGGATGGTGCAAAGGGATGGCGATGGAGGCGGTGCCAAGCGCAATTTCCGATGTATGGGCGGCCATATAACCCAGATAGACCCAGGGGTCGAAGACTTGGCCGACATCGCCGAATCCGGGATCGCGAAGCGGCACGTCACGAAACCAGAGCGCGCTGAAGCCCAGTGCCTCGGCCTGTTTCGCCAATGCGACCTGGTTGAGCATGCTCGGCGTGTCGCCGTCGAAGGCCTCCATGGGAAAGAACAATCCAAGGCTCAAATGCCCCGGCGTGAAGGTTCGGCTGAACCCTCGATGCTGCTGATAAGGAATCGTGCTCGGCCGATACATACTGATTTTCCTCAGTGGCAGAACGTGAACAGCGCCCCGTTGCCAGAGGTGCTGCGGCATCGGTCGCTTGGGAACGACAGGTGGGGGGACTGAGTGCAGCTTTGCCCATTGCGCCGTACTGCCGGTCGGGTGGACCGGCTTGAGGAGCCAGTTGCTGGCGATATGCGCGGGCAGGTCCGGATGGGTGATAAGCGGACGGTAAAAGGAATCATCTCCCGGCTCGATACTGTCAACTCGGAAACGGGCCCAGAGGTTACCTCATCAGCGTAGGCGGTATTGCCGTGTTGCGCCATTGTGCCTCGCACATCGTGGGAGACCTTTGCGACTTCAACCGATCACAAGCAGGTGGCAGGATTACGATCCATCGAGTCCCACTCGACATGACTTCGGTCATTGGGCGAATCATCGATGAATCTCGAGCGGTTCCAGCAAAAGGTGAAAGCTGCATGCCATGAGGCATGCAGGGGCGAGTGGGTAGATTCAGTCTTCGAGATGGATTTGATCCATTTCACTTTTCAGCCAGCAGCCGCTTGGCAGCGGCAAGGATTGAATCGATATTGAAAGGCTTTTCCAGGACAGCATTGAACAAGTCCGATCTCTCCATGCCGAGGTGGGCTTGCGCGCCGCTGATCAGAATGATGGGCAAGAGATGCGCTGAGGGCAGGGCGCGGACGGCCGTGGCGAATTCGAGTCCGTCCATTACCGGCATCATGAAGTCGGTAATGATCAGGTCAGGGCGCTCTCGCTCAAGTACCTCAAGCCCTTTTTTGCCATTGCTGGCTTTCACGACCATGAAGCCTTCATCCTCCAGCGCAAAGCCGAGAATGTCAGCGATCAAATATTCGTCGTCGACAACCAGGATGGTGGTCATGAGAATGCAACCTGAATAGAAGACCTAGGAAAATGAACCTGGCAGGGCTGCAGGATTAGGAACTGGCGGTTCATTTCTTGAAGCCTTTTTCAGATCAACGTCCTGGTCACGGATGACCACTTCAAATCGCGAAGGGTCATAAGAGCTATCTCTGACTTTAAGAATGGAAATGGTTCTGCTTAGTTCAGAGTCATTCTCGAAGAACCGCATCAGCATCAGATTGTCGACGATGCTGGACAGGTCAGAGTTTGGTGAACTGATCTCGGAGCCGAACAGATCTCGCATCTCCCAAGAGGCGAACACTGTCACGCCCCTGGAGCGTAATTCGTTCATGAGGGCACTGTAAAAGTCAGTAATTCGGGCTGGATTCGTCGACACCCGCGTCATGCCGCTAAGGCTGTCGATGAATAAACGCTTGATGCCCTTTTCTTCGACGATGCTCAGCAACCTTGAGCCCAGACCGTCCAGGAGACCTTCGGTGGTCGGTTGCCACGCGATGCTCAACGCACCGCTTTCTTCCATGCCTTTGATGTCGATTCCTAGTGACTGGCCCTTCAGGCGTAACCGCTCCGGGCTTTCATAAAAGCCAAAATGCAGGCCCGGTGCCTTCACCGTCGACTCACCCAGGAATTTAAGACCTAGGGTTGTCTTGCCTATTCCTGATGGGCCCATGACCAGCGTCACGCTGGAACTGTGCAGCCCGCCACCCAGTATCGTGTCCAGAGAATGTATACCGCTGGGGATGCGCGTCATGTTGGCGCTGTCGGGCGAAGAGGGGTGGCTGTAGAGGCTTTCCAGGCGCGGATAAACCACCAGACCGTTCTCGGTGATTTCGCACTCGTGAAGTCCGGTCAGTGCCGCGCTACCCCGGGTTTTACGCAGTTGAATACGACGCACCGAGCGGGTGCCATAAAGCTCCTCTCCCATTTCGATCACGCCATCCACCATGGTGTGCTCGGGGCTGCCGTCATCCAGTCGGGAACTGGTGAGAAACAACACGGTGCATCCAGCAAATGCAGCGTGCCCTTGCAATTCAGAGATGAACTTCTTGGTGTCGATTGGCGAGTCGGCTTTAGAGCGTGCGTTCAGCAAGCCGTCGACAACCATGACTGTCGCCTTCTGGCGGCTGATCTCACGCCTCAGCAGTTTTACGACTTCATCCAGACCTTCATTTTCCAGCGTATCGAATGCACTGACGAACTGGATTTCAGCGCCAACTTTGGAAACGTCGTAAAAGCTCAAGGTGGACAGAAACTGAAAAAGCCGGTCATGGGATTCGGCAAGCAGTGTCGCTACCAGTACACGGCCGCCGTTGCGCGCATGATGGAATCCAAGTTGGTTGGCGAGGATCGTTTTGCCCGACCCTGGACGCCCCTGAATAATGTAGGAAGCGCCTGAGACCAATCCGCCCTTGAGCAGAGCATCCAGGCCTTCGATTCCACTCTGAAGGCGATTTAACTTTTCCACTATGCGACCCTGATCTTGAAATCATGCTGTTAAACCGAATGTACGGGATGCTAACGCCATTTGTGTGCCGGGGCTATCTGCACTTCACTGACGTTTCAGGCAGCAGTGCCGGTAAAGTTATTCATTCGCTTAAATCTGGAGCTGCGAAGCCTCAATGTGGGCGATAAATCGGGGGAATCGAAAGTAAAGAAGGTTCTCGGGCCAATTGAGTCTCTGCAACGCCTTGCAGGGTGTACTATCAAGACCTGCCCATCAGAAATCAGCTAGCCATGTCCGCGCTAAACGAAGAGAGCCGCCAGATCGTAGCTGCTCTGGCGCACCGGGTTGGCCCCAATGCTGATACTGCAAGTATCGCGCAAGCGACTGTCTCGATTTTGGAGGCTATGCACACAGCGCTTACCCCCATCATCGGTCAGCAGGGAGTCGCAGCGCTTTATCGACGCAGCCTTCATCTCTGCGCCTCCCGCCAACCGCACCTGGGCCCCCTGTCTGATCGTGTACAAGCCGCGCCGGGTCTGAACGCTCTTCATTCTGAACTCGTTACAGAAAGCGAAGCAGACGCCTTGTTGTTTGGTGAAGTGATGCTGACCACCTTCTACGAACTGCTCACTACGCTGATCGGGCCCTCGCTCACCGCACGCTTGCTTCGTGACGTGTGGAAACCTTCTTTGAGCGACACATCTGCGCAGGAAAACTCGCCATGAACACCAAAGTGACTATCAAGCGTCTGTCCACCGGAGTGCCAGGACTGGACGAGGTGCTGGGCGGGGGATTGCCGGAGTTCTCGTTCAACCTGATCGCCGGCCCGCCTGGCTGTGGCAAAACTACCCTGGCGCATCAGATGATGTTTGCCCTGGCGACGCCCGAGCGTCCGGCACTGTTCTTCACCGTGCTCGGCGAGCCTCCGTTGAAGATGTTGCGTTACCAACAGCAATTCGACTTTTTCGACGAGGAAGCCGTCAATCAGTCAATCCGTTATATCAACCTGGCCAGTGACACCCTGGCGGGGGATCTGGACGAAGTGCTACGCCGAATCGTCGCCGAGGTAGAGGCGTACTCTCCGGCGCTGGTGTTCGTCGATTCGTTTCGTTCAGTGGTGCTCGCGAGCCAGACCCAGGACAATCCCAACAACAACTTGCCGCAGTTCATTCAGCAGTTAGGCATGTTGATGACCACTTGGCAGGCCACCACTTTCCTGATCGGTGAATATTTCACTGAAACTGACACCAACCCTATTTTCACGGTGGCCGATGGTTTGATCTGGCTGCGTCAGAGCGTTCAACGCAACTCCATGGTGCGCAAGATGGAAATCATGAAGATGCGCGGCCAGCCGACGCTGCCGGGGCTGCACACCTTCCGCATCGCTACATCAGGCATAAAGGTTTTCGCACCGGCCCCCCTCAACCACGTTGAACCCACGCTGACGTTTCCGATGCAGCGCCTGAAAATGGGTGTGCCCCAACTCGACGAAATGCTGGGCGGTGGCTTGCCCCGTGGATACTCCCTGCTGGTGGCAGGTCCATCAGGTTCGGGCAAAAGCATTCTGGCTGCGACCTTCCTCGCCGAAGGCGTGCGCAATGGTGAGACCGGCGTGATCGCGGTATTCGAGCAGCGTCCCAATCGCTCCCAGAACGCCACCCTCGCCGGGTTGATTCAGGGCGGGAAGGTGGGTTTGGTCGATAGTCGCGCGCCAGACTTGTCAATCGACGAAATCGTCCAGTTACTGTTGAGCGAGATCAACCGCCTGAACGCTACTCGTTTGGTGATTGACTCCCTGTCAGGCTTTGAGCTGGCGTTGGCGCCGACATTCCGCGAAGACTTTCGTGAGTCGCTGTCACGCATGGTGACCGCTCTCACCAGTGCAGGTGTCAGTGTATTGATGACCTCCGAGCTGGAGGATCGCTACACCGACCTGCGTTTCAGTCCTTACGGCACGGCGTTTCTCACCGATGCCATCATCGTCCAGCGCTACATAGAAGTGCAGAGCCGCTTGTTGCGCATCATGGCCGTGGTCAAGGTGCGGGCCAGCGCGCATTCCGACGAGTTGAGGTTGTACCGGATAGATGATGATGGCTTGCAGATCGGCGAAATGTTGCCGGACAGGGAAGGGTTGTTAGGGGGACGTCCTACCCAGCAGCGCGCGGTCACCATCGAAGGATGAGCGAAATATCATGAGCGAGGGTCACGGCAAGAATGAGCAAGCCATCGCTGGCGCTGCACGCGAACTGTTCGTACTCGGCCAGAAAACGGTGGCGGCGCGTGCAGTGCTGGCAGCGGTTCATAAAGAACTCAACCAGGCCAATGCCCAACTCGTCGATAGCCACCATGTCGAACAATTGATTGAAGCCAACCAGCAACTGGTGCTGTCAATCCTGTCGGCGCAGTCGGATGCAGAAAATCCGACAGTCGCCCAGGCAGAGCAGCAAATGTATCTCGAATTGCGCGAGGCAAACGAGAAGCTGGTGATAGCCGCGCTGAGTGCCCAGGATTTGCAGGCGGCCGCTGAACATGCGCTGGAACAGCAACGCAACTTCCTCAACCTGGTTGCACACGAACTTCGCAATCCTCTGACACCCATCAGCATGATTGCCGGCCGGCTGGTACGTGTGCCGAGTGAGGAACTGCCGCGCATGCAGGTGTTGATAGAGGGGCAAGTGAAGCAGATGTCCCGCTTGGTCGAAGACCTGCTCGATATCGCCCGCGCCAGTACCGGCAAGTTTCGACTTGATTGCCAGCGTGTCGATATGGCTCGAATCATTCATGAGGCGATAGATGCCTGCAGCCCGCTCATGATCGCTAACAGTTTGAGTTTCAGCTCGAATCTGCCGGAATGCGCCTTGATGGTTAATGGTGATCCAGCGCGCCTCACTCAAATCCTCGGCAATCTACTGGGCAACGCCGCCAAATATACGCCCGCCAATGGCACGGTCTCACTGACTGCGACGATTGAAGTCGACCACCTGACGATATGCATTCGCGATACCGGTATTGGGATAACGCCCAAGGCACTGCCGTTCATTTTTGAGCCGTTTGTACAAGATGTTCACGCGGTCGGTTTCAATGGCGCAGGCCTGGGCATTGGACTTACGGTCGTGCGGGAATTGATCGAAGCCCACGGCGGTACTGTGACGGGGACTAGTTCGGGAGAAGGGAAGGGTAGCGAGTTCGTCATGAAACTGCCCTTGGCTGAGCATTGACGCCATCTACAAGTCGTCCACCGTTATACCAAGGCCTCTGACTGCGGGAGCGCAGCGGAAATGCTTCGCGCTGCCATTTTAATCAGCGGTAGCAATTGCTTTTTTTCTTGCCGATTGCTGTCCACACACTCTTCTCCACCCTGGGCGGCTCCAGCAAGTGTCAGCGGATGAACTACGCTCCTGAAACAACCCCCGCAGATTGAAGAAAACAGTGCAAAGGGTCGATATGACCACAAGGCTGGAGGGAACCAACAGGCCATTCTTCAGGATCCGGTTTCCCTGATGTTTCATTGCTCGGAGTACGCTCCGTGAGAAACCAGCAGCGCTTGTTTGTTCTTCTGTTGCTCGCCGTACTCTTTGGTGGGTGTACGACCCCCAATGTCCTCCACGAACCCAGTCAGGCTTTGCCGGCAAGCGATTCGGCGTTCGGGCGTTCAATCAAGGCCCAGGCTGCTCCGCATCAGGGCCAATCGGGGTTTCGTTTGTTATCCGACAGTGCCGAAGCGTTCAGTGCCCGCGCCGAGCTGATTCGTAATGCCCAAAGCAGCCTGGACCTGCAGTACTACATCGTCCACGACGGCATCAGTACCAGAATACTGGTGAGCGAGTTGCTCGACGCCGCCGACCGCGGCGTCCGCGTGAGGATTCTGCTCGATGACACCACCAGCGATGACCTGGACCGGATTATCGCGACACTGGCGGCGCACCCGCTGATTCAAGTGCGCGTGTTCAATCCGCTGCACCTGGGACGCAGCACCGTCGTAACGCGAACGATGGGGCGGCTGTTCAATCTGTCGCAGCAACACCGACGGATGCACAATAAATTGTGGGTGGCAGACAACTGTGTGGCAATCGTCGGAGGCCGCAATTTGGGCGATGAGTATTTCGATGCGCAGCCTGACAAGAATTTCAAAGACATCGACATGTTGAGTGTCGGCCCGGTTGCGGAGCAGTTGGAGCAAAGTTTTGATCAGTATTGGAACAGTGCGCTGAGCAAGTCGATCGAGCAGTTTCTGTCGATCAGGCCGACGATCAGGGACCTGCAAAATACCCGGACCCGGCTGGATGAATCCCTGGAGGAAACTCGCAAGCAGGATCACGCGCTCTATCAGCAATTGATAACTTACACCACTCACCCACGCCTGAATGTCTGGCGCCGGGAGCTGATCTGGGCCTGGAACAAAGCGATGTGGGATGCCCCGAGCAAGGTGTTGTCCAAGGGCGAACCCGCTCCGCACTTGCTGTTGGCCACCCAGTTGGCGCCTGAACTTGACGGCGTCAGCAAGGAGTTGATCATGGTTTCGGCCTATATGGTGCCTGGTCAACCGGGATTGTTGTACTTGACCGGTCGTGCCGACGCCGGCGTGTCGATCACCTTGTTGACCAACTCTCTGGAAGCTACCGATGTACCCGCCGCGCACGGCGCTTACGCGCCTTATCGAAAAACCTTGCTCAAGCATGGTGTGCAGTTGTTCGAATTACGCCGCCAGTCCGGCGACAATGCCGACAGCCATAGCGGACCGCGTCTGTTCCACAGCGGGTCCTCCAGCAGTTCCGACTCCAGCCTGCATAGCAAGGCGATGATTTTTGACCAGCAGAAAGCTTTTATCGGGTCGTTCAATTTTGACTCGCGATCCTTATTGTGGAACACCGAAGTCGGGGTGTTGGTTGATGATCCCGAACTCGCGGGGCGGGTGCGTGAACTGGCCCTGGAAGGTATGGCGCCTGCTCTGAGTTATCACACCGTGCTGGAAAAGGATCAACTGGTCTGGGTCACCGAGGATGACGGCAAAAAGCATACGTTGACCAGGGAGCCGGGGAGTTGGTGGCGACACTTCAATTCGTGGCTGAGCAGCGCGATCGGGCTGGAGAGGATGCTATAGAGACCGCATCGAGCTTGGGGCTGCGACCAACCGGACAACGACGGGCGATACTGCCAGAGCTCGTTCCATTCCTTTTTCAAGAGCAGGATGAATCATGCGAATGAGAGCAGGGGAAACGGCGAGGCGTATCAGCCAATGGGTCATGATTGCAGGGATCAGCCTCATCGCAATCGTCGCAGATGCGCAGGTTCAAACCAGACCTCAAACCATTGAAGAGATAAAAGCCTTGCTGGACTTTGTCGAACACAGTGAGTGTCAGTTTGTGCGCAATGGCAGCGAATACCCAGGTCCCCGTGCTCGAGCGCATCTGGAGAAAAAGCTGAATTATCTTGAAGCCAGGAACAGGGTGAACAGCGCAGAAGACTTCATCGATCTTGCTGCCACTCAAAGCAGCATCAGTGGGCGCGCCTATGAGGTGCGTTGTGCAGAACGCACAGAACCCGCCAGCAGCTGGTTGAAGAGGGAGCTCGACAGGCAACGGCAACTTCATTAACGGGCCTTGGAGATGAAGGCTTTGCCTGATGCTGGCGGCTGAATTTCATATAGCCCAAGTGTAGCTTTTTATTCCTAAAACGAAGTTCATATTAATTTTATAGTGCGTTTTAATCTAACCAGGCATTTCCTGATTGGAGCATTCGCACTTGAAGATCCCGACACATTTGACACTTGGCCTGGCGCTCGCCGTCAGTTGCGCTGCAGCCTTCGCCGGGCCCACCCTTGATCGCGTGACGCAAAAAGGTGAGCTCACCGGTGTCCTGATGGAGAGTTACCCGCCGTTCTCTTTTCTCAATGACCAGAACCAGCTCGACGGCTTCGATGTGGATGTCGCTAAAGCTGTGGCCGAGCGCCTTGGGGTCAAGCTGAAACTTGAAACACCTTCCTGGGACGTGATTGCCGCGGGGCACTGGAACGGTCGATACGACATCTGCGTGTGCTCGATGACACCGAGTAAGGCGCGGGCCGAAGTATTTGATTTCCCCGTGGAGTATTACCAGTCACCGGCGGTGATCGTGGTCAATGCGAAGGACAAGGACATCGTCACTGGCAAAGATTTGTCCGGCAAAAAAGTCGGTGTGATCAGTGCGTCGACTTATGAGGCCTATCTGAACAAGGATCTGGTCATTGAAGGCGCCGAGGACAAACCGTTGAGCTATCCGTTCGACAATGTCCAGATCGCCCCTTACGACAATGAAACCGTTGCCTTCCAGGATCTCGCACTGGGTACTGGCGTGCGCCTGGATGCCATGGTCACCAACCTCATCACCGCGCGTGAACGCATCGCTCAGGATCCGCGTTTCAAGATTGCCGGAGATCCACTGTATGCCGAGCCGAACGTCGTGGCGGTCGAGAAGGGCGATCCGCAATGGAATGCGAAAGTCACCGAGGTCATTGCGCAACTCAAGACTGACGGCACGCTGAGCAAAATATCCCGCAAGTGGATCGGTTCTGATATCAGCCAATGACAGCCATCAATCCGCATCCGGCCAAAGCGGCCGTCAGCCCGCAAAAGCAGCCGCCACTGACACGTCAGCTGTTCGGCTTTCGCACGCGCCTTTATCTGACCTGGGCGGCGCTGTCGGGTCTGGGCGTGTGGTTTTTCATGCGCTTCGATCTGAAGTTTTCGATCATTGTGGAAAAGTTGCCGAACCTGATCGGCCTGCATCTGGGGCCGAACGGGTTCTTGCAGGGCGCGGCGCTGACGATATTCCTGTGTTTCTGCTCGATCTGGTTTTCGTTATTGCTGGGCTTTGTCACCGCGCTGGCCAGACTGTCGAGCAGCGCCGTGGCGTTTGGTATCGCCAGCTTCTACGCCTCATTCTTTCGCGGCACGCCACTGTTGATCCAGATCCTGTTGATCTATCTGGGGCTGCCGCAGTTGGGCGTGGTGCCAGGCGCAATCAGCGCCGGGATCATCGCGCTGTCGCTCAACTACGGGGCTTATCTGAGTGAGATTTTCCGTGCCGGCATCCTCGCTGTTGCCCCAGGTCAGCGCGAAGCGGCAGCCGCACTGGGCCTGAGGCCGGCCGCGACGTTCATCCATATCATCCTGCCGCAAGCCATGCGCACGATCATTCCACCGACCACCAGCCAGTTCATTTCGATGCTCAAGGACTCGTCCCTGATTTCGGTCATGGGGGTTTGGGAAGTGATGTTTCTGGCGCAGTCGTACGGGCGCTCGTCCTACCGTTACATTGAAATGCTGACCACCGCAGCCGCCATCTATTGGCTGTTATCCATCGGTCTCGAACTGATCCAGCATCGCCTCGAACGCCATTACGGCAGAGGCTTCAAGCATCAGCGCTGAGCCATTCCGTTGAATGATTTCTTGCAGGAACCAAGATGTCCGATCCCAAACCTCTGCTTTTTGCACTCTATGAACAAGCCAGTGTCGGGTGCGGCGGTGCGCCGAGTCTGTGGACGCACCCGGCTGACGAACGCCTGGCGATCAACTCGCTGGGCTACTGGTCAAACCTGGCGCGGATTGCCGATCAGGCGCACCTCGATATGTTGTTCTTTGGTGATGTTCTGGGTTTCTACGATGTGTTCGGCGGCAATGCCGATGCGGCCATGAAATGGGCGGTGGAAGCACCGGCCAACGATCCGTTGATGATCATTCCGGCATTGGCGGCCGTGACGGAAAACCTGGCGTTTGGTGTCACGGTGACCACCAGTTATGAGCATCCGTTTACCCACGCCCGGCGCTTCAGCACGCTTGATCACCTCACCAATGGGCGAGTGGGCTGGAACATCGTCACCTCTTACTTGTCCAGTGCCGCCCGCAATTTCGGGCTGGAGCAAATGATCAAGCATGACGATCGCTATGAACGCGCCGAGGAGTTTCTCGACGTGGTGTACAAACTCTGGGAAGGCAGTTGGGCCGATGACGCCGTGGTTGCCGACAAGGCCCGCCAGCTGTATGCCAGAGGCGAGCGGGTGCGACCGATCAATCATGAGGGTGCGCACTATCGTGTGGCCGGGCCGCACCTGACCGCTCCGTCCCCGCAGCGCACCCCGTTGCTGATCCAGGCGGGCTGGTCGGGACGCGGTCGAGAATTCGCCGCCAAGCATGCGGAACTGATCTTCATCGCCAAATCCAACCCGCAGGACATCCGTCAGGGCCTGGAAGACATCTGGGCCCAGGCTCAGGCGCGGGGGCGTCAACGTGAGGACGTGAAATCGTTGACGGTATTGCGCATCGTCACGGCCAAAACCGAAATCGAAGCCCAGCGCAAATACGACGAGTTGCAAAGCAACTATCACTTGCAGGCACAACTGGTCAGTTACGCCGGCGACACCGGCATCGACATCAGCCGCTACGCCGACAGCGATGCACTCTCGACGCACACCGAAGGCCTGACCTCTTACGTGATGCGCCCCGATGGCAGTGGCAAGCCGCTGACGGCGGGTGATGTGAAAAAGCGCTTCGCCAGCGTTACCCGTGGCAGCGACCTGATTCTCGTCGGTACACCGCAGCAAGTCGCCGAGCGCATCGAAGAGCACGCGCGAATTTCCGGCACCAGCGGCTACATGCTCAACCCGTTGATCAGCCCAGGCAGCCTTGAGGACTTTGTCGAACTGGTTATTCCCGAATTGCAAAAGCGAGGGCTGTACCGTACTCAACCGCAGAGTGGCACTTTCCGCTCGCGGTTACGGGCAGATCACTCCAGTCACCTGCCAGCCTCGGCCTATGGGGCTTCGTTCCGCTTCGACAAGGCGCTTTATGGCTGACGCTATTTAACCGCATACACCTTGCGTACGTAGCGCGTGCTTTTCCAGGCGCACGGTGCCCCGCGCGCAACAAATACGCTGTCGCCGGTATTGACGGTCATGCTCGAGCCCTCAGGGGTCTGCAACGTTACGGTTCCTTCGATCAGGTACATCAGCTCATTGAGCTTGTGCGGGCGACCGTGACGTTCGTAGGGCGTCGAGTCCCACACGCCGACACGCAGATCGGTTGTGGCGTCTTCGAAGGCATTGCGTGAGCGGCATTGCGGTGCCGGACCGATCAGTATCTGCTGCTCCGGCGCGGCGGAGGGAGATAGGTGCGCCAGCGGGTCGAGCGGGGTCAGGCCGGGTGTCGCGGCTTCGGTGGCCATGGCGCAAAACGCCCATCGGGTGCCGGTCTTTGCTTCGATCCGCAGGGCCGTGCCGCGGCCGATGACCGCGCTGGTGCCAACGGCCAGTTGCAGCGTCCGCTCCCGGGTTTTCAACGTCACATGCCCCGCGTGAACCACGATCACCTCGGTGTGCGGGAAGTCCTCGATATCAAGGCTTTCGCCTGCTTCGACGATGCCTGCAGATATGCCGTCGCTCCCTGACCAGGCAACCTGACGTCCGGTCGAGAAAGGGTCTGCAGCGTTCAAGGGTTGCTGTTTGAAAGCGGTGTCGACGCGACTGCCATCGGCGCGAGCCAGCAGCATGATGCAAGGTTCGAACATACGGGTGAAGCTCCAGGTCTTGAGGGAATTTCATGGGGGGCGACCAGCGCCAGCCCGATAGTCAGCCGATGGCTTGGGTGACCAGGGCAAACTGCCGAACGCCATGGTGTGCCTGCGGTGCAGCACCGCGGGACATTTGGGCCACGGTGTCGACCTTTTTCAGGCCGGCGGCTTCCAGCCAATCGGCCAGGCCACAATCGGCTGGAATATCGATGCGCACAAAGGCGTCCGGTATCCCGGCCAGCAATGTCGCGATCAGATGTTGGGCCTGCCCAAGGTTTTCGGCGATCAACGGGCCGATGCAACGACCGCGACCGAACGGGCGCAGCAGGGCGAAGGCGCGCAACTGGCCGGCGCGCACAATGCCCACCGAATGCTCTACGACAGTGAACAGATCGCTGAGCACCGCTTGCCGATCCAGCCCGCTGCCGGCATTGGCCAGTTCCAGCACCCGCCCATGATCCGCCTCGTGCAGCGGGCGGCATTCCTCACCGTCTGCCAATGGTCCGGGCACGGGGGCTTGCGCCAGGCCCTGATGCTGCTGAATCCGGCCAAACTCGACAAAACCCTGGCTGGCATACAGCGGTGCGCCGGCCACGGTCGCATTCAATATCGCCGTGCTTGACTGGCAAGCCTGCAGCGCGTGTTCCATGAGCTTTCGCCCGATGCCCTGGCCCTGGTAATCGTCACTGACAATGACCAGGCCAATGGTCGTGAAATCACCTTGCGGGCAGGCGAACGCGGTGCCGATCAAACGCTCGCCATCGAGTACGACAAAGCCCTTGCTGACCCGTTGCAGCATGGCCCAGTCGTCAAGTCGATGGGGCCACTTCAATTGCACGGACAGGGCATGGGCCTTGGGCAGGTCGTCGGCAGTCATCGGCCGATAGACGTAGGAAGGGAGTGGGGTGGACATGGCGATTCTCCGATCAAGAGTGTGCGCTGGCGCCGGGTTTTGCGGCGAGGTGACGCCTGTATCCCATCTGGATGAAAGCCTGACAAGGGGGCAGGGAATATTCGGCAGATTCCGCGAAGCACGGTCCCGAAGACCACACTTACTACTTAATCCGGGCCTTGTGTCGGCAGCAAATGCTTGGGCCTTTTTACCCTATAAAAGGCTTGTACCGAGCCTCGTCGCTCAGGCGCAGGATGTACGTTCAATCGCCTCGATTCAGAACCGGGCTGAGATGCGCCGCAGCAACTGATGCCACGGCTGCGATGGGGCGCAGTTTCTGCGGGCAAAGTCGCTGCCCGAAGTCCAAAGCGGCTGATAAAGGTCCATAAGTGCGCATAAACCGGGGCTTTGCCCAAGGCTGGAGCGCACCGCAAAGTCTGCTGAGCGGCGTGACCAAAACGGTGATTTGTATCGAACGGAGGTCGCTTTTAACGCCATCTGCTGATTTCACGGTGTTGTAATGACGGTGTGCTGCAGCGTTGCATCGCTACTGCGCAAACCAGGCAAATGCTTGTAGCGCCATTGACCTCAACGAACTTCAGGAACGCACTCAATGAGCTTTCTTCGCCCCAAATTCATTACCTTCGACTGCTACGGAACGCTGACCAATTTCCACATGGGCACGATGACCCGCGAACTCTTCGCCGATCGCGTTCCCGCTGAGCAGATGGATCAGTTCGTCAAGGATTTCTCGGCCTATCGCCTGGACCAGGTCATGGGCGACTGGATGCCGTATGACGAGATTCTCAAGACCGCTCTGGCGCGTACCTGCGAGCGTTGGGGAATCGAATACCGCGAAGAAGGCCAGCTGTATTACGACGCCGTTCCGACCTGGGGCCCGCACCCGGACGTACCGGCCGGCCTGTCGAAAATCGCCGACAAGATTCCCCTGGTGATTTTCTCCAACGCCAGCAACAGCCAGATCATGTCAAACGTCGAAAAACTCGGCGCACCTTTTCACAAAGTCTTCACGGCTGAACAGGCACAAGCCTACAAACCACGTCTGGCGGCGTTCGAGTACATGCTCGACAACCTCAACTGCGGCCCGGAAGACATCTTGCATGTGTCCTCCAGCTTCCGTTACGACCTGATGCCGGCCCACGACATGAAGATCAAGAACAAGGCCTTCGTCGCCCGTGGCCACGAAGTACCGGGCAACGCCTTCTACAGCTACCACCAGATCCCGGACATCGGCGGTCTGGCCGCACTGGTCGGCCTGTAACGACATCCTCATTGGCAAAGGCGGGATTGAACATGGGCAGTGAATCCTACTGGCTCGACAGCGCACCGGCCTTCACCGGCGCACAGCTCGGCGGGTTGCCCGGGCAAGTCGATGTGGCCATCGTCGGTGGCGGTTTCACCGGGCTGGCGGCGGCCCGGGCCTTGGCGCTCAAGGGCGCCAGTGTGGTGGTGCTGGAAGCCGGGCGCGTGATCGGCGAGGCTTCGGGACGCAATGGCGGGCAGTGCAACACGGGGGTGGCGCAAGATTACGCCAGCCTCAGCGCCAGCCTCGGTGCCGACCGGGCCAAAGCCTATTACCAGGCTTACGAAAGTGCCGTGCAAAGCGTTGTCTCGTTGGTCGAGCAGGAGCAGATCGCCTGTGACCTGTTGCGCAACGGCAAGCTGAAACTGGCGGCAAAACCGCTGCACTACGAAGGGCTGGCCCGCACCTGCGAGCTGATTCGCAACGAAGTCGATGCCGATGTTGAATTGCTGTCTGCCGAACAGACCCGCACCGAAGTCAACTCTGCGCAGTTCCATGGCGGCCTGTTGCAGCGCAATGGCGTGCAGATGCACGTCGGGCGTTTCGGCGTCGGTCTGGCAGAAGCGGCGGTGCGTCACGGCGCGCTGATCCATGAGGGCACCTCGGTGCTCGACTGGAAAGCCCGGGCTGGTGGTTATCAGGTCAACACCAGCCAGGGATCGCTGCACGCCGGGCAGATTCTGCTGGCGACCGGTGCCTGTCAGCACGGTGGTCTGGGCTGGTATCGGCGGCGGATTGTGCCGGTGGGCAGCTTCGTCATTGCCACCGAGGTTCTGCCGCGGACGCTGATCGACCAGTTGCTGCCGGGGCGCCGCGCTTATGTCACCAGTCGAATGATCGGTAACTACTTCCGCCTGACCCCGGACAACCGCCTGCTGTTTGGCGGGCGCGCGCGGTTTGCCATGTCCGACAGTGTCAACGATGCCAAGAGTGGCAAGGTGCTGCAGGCGGCGATGATCCAGATGTTCCCGCAGCTGGCCGGCGTCAGGATCGATTACTGCTGGGGCGGCCTGGTAGACATGACCTCCGACCGTTTGCCGCGAGCCGGCCAGCACGGCGGCGTGTTCCATTCGATGGGCTACAGCGGCCACGGCGTGCAGATGTCGGTGCACATGGGGCAGGTGATGGCCGATGTGATGGCGGGCAATGCCGAGGCCAACCCCTGGCGTGAACTCGACTGGCCGGCGATCCCCGGGCATTTCGGCAAGCCGTGGTTCCTGCCTTTCGTGGGCGCCTATTACCGCTTTCAGGACTATTTGCATTGAGCTGATGCTGTGGCTTTACCGTCGTTTGCGTTTCCAGGACGTTCCGGCCAACCGGAACACTTGAGCCTTCTTAATTTCGACAGGTAGCACTGAAATGACTGATCACAAGAACGACTCACCTCTGATCTCGGGCGAAGAAAGCCTGCGGGTGTTCGAAGGCCTCAATCGCGGCATGTCACGCCGTCACGCGTTGCAAATGCTCGGCGTGGCCGGTGTAGCGGCTGCCGGCGCCGGCAGCCTGTTCGGTGCCGCGGGCAAGCTGTTGGCCGACGATACGGCGACGCCGGGCAAAGGCAAGCAGGGTGGGCGCATACGTGTCGCCGGCATGTCCAGCTCCACCGCCGATACCCTCGACCCCGCCAAAGGCGCGCTGTCCACCGACTATGTGCGGCACTACATGTTCTACAACGGCCTGACCCGTTTCGACGCGCACCTGGTGCCGCAACTGGAACTGGCCGAGCGCATCGATAACACCGACGCGACCCTGTGGACGATCACCCTGCGCAAGGACGTGACTTTCCACAACGGCAAAACCCTCAGCGCGGCCGACGTGGTGTTCTCGCTGTCACGCCACAAGGATCCGCTGACCGGCTCCAAAGTCATGCCGCTGATGGAGCAGTTCGCCGAAATCAAGGCCACAGGGGCCAACGAAGTACAGATTCGCCTGACTGCCCCGAACGCCGAATTGCCGTCGATTCTGGCCGTCTCGCATCTGCTGATCGTTCCCGAAGGCACCACTGACTTCAACCAGGGCGTTGGCACCGGACCGTTCAAGGTCAAGGAGTTCAAACCGGGTGTACGTTCGGTCGCCGCACGCAACACCGGCTACTGGAAGCCTGGCCTGCCGTACCTCGACGAAATCGAATTCATTGCCATCGGCGACGAGCCGTCGCGGGTCAACGCGCTCCTGTCCGGCGACGTGCACATGATCAACGAGGTCAACCCGCGCTCCACCGACCGGATCAAGGCCAGCGCCAGACACCGGGTCGTTGATGCGCCGTCGGGCAACTACACTGATTTGATCATCCGTCAGGATCAGCTGCCGGGTCAGAACGCCGATTTCACCCAGGCGATGAAGTGCCTGCTCGATCGCGAACAGATCAAGTCGGCGGTGTTTCGCGGCTTTGCCGTGGTCGGCAACGATCATCCGATCGCGCCCGGCTCGCGCTACTACAACAGCGACCTGCCGCAAACAGTCTACGACCCGGAAAAAGCCAAATTCCTGCTGAAAAAAGCGGGCATGGAAAACATCAGCATGGAGCTGTTTGCGTCGCCTGCCGCAACGGGTTCCGTCGATATCGCAGTGCTGTTGCAGCAGTCGGCCAAACAGGCCGGGCTCAAACTCGACGTCAAACGCCTGCCGAGCGACGGCTACTGGTCCAACCACTGGATGAAGCACCCGATCAGCTTCGGCAACATCAACCCACGCCCGAACGCCGACGTGATGTTCTCGCAGTTCTTCCAGTCGAAGGCGCCGTGGAACGAGTCCGGCTGGAAGAACGAACAGTTCGATCAGTTGCTGATGCTCGCCCGCGGCGAAACCGACGATGCCAAGCGCGGCAAGATGTACGCGGACATGCAGACCCTGGTGCACGACCACTGTGGCATCGGCATACCGGTGTTCATCAGCAACATCGACGGCGTCGATCAACGGATCAAGGGCTACGGCAGCAACCCGCTCGGCGGCTTCATGGGTTACATGTTCGCCGAGCAGGTCTGGCTGGACGCTTGAACAGAGCCGTCGAAATGAACGGCAAGCCAGGTGCAGGAGGGTAGGCGATGAATAGCAGCACACTGTGGTTGATCGGTCGACGGCTGGGCGCCGCGATCGTGACTTTGTTGATCGTATCGATGGTCGTGTTCGCGATCACGGCGGTACTGCCTGGAGACGCGGCGCAACAATCCCTTGGCCAGTTTGCCACCCCGGAACAGGTGGCGGCGCTGCGTCTGAAACTGGGGCTCGATCAACCCGGTGTGGTGCGTTACCTGCACTGGTTGATGAGCCTGCTCAGTGGCGATATGGGCGTGTCGGTATCCAACGCGATGCCGGTCGTCGAGCTGATGGCCGGGCGCGTGCCCAACACCTTGATGCTGGCGGCCGCCACGGCGCTGGTGTCGGTGCCGGTGGCGCTGGTTCTCGGCATCGGCTCGGCGATGGGTCGTGGCGGGCGGATCGACAGTGTCTTGAGTTTCACCACCCTGGCCATGGTCGCGGTGCCAGAGTTTCTGGTGGCGACCCTCGCGGTGCTGATCTTTGCGGTAAACCTGGGCTGGTTGTCGGCGCTGTCCTATGCCAGCGACATCACTTCACCGTGGCAATTCATGCGCACCTACGCCTTGCCGGTGATGACGCTGTGCTGCGTGATCGTTGCGCAAATGGCGCGGATGACACGCGCGGCAGTAATCGACCAGCTCGACAGTCCCTACGTGGAAATGGCCCGGCTCAAAGGCGTCAGTCCGATGCGCATCGTACTGCGCCACGCTTTGCCCAATGCCATCGGGCCGATCGCCAATGCGATTGCGCTGAGCTTGTCGTATCTGCTCGGCGGGGTGGTGATTGTCGAAACCATCTTCAACTATCCCGGCATCGCCAGCCTGATGGTCGATGCCGTGACCAACCGTGACATGGCACTGGTGCAGGCCTGCACCATGTTGTTCTGTACGGCTTATCTGGGTCTGGTGCTGATTGCCGACCTGTGCGCGATTCTGTCCAATCCGAGGCTGAGAAACCAATGAACAATCTCATTGTGAAATCGACGCCCGCGGCCCCCGATCTGTCAGCCGGCAAGGTGTCTCACGGGCCCGCGTGGCTGGGACTCATCGGCGCCGCCATCTGCGTTATCTGGCTGCTGGTCGCGTTGTTCGGCCCGTGGCTGGCGCCGCACCCGGTCGGCGAGGTGGTCTCGGGCAACGTGTTCGACAACATCAGCGCGGTGTACCCGTTCGGCACTGATTATTTGGGCCGCGACATGCTCAGCCGGGTGCTCGTCGGCGCACGTTTCACCGTGGGCCTGGCGTTGATTGCGGCGGTGCTGGCCAGTGCGCTGGGCACCGGTTGTGCGCTGCTGTCGGTGGTGTCGCCGAAGTGGCTGGACGAAGTGATCAGCCGCTTGATGGACGCCTTTATCTCGATCCCGAGCAAGATGCTCGCGTTGATCATGGTTTCGGCATTCGGCTCTTCAGTGACCCTGCTGATCAGCACGGCAGTGTTGAGCTTCGCCCCGGGCGCGTTCCGTATCGCCCGCAGCATGGCGGTGAACATCGAAGCGCTGGAGTATGTGCAGGTCGCCCGAACCCGTGGCGAGCGGCGCTTGTACATCGCCTGCGTGGAGATCCTGCCGAATATGCTCAACCCGGTGCTGACTGACCTGGGCTTGCGGTTTGGTTTCATCGTGCTGCTGCTCAGCGGCATGAGTTTTCTCGGGCTGGGCGTGCAACCGCCGGATGCCGACCTCGGTTCGCTGGTGCGGGAAAACATCGGCGGCCTCAATCAGGGTGCGCCGGCCATCGTCATCCCGGCGCTGGCCATCGGCACCCTGACCATCGGCGTGAATCTGTTTATCGACAGAGTGTCGTCGCGACGCAGTCGCCGCACGGGAGGCCATTGAAATGACCCAATTGATTCGAGTTGAAGACCTGCGCGTGGTCGCTTGCGGCGAACACGGGGAAACCGAAATCGTCAAAGGCGTGAGCTTTGCCCTGGAACAAGGTGAAGTGCTGGCGTTGATCGGCGAGTCGGGCTCGGGCAAGACCACCATTGCCCTCGCTCTGTTGGGGTATGCCCGACGGGGCTGTCGGTTGTCCGGCGGCGTGGTACAGGTCGGCGAGCACAACATGCTCGCGCTCAGCGAGCAGCAATTGCAGGGCCTGCGCGGTAATCGGGTGTCGTATATCGCGCAGAGCGCTGCGGCGGCTTTCAACCCGGCGAAGAAGCTGATCGACCAAGTGGTGGAGGGCGCGTTGATTCATGGCCTCGGCACCCGCGCCGCCCTTGAGGCCAAGGCCATTGAACTGTTCCGCGACCTGGCCCTGCCGGACCCGGATCACATCGGCCAGCGTTACCCGCATCAGGTGTCCGGCGGGCAACTGCAGCGGGTGATGGCGGCAATGGCGCTGATCAGTGATCCGTTGCTGGTCATCCTCGACGAACCGACCACGGCGCTCGATGTGACGACCCAGATCGACGTGTTGCGAGCGTTCAAACGCGTGGTGCGTGACCGTGGCGCGACAGCGGTGTATGTGTCCCATGACCTGGCCGTGGTGGCGCAAATGGCCGATCAGATTGTCGTGCTCAATGGCGGTCAGATCTTCGAACAAAGCGCCACGGCGGCGCTGCTCAAAGGCCCGCGTCATGAATACACCCGCAGTTTGCTGGCCGCCGCGCGGCCGGACACGACGATCCGCCCACCTGGCGGTATTGCCGAAGAAACCCCGCTGCTGACCATTCGCGGCCTGACTGCCGGTTACGGCAACAAGAACACCCAGGGCATGCCGGCCATTCGTGTACTGGAAGACATTGATCTGACCGTGCGCCGGGGCCAGGCGATTGGCGTGATCGGCGAGTCGGGTTCGGGCAAGTCAACGCTGGCCCGCGTGGTGGCCGGCCTGCTCACGCCGGCATTGGGCGGGCTGACCTTTGACGGGCAACCGCTGGGCGGTTGTCTGGCCGAACGCAGCGACGAGCAATTCCGGCGGATCCAGATGGTGTTCCAGAACGCCGACACGGCGCTCAATCCGATGCACAGCATCAGCACGATTCTGAGTCGGCCGCTGAAGATGTATTTCAACCTCAAAGGCGCGGCGTTGCGCGAGCGTATCGGCGAATTGCTGGATCTGGTGCGCCTGCCGCGAGCCCTGGCCGAGCGTCGTCCGAGCGAGTTATCCGGCGGGCAGAAACAGCGGGTGAACCTGGCGCGGGCACTGGCGGCCAAACCCGATCTGATCCTCTGCGATGAAGTGACCTCGGCGCTGGACACCGTGGTCGGTGCCGCGATTCTCGAATTGCTCCGCGACTTGCGTCAGCAGCTCGGCGTGTCCTACCTGTTCATCAGTCATGACATCTCCACCGTGCGCGCGCTGTGCGATGACGTGGTGGTGATGTACAGCGGCCACAAGGTTCAGGCCGGCAGCCGCCAGTCGTTTGCGCAGGCACCGTTCCATCCCTACACCGATCTGTTGATTCACTCGGTGCCGGAGCTGCGCCAGGGCTGGCTGGAAACCTGCGGGACGACTTGCGGCGAACTGCCGCCCATCGGGCCCAAAGCCAATGTCGCCGAACTGTGCACTTTCCTCAATCGCTGCCCGGTGCGCGTCGATGGCCTGTGCAACCGCACGGCACCCAACCGCCGAATCATCGACGGTGGCAGTGAAATTCTTTGCCACCACGACAGCGTCGAACTGCTGAAAACCCAGCGGGACGTGACCACCTTGAATCAGGGAGCCTATGCATGAGTGCTCGTTTTGTGAGACTGGCCGAGCAGGGTCGGGTGACCGTCGGGTTGACCGTGGATGGCGTGCCCATCCAGGCGTTGCAGGGCGACACACTGATGGTCGCATTGCTCACTCAGGGCAATGCGCTGCGCCAGTCGGAGTTCGATGCCGGTCGACGTGCCGGGTTCTGCCTGATGGGCGCCTGCCAGGATTGCTGGGTGTGGACGCGCAGCGGCGAACGTCTGCGTGCGTGCTCCAGTGAAGTCCGTGAAGGGCTGGATCTCGTCACCACACAACCGGAGGCGACATGGCCACTGCACGGGTAGTTATCGTCGGCGCCGGCCCTGCGGGGATTCGCTGCGCCGAGACGTTGGTGAAGGCCGGCATCAAGCCGGTCCTGATCGATGAAAATCGCCGCGACGGCGGCCAGATCTATCGGCGCCAACCCGAAGGTTTCACCCGCGACTACCGCGCGCTGTACGGCACTGAAGCGGCCAAGGCGCGCGACCTGCACGAGAGTTTCGAGCGCTTGCGCCCACACATCGATTACCGCCCTGACACACTGGTGTGGAATCTGGTGCCCAAGCAGTTGTGCTGCGTCAGTCAGGGGCACCATACGACGGTGGACTACGACGCGCTGATCCTCTGCACCGGCGCCACGGATCGTTTGATGCCCATTGAAGGCTGGCAGCTGGCGGGCACCTACAGCCTCGGCGGGGCGCAGATCGCGCTCAAGTCGCAGGCGGTTTCTATCGGTCATCGCGTGGTGTTCATGGGCAGCGGCCCGCTGTTGTATCTGGTGGCCAGTCAGTACGTGAAGGCCGGCGCCAACGTCGCCGCGGTGCTTGATACATCACCGATGAGCAAACGCATTGTGGCGCTGCCGAAGATGCTCGCGCGGCCCGGGGTGTTGCTCACCGGGATGAAACTGTTGGCGCAGTTGTACCAGGCAAAAATTCCGGTGCACCTGGGGATCAAGCCGGAGCAGATATCGGGAGATGCCACTAGCGGCGTCAGTGGCGTGCGCGTGCGCTCAGCCAAAGGCGAAAACCTGGACATCGATTGCGATGCCGTGGCCCTGGGGTATCACTTGCGTCCGGAAACCCAACTGGCCGATCTGGCCGGGTGCCGCAAGCGTTTTGATGAAGCATCCGGCCAATGGTGGCTGGCGCTTGATGAAGAGGGCCGCACTTCGGTTAGCGGTGTGTATGCCGCCGGCGACGGGGCAAAGATCCGCGGCGCCGATGCGGCTGAACATGCCGGACGTCTGGTGGCGATGGCTCTGTTGGAGGATCAGCAACAACCGGTGGATGCCGGTTTGCGCGCGGAGCAACGGCGCGCACTGGCGTTGATGGATCAGTTCCGCCTCGGTCTGGCGCAGGCATTTCCCTGGCCCGCCGAACAGGCCCGGGCGTTGCCGGATTCGGCGATCGTCTGTCGCTGCGAGATGATCAGCGCGGGCGAACTGCGCCGTACGGTCAGTGAAAAGGGCGCGTGTGAAGTCAATCGGGCCAAGGCCTTCAGTCGGGTCGGCATGGGCCGTTGCCAGGGCCGCTACTGCTCCCAGGCCGGCGCCGAAGTGATTGCCGCCGCGGCCGGCGTCAGTGTGCAGCAGGTCGGCCGTCAACGCGGTCAGGCCCCCGTCAAACCGTTGCCGATGGTGATCATCGAGGAGCCGTCATGAACCCGCAGAAAAGTGATGTATTGATTATCGGCGGCGGCATCATGGGCGCGGCGTCAGCGTTTTTCCTGCGTCAGCGCGGGCACTCCGTGACGCTGCTCGAGCGCGACCTGATTGGCCAATACGCCAGCGGCGTCAATTTCGGTAACGTACGGCGTCAGGGTCGTTATCTGGGGCAACTGGAATTGGCCAACCGTTCGTTTGCGCTGTGGAAGCGCTTGCCGGAGCTGATTGACGACGATCTGGAATTCATCGCCAGCGGCCACATGCGCGTGTGTTACCGCGAAGACGAAATTGCCGAGCTCGAGGCGTATGCCGCTGCACCGGAGGCGGCCCAACTGGATCTGCAGGTCTATCGCGGCGCTGAACTGCATCGGCGCTTTCCGTTTCTGGGACCGGACGTGAAGGGGGGCTCCTACGCGCCGCATGACGGTCACGCCAACCCGCGTCTGGCGGCGCCGGCATTTGCCCGGGCGGCGCGGCGGATCGGTGCGCGTATCGAAGAACAGACCGAAGTGGCCCAAGTGCAGAAAAATGCAGGCGAGTTCAGCGTCACCACCACCGATGGCCGGCAATACCGCGCCGCACAACTGCTGATCACCGCCGGGGCCTGGGGCGAGAAACTGTCCGCGCAGTTCGGCGAACCGGTTCCGCTGGACACCCATGGCCCGCAGATGGCGGTGACGGAACCGGTGCCGTACGCCTTGCCGACGGTGATCGGTGTATTCACCAAGATCCCTGAGGAAGTCATTTATTTCCGGCAGATTCCACGCGGCAACATCATCATTGGCGGCGGCTATCGCAGCAAACCGGACATGGTCAATCGCCGCGCCTATGTCGAGCCACGCAGCATCCTCAACCAGATCCGGCAAATGCGCCGACTGCTGCCGGGCGTCGGCAATCTGAACATCATTCGAGTCTGGAGCGGCATCGAAAGCTATCTGCCGGACTCGCTGCCGATCATGGGGCCAAGCGGTACGGTCGATGGTCTGTATTACGCGTTCGGCTTCTGTGGCCATGGCTTCCAGTTAGGGCCGGGCGTCGGTGACGTCATGGCTGAATTGATCAGTACCGGCAGTACCTCCACGTTGATTGAACCCTTTTCCATACGCCGGTTCGCCCCCCTGGCCGAACAACGGAGCAAAGCCTCATGAAACCCCGTGTACTGGAGATTCTCAAACGATTGATTGCGTTCGATACCGTGTCGTCGGAATCGAACATGGCGTTGATCGAGTACGTTCGCGAGTTGCTGCTGAGCAAGGGCATCGAGTCGCTGATCGTCAAGGACGAAAGCGGCAAGAAGGCCAATCTGTTTGCCAGTACCGGTCCGAAAGACCAACCGGGCATTCTGCTGTCCGGACACACCGACGTGGTGCCAGCAGCGGGGCAGGCGTGGACTGTTCCACCGTTCCAGCTGACGGAGCAGAACGGGCGGGTTTACGGGCGCGGCAGTTGCGACATGAAAGGCTTTATCGCCCTGTCCATCGACGCGATGCTTGACGCTGCTGAACATTCCCTCAGCCGTCCGCTGCAACTGGCGCTGTCACACGACGAGGAAATCGGCTGCGTTGGCGTGCGGCGTTTGCTCGATGTGCTGCACCTGGCGCCGGTGCGACCGTTCCTGTGCCTGATCGGCGAACCGACCAACATGCAGTTTGTGCTGGGGCACAAGGGCAAGGGCTCGTACCGCACTTATTGTCGGGGGCTGGAGGCGCATTCTTCGCTGGCGCCGCGCTCGGTCAACGCGATCCACGTGGCCTGCGATTTCATTGCTGCGTTGCGTGAATCCCAGCGCCAACTGCAGGAGCAGGGCGCCCGGGATGCCGATTACGACGTGCCTTACACCACCGTGCACGTCGGCCAGATCGGCGGTGGCCGGGCGCTGAATATCGTGCCGAACCTTTGCACGGTGGATTTTGAGGTGCGCAATTTGCCGGCCGATGATCTGGAACAGATTCTCGCCCAGATGCAGGAGCGTGCCGAGGTGATCGTGCGCGAGGCGCAGAAGCTCTCAAGTGTGGCGGCCATCGAGATTGAAACGGTCAACGTCTATCCCGGACTGGACACCCACCCGAGCGTCGAAGCGGTACGTTTTCTGAAAAATTTCGCGGCGCCGGATACCGCGACGTCCAAGGTTTCGTTCGGTACGGAAGGCGGGTTGTTCAAGCAGCGTCTGGATGTGCCGGTGGTTGTCTGTGGGCCAGGATCGATCGAGCAGGCGCACAAGCCGGACGAGTTTATCGAGATCAGCCAGATGGAGGCGGGGGAGCGCTTTCTGGAGGGTTTGCTCGGTTCGCTGAAACGATAGGAAACAGCAATTCTGCTGTTCCACCGTCAATTTCAGCAGCCGACACTGTCCGCTACGCGCTTTCAGCATCCTTATCCGTCGAGTCTCCCTAGACTGGAATCTGTCTCGGATCAGGACTCGACCATGCTCAAGAATCGTTTGAAAGACCCCGGTCTTCTCGCAGAACTCGCTTATGTGAACGGCCAGTGGATCGGCGCCGATGACCGCGCGACCCTGGATGTCGTCGACCCGGCCAGCGGCGAATTGATCGGCCGCGTGCCCGCCATGCAAGGCGTGGAAACCCGACGCGCCATCGCCGCCGCCGAACAGGCCTGGCCCGCCTGGCGGGCACGACCGGCCGCCGAACGAGCGGCGCTGCTGGAGCGTTGGTATCAGGCGATGATCGACAACCTCGATGATCTGGCGCTGATCATGACCTGCGAACAAGGCAAGCCGCTGAATGAAGCCAAAGGTGAAATCCGCTACGGTGCGGGTTTCGTCAAATGGTTTGCCGAAGAGGCTCGGCGGATTTACGGCGAAACCATGCCGGCGCCCAGCGGCGACCGCCGACTGTTGACCCTCAAGCAACCGGTGGGTGTCTGCGCGGCGATCACGCCGTGGAATTTCCCCAACGCGATGATTACCCGCAAGTGTGCACCGGCTCTGGCGGCGGGGTGCCCGATCATCGTCAAGCCGTCGGATCTGACGCCGCTGTCAGCGCTCGCGTTGGCGGTGTTGGCTGAGCGCGTCGGCATTCCGGCCGGGGTGTTCAATGTGCTGACCGGCATGCCCGCCGGGATTGGCGAAGAGCTGACCGGCAACCCGACAGTGCGCAAGATTTCCTTCACCGGTTCCACTGCGGTGGGCCGTTTGCTGATGCGCCAGAGTGCCGAACACATCAAGCGATTGAGCCTGGAACTCGGCGGCAACGCACCGTTCATTGTGTTTGACGACGCTGATCTTGAGCAGGCGATTACCGGGATCATGCTGAGCAAGTTTCGCAACGCCGGGCAGACCTGCGTCTGCGCCAACCGGATTCTGGTACAGGACGGCATTTACCCGCGTTTTGCCCAGCGTCTGGTCGAGGAGGTCGGCAAGCTCAAGGTCGGCAATGGCCTGCAAGACAACGTGACCATCGGCCCGCTGATCAACAAGGCGGCCGTGAGCAAGGTCGCCCGCCACATCGATGATGCCTTGAGCCAGGGCGCGCAGTTGCTCTGCGGCGGCGTTCCCGAGGGTGACAGTCAATTTGTGCAACCGACGGTGCTTGGCGGTGCCCACGCCGGCATGCTCCTGGCCAACGAAGAAACCTTCGGCCCCGTCGCGCCGCTGATGCGGTTCACCGACGAAACCGAAGCCTTGGCCCTGGCCAACGCCACACCGTTTGGCCTCGGCGCCTATTACTTCACTCAAGACTTGCGGCGTTCATGGCGTTTCGGCGAGGCGCTGGAATTCGGCATGGTTGGCCTCAACACCGGAATCATCTCCATGGAAGTCGCGCCGTTCGGCGGCATCAAGCAATCGGGGCTGGGTCGTGAAGGCAGCAAATACGGTCTTGACGAATACCTTGAAGTCAAAGCCTTCCACATCGGCGGCTTGTAACTTCACAACAACGGGGAGCCACAACTGATGAGCAAGGTCTTCAAGATCGCCGCGATTGCCGGCGACGGGATTGGCAAGGAAGTGTTGCCCGAGGGGCTGCGGGTTCTGGAGCAGGCCGCGAAAAAATGGCAGCTGGACTTGAGCATTGAAGTGCTCGACTGGGCGCATTGCGATTATTACCTGGAACACGGGCAGATGATGCCCGAGGACTGGTTCGAACAGCTCAAGGGCTTCGACGCGATTTACTTCGGCGCCGTGGGCTGGCCGGAGAAAGTGCCGGACCATATTTCCCTGTGGGGGTCGCTGCTGAAATTCCGTCGCGACTTCGACCAGTACGTGAATATCCGGCCGGTGCGCTTGTTCCCCGGGGTGCCATGCCCGTTGGCTGGACGCGAACCGGGGGATATCGATTTCGTGGTGATTCGCGAGAACACCGAAGGCGAGTACTCATCGGTCGGCGGCAAGATGTTCGAAGGCACCGAGCATGAGTTCGTGCTGCAGGAGTCGGTGTTCACCCGCCGAGGTGTCGACCGGATTCTCAAGTTTGCCTTCGACCTGGCCCAGACCCGGCCACGCAAGCGCCTGACCGCAGCGACCAAGTCCAATGGCATTTCGATCAGCATGCCGTACTGGGACGAGCGCACCGCGCTGATGGCTGCGCAGTACCCGGAAGTGACGTGGGACAAGCAGCACATCGATATCTTGTGCGCGCGCTTCGTTCTACAACCGGATCGGTTCGATGTGGTGGTGGCGTCGAACCTGTTCGGCGACATCCTCTCCGACCTGGGGCCGGCGTGTGCCGGAACCATCGGCATTGCGCCGTCGGCCAATCTTGATCCGCAGCGACGCTTTCCGTCGCTGTTCGAGCCGGTGCATGGTTCGGCGCCGGACATCTATGGGCAGAACATCGCCAACCCGATTGCGATGATCTGGTCCGGGGCGCTGATGCTCGATTTCCTGGGCAACGGTGACGAGCGTTATCGTGCAGCACACGACGGGATCCTGCAGGCGATCGAGCGGGTGATCGCCGAGGGGCCGATCACCCCGGACCTGGGCGGGAAGGGCTCGACCCAGGATGTCGGCAGGGCCATCGCCGAGTTCCTCTGAAACATCGTCATCCTCTGCATGAGTGAGCCTGCTCGCTCGTGCAGAGGGTCTGAATCAGTAGCCCTTGTTGCGGTCGATCTGACCGTTCATGGGTTCGCCGCGTTCGAAGCGGCGGATGTTCTCCAGCAGGACAGCAAATGCACTTTCCGGCTGGGTCATCGCCGCGATATGCGGCGTCAGCAGAATCTGCGGATGGCCCCAGAAGGGATGATCCGCCGGCGCCGGTTCGTTCTGCACCACATCCAGCACCGCTCCGCTGAGTTGCCCGCTGTCCAGCGCTTCGAGCAAATCTTCTTCCACCAGATGCCCACCGCGCCCCATGTTGATCAGTGCCGCGCCACGCGGCAATTGGCGAAACAACTCACGGTCGAGAATGCCACGGGTCTGCTCGGTCAGCGGCAATACGCACATCACAATGTCGCACTGGCTCAGAAACGCCGGCAGTTGCTCGCGACCGGCAAAACACTCGACGCCGGCAATCCGATGCGCGCTGCGCGCCCAGCCCTTGAGGGCAAAGCCCAGGAGCTGCAAGGTGGCGAGAATCTGCTGCGCCTGAGTACCGAGGCCCATCACTCCCACCCGACGCTGATGCGCCGGCTGCAGCAGGTGCGCCTGCCAACACCGCGCCATCTGCTGCTGGCGATAACGCAACATGTCCCGGTGCAAAGCGAGCACGGCAAAACTGGCGTACTCGCACATGCCTTGGGTGATGCCGGGATCGAGCAGGCGCACCACCGGAAAACTCGGGGGGATACGGCTCAGATCCAGTTGATCGACGCCGGCCGACAACGCAAACAACACCTGCAGATTCGGCAGCACCGTCTGCAGATCCTCCGGCGCCTGCCACGCCGCCAGGTACTTGATGTCTGTGGGATCGCCGATGTCCGGCCAGGCGCGCCATTCGATATCCGGGGCATGTTCGGCGAACAGTGCTTTCCACCGTTCGCCGCGCACGGGGTCAGCTTTGTAAAGCAGGGCCATGGTCAATTCCTGAGGAGGTTGAAGGTGCTCCCATCATCGCCCAACGCCAGAGCAGGATCTGTCGAAAGCAGCGCTGCGAACACTGCGCGCCACGTCATATACGCACGCGTCCGGCAGATTCGGCGGCCTGAAGGAATCTGCCGTTTGGCAGGGTGAAAACAGTCGATCCGGATTTCTCAGGGGCCAAGTTCGGCGTAGTTCGTTCCGCACAAGTCTTAATCTTAAGACCCTGTGTAACCACCTCCTGCATTCACTCCGGGCTGCCGGAATCACGAAGGGAAATGCCATGAACAGCCAAGTCGACCAAACGCCTCATTTACTCCGTCAGCGTGATCAGTTCGTGCCACGCGGACTGGTCACCGCTCATCCACTGGTGATTGATCGCGCCCAAGGGGCTGAATTGTGGGACGTGGACGGCCAGCGTTATCTGGACTTCGTCGGCGGCATCGGCGTGCTGAACATCGGCCATAACCATCCCAAAGTGGTTGCAGCGGTGCAGGCCCAATTGCATAAGGTCTCGCACGCCTGCTTCCAGGTGGTGGCCTACAAGCCGTATCTGGATCTGGCCCAGCGTTTGTGCGAAATGATAGGTGGCGAGGAACACTACAAAGCGGCGTTCTTCACCTCCGGTGCCGAAGCCGTGGAGAACGCGGTGAAAATCGCCCGCGCTCACACCAACCGCTCTGCGGTGATCTCCTTCCGCGGCGGTTTCCATGGACGCACCTTGCTCGGCACCACGCTGACCGGCATGAGCCAGCCCTACAAACAGAACTTCGGGCCATTCGCGCCGGAGGTGTTTCACACCCCATTTCCCAATGCCTATCGCGGCGTCACCAGTGAGATGGCGCTCAAGGCGCTGGACGAGTTGCTCGCCACTCAGGTTGCGCCGGAGCGGGTTGCGGCGATCATCATTGAACCCGTACAGGGCGACGGTGGTTTCCTTGCGGCGCCGGCACCATTCCTCCAGGCATTGCGTGAGTTGACCCACAAGCACGGCATCGTGCTGATCCTCGATGAAATCCAGACCGGATTCGGCCGCACCGGCAAGTGGTTCGGTTTCCAGCACGCCGGCATCCAGCCTGACCTGGTCACCGTCGCCAAGAGTCTGGCCGGCGGGCTGCCGTTGTCGGGCGTGGTCGGCAAAGCTGAAATCATGGATTCTCCACTGCCTGGAGGCCTCGGCGGCACCTACGGTGGCAATGCACTTTCCTGCGCAGCGGCCCTGGCAGTGATCGACGCTTATGAAGAGGAGAAACTGCTCGAACGTGGCGATGCATTGGGCAAGCGCCTGCGTGAAGGTTTGCTGCAGTTGCAGCGCCGTCACCCGCAGATCGGTGACGTACGCGGCACCGGTTTCATGCTGGCCATCGAGCTGATCAAGAACGATGAAGCGCGCTCCCCGGACGCGGATCTGAACCAGCGTGTGATCGATGAAGCGCGCAAAGGTGGCTTGCTGGTGATCAAGTGTGGCGTCTATCGCAACGTCCTGCGCTTCCTCGCGCCACTGGTGACGACCGAAGCGCAGATCGATGAAGCGTTGCAGATTCTGCAGGCTGCATTGGCACGGGTATTGAACTGATGTCCGCCGGGTTCAGCGGCGCGGTCGCTGGCCAGCGTCGCTGAACCTTTTTGGCGCACGGATTGATGAAACGCATCATCGGAGGCTGTGTACACCATGGGGCTGACTGATTATCGAGCACTGCTCATCGATTGCGACGAAGTCCTGGTTGACCGTGATTCGGGTGTCTGGACAGCGCTGCAGCCGTTGCTCGACAGCCGGGGCGGGCGCCCGGACAAGGAACAGGTGCTGGGCGAATTTCGCGAGGTGGTGCAGGCGCTCTATCCGCGCTTTGCCGAACTGGGCTTCAGCGGATTGCTGTGTTTTGCCCATCGCCAACTGGCCGAGCGCTGGAGCTTGAACGCCAGTTGGGAGGAGGGCATGAGTTTCGCGCGCTCTGCTGCCAACTGGTCATTGTTCGAAGACGCGCCGGGAGCGATGCTGTACTTGCGCAAGTTTTATCGTCTGTTGGTGGTGGGCGACCGGGATGCCGAGGATCGCGCCGTGTTGTGCGAGCATCTGGGGATTGTGGCCGATGATTTTATTTCGCTGGCCAGCGATCCGCTGCGGGACGAGGACTGGTTGAATGCCAACGAGCTGAAGCCGGAGCACATTCTGCGGGTGACCCGACCCGCCGCCCGTGGCCCGGCGCTGACCGATGTGTGTCTGATCGGTCGCGAACGGGGCCAACAGCCGACCCCATGTGCTGCGGATTATTGCATCAACAGCATGGCTGATCTGGTCGCACAGCATCAGCAGTGTTTACGGCGCTGATTTTGCTAGTAGATTGTCCTACAAATGGCAGTCAAGAGGTTCGCAATGGAAGGTTTAGTCAAACTGGACCGCATCGACATCAGTATCCTGGTTGAGTTGCAGAGGGACGGGCGCATGACCAATGTCAGCCTGGCCGATGCCGTGGGATTGTCGGCCAGCCCCTGTCTGCAACGGGTCAAACGGCTGGAATCGGCCGGGTACATTTCCAGCTACAAGGCACACCTGAACCTGGCGAAGATCACCGAATCGGTAACGGTCTTCACCGAAATCACCCTGAGTGACCACAAGCGTGAAGACTTCGCCAAGTTCGAGTCGAACATTCGGCTGGTGGATGAGGTGCTCGAGTGCCATTTGATCAGTGGTGGCTACGATTATCTGGTGCGTTTCATGACGCGCAGTATTCAGCACTATCAGGAAGTGATTGAAAGCCTGCTGGATAAAAACATCGGCATTTCCAAGTACTTCAGCTACATCGTTATCAAGTCCCCGGTGCTCAAGGACGGTGTGCCGTTGCGCAAGTTGTTGCGGCACTGAAGTTCCCTACATCCATCAGGCGCGATCCAATAGGGGGACAGCTGACTGTCCCCCATTGTGTGCTAGCCACCGAAGCCTACGATTGCTTTGGTTTCCAGATATTCCTCAAAGCCGTAGACACCAAATTCACGACCATTTCCGGATCGTTTGTAGCCACCGAATGGGGCCATGGGATTCCAGGCCGGGTGATTCAGCAGCACTTGTCCTGCGCGGATGCGTGAGGCAACGGCGCGTGCATGATCAAGGTCGCGGGATTGAACGTGGGCGCTCAGTCCGTACACGGTGTCGTTGGCGATCGCGACAGCCTCATCGAGCGTTTCATAGGCAATGATGCACAGCACTGGCCCGAAGATTTCCTCCTGGGCAATGCGCATGCTCGAGTCGACATCGGAAAAGACAGTCGGTCGGGCATAGAAGCCTGTTTCATGACCAGGCACGCGGCCTGGTCCGCCGCAGACGAGTTTGGCCCCTTCATTCAGGCCCGATTCGATCATGGCTTGCACGCGCTTGAACTGAGCCTCATTGGCTATCGGACCGAGTACCGTTTCTTCCGATTGTGGATCCCCCACGATGATCGCGTTGGCGGTTGCGGCGGCCAGTGCCTCGACTTCCGCCAGCCGGTCCCTGGGTACGATCATTCTGGTCGGGGCGCTGCAGGATTGCCCGACGTTGCGAAACGCCGTCATCACGCCCAGTGGCACGACGTTGGCGAAGTCCGCATCGGGCAACAGCACGTTGGGTGACTTGCCGCCCAGTTCCTGGGTGACGCGTTTCACTGTAGGAGCAGCCGCCTGTGCGACCAGCGCACCTGCACGGTTTGAACCGGTGATCGAAATCATATCGATATCCGGGTGCGCAGCCATGGCGCCGCCGACCTCGGGGCCCGTGCCATTGACCAGATTGAAGACACCCGGTGGCAGGCCGGCGTCATGCACCAGCTGGGCGAAAAGAAGGGCGCTCAGCGGTGACAGCTCGCTGGGTTTCAGCACCACTGTGCATCCGGCCGCAATCGCTGGAGCCACCTTGGCGGTGATTTGATAAAGCGGCCAGTTCCAAGGGGTGATGAGACCGCAGACGCCAATGGGTTCGCGGTCAATCGCGGTGCCGCCTTCAACCGTCTGGAAGCGGTAGGTGGACAGCAGATCACGGGCAATCCGAACATGTTCGGCCGCCAAAGGCACTTGCATCGCTCGGGCGAAAACGATGGCAGCACCCATTTCCAGAGATAGGGCCTGCGCAAGCGACTCTTTTCGTTCAAGGATCAGGTCGTAAATCTTTCCAAGAAGGCTCGCGCGCGTTTCGGCGGAGGTTGCAGACCAGTGAGGAAACGCAGCACGCGCTGCAGCGACGGCCCGATCAACGTCTGCGGCCGACCCGCTGGCAACCTCTGCAACTACGCTTTCAGTCGCCGGATTGACCACGGGCGAACTGGCAGGCGTTGCCGGCGAACACCAGCCACCATTGATATAAAACTGTTGAGCCGTTTGCGAATCCACGGTGTAGGTATTCGAAGATTGTGTTGTCATCCAACTAGCTCCTTAGAGGACTGATGGGGGCTGTTAACCGCAGGGACGGAGGGAGGTCAGAACAACGCCGGGGCACCGGTATATGGGGTGCCCTGTGGTTTGAATAAGCTAGCAAAAGGGCTCAGTCGAAATATGCCGTTCTTGAAGTCGGCAAGGGATAATCTGCTGTATCTCAGGGGCTGACGTTGTGTCTGTGCGATTGAGCATCAAATCTGATAGCTAATGCGTAAGCGTCGTCTGGCGGTGATGTGTATTGATCTGGATGGATTCAAATCCATCAACGATTCGATCGGACACTACTTCGGCGATCAGGTACTGATTGAAGTGGCGCAGCGAATGACTCAGCAGGTTCGTCCCGGTGATACCACTGATGCACCTGCGAGCTCCATGCTCGAATAATAAACATTTAACGATATCTGAAATTCAACAAAACATAACAGATCATGGTTGCTGTTAGTCCGATCAATATGTACTCGGCGCGGGGCAGGAATATAAACAGCCCTGCCAAAGACAACACGATCAAGGTGTTTTGCAGTATGTACTTCCTTATTTTAGGTACGGCTACGAAATAGCCATATTGCTTGCCCAGGAAAAACAAGGTCATGCCGATGATTGACATGATCTGAAAATCGCGAATCACAATGTCATTCAGGATTGCATGTCTAATCAAATTTGCGAGGAGGGCCAGCCCTATAAATAGAAAGAGGTGCGAGTAGATTAAGGAGTGCCCGCTCATACTGCTATCATTTTTGCTCAGCAGGTAAAAGCTATCAAAATAGATCCACCAGATACTGCAAATCATGATAAAGCCGGTGATTGCTGCCATCACATTATAACGATCCCATTGAATGCCGGATAATCCTCCAGCAAGGCTAATGACTGACTCACCCAATAAGATGAGGGTGAGTAAGCCTAGTCGTTCAACCAAGTGTTCCGTATGTGCTGGCAATGGCTTTGATTTGCTCCAAAAAAATACAGGCAGCAGAATGTCAAGGAAAATCCCAATGTAAGCGACAACGTAACGCACAGGTGGGTCAAAAAGGATGGATGAAAGACTAACCATTGCGCTAATTGACAGCGCAAAGCCAAGCCTGGAGGATAATTCGCTGCGGTAGTCGATTTTACTGATGGATGAAATGTACATAATGCTGATGATGGCACGTATTCCAAAATAGCAGGAAATAACAAGCGGATAGTTTAATCCTAATTCCTCACCGATCCGTGCAGACAACACAATCAGCAGCAACATTATAAATAATGTGGCCAGACGGTGAAGGCTGCTGTCTGTATCAAACCTGTTGGAGTAAATCGTGTGGCTGGACCAAACCCACCACAATGGAACAAAAAGCAGGAGAAATGTCCATAGTTGCTCTTGTTCAAAGTGGCCTTGATGAACATGTCCGAGAGTGTGCGTAACCTTGCCAATTGCAACAACAAAAATCAGGTCAAAAAACAACTCTAACCATGTGGCGTGTCGATTTTTTTCATAATACTTCAAGGATTTCATTCGCTGCTGGCTCCGTGTCGGCGACCTGTATATGGCCAAATGGCGAGTGCGCAGCAGCGGGCCAATTGGATCGGGCAGGTGCTGCCGTTCAACAGCCGTACATGCCGCCTCGATTACGGTGGGGAACTATCGGGTGAATTGACTATCCGGCCATTTCGTCAACTCACCAACGAAAGCTCAATCATCTGACTCATTTCGGCGAACTCTGGAACCCCGTCATAGCGAAGCCCGTCAATGTAAAACGCGGGGGTGCCATTAACGCCGCTCCGTACGCCGCCATTAAAG
The DNA here is from genome assembly GCF_052046055.1 of Pseudomonas sp. 22082. Taxonomy (NCBI): domain Bacteria; kingdom Pseudomonadati; phylum Pseudomonadota; class Gammaproteobacteria; order Pseudomonadales; family Pseudomonadaceae; genus Pseudomonas; species Pseudomonas sp. 22082. Next base: position 139,405 of record NZ_JBQEQB010000003.1, read on the forward strand.
TCGGATTTTATTTTGGCCAGGTAAGTGCCTTCCTGCAGCGCAACATAAAGTTCTTCACTGGAGAGACCGTGTTTTAGAGCGATGGCCCGAAACAGTGGCATGCCCAATCGATCCTGATTTTCATACAGTTCGTCGTGAGCCTCCCAGAAGAGTCCTCGACTCCCTGCATATTCAGCTGTGACGGCTGCCCCCATTGCGTGCGGATGGGCGGTGGTCAGGGGAAAGTTACGGAACACGAAGAGCAAATCGTTGCGAAAACGCTGTTGGAGATTTTTGACGACCCAATACGCTAAACCGCAATAGGGACATTCATAATCGCCAAATTCCACCAAGGTGACTTTGGCATGCGCGCTTCCCTGGCGATGGTCGTTGGCACTTACCGGCACTTTGAGAGTGGCCATGTGATCACCTGTTAATTTTTGGTTGGCGTGCATTGTGGTGCATTCGCCAGCGCATCCAGCGCATCCAGAATGCCGTCCGCCCCTGGGTTGATTGCCATTGGTGAAATGTAGCTCCAGGTGATCAGACCCTTCTTGTCAATCACGAACAGTGCCCGCTTACAAACTCCCAGGTGGGAGTCGTACGCTCCATACCGTCGCGCCACAGCTCCTTTGGGCTCAAAATCGGCCAGCAGGCTGAAGTGGAAATTCCGATCTTTGGCAAAGGCCTGATGACACCAGGCGCTGTCGACTGAGATACCCAGGAGCGTCGCACCGTATTCTCTGAATGTGGGTAGCAACTGGTTGTACAAGGTCAGTTGATCGCCACAAACCGAACTCCAATCGGCGGGATAAAACGTCAGTATCACGGGATTTCCCTTCAGCTCGCGTAGCGACAATTGCTGATCGGGAGTCGCGTACAGTAAGAAGTCGGGCGCTACGGTGCCGGCTGGCAGCGGCTCCTGAACCAGGTCGTCTTTCGTTTCCTCTGCATCACCAAATTCTGAAGTGTTCATTGCTTGAGCCCTGATAGATAGGAGTTTGGGGTCTACTCAGGGGGGGATGCGACTTGCCCGGCGGGGATAACTCCATCCACCATCAAGGGATTTATAAGAGGCAACGCTGCCACGATTTCAGCCTGAGCCTGAGTGTTATCGGCAGCAAGACGTTCATATTCCGCGTCCAGAAGCACGACGACGCTCGCCGTGCTTTCGCGGTATTGAATTGAGGGCCAGGTGGGGAGAGCAGCGACAGGATTCGCTCTGGCTCACCAATGACTATAGTCGCTGTTGTCGCTTGTCGTAGTCGCTAAACGCGTTTTCGGTTTCCTTGGCAAGGCCTCGCGCGCTCGCTCTGTTGCCATACAGCTTCGCCGTAAATACCTGGTCATCTCATTACTGATCGATTCGCCCCTGCGAATTCGCAGATCAAAGCGTTGCTCGATCATTCTGGTGATTCCATAGCCTCAATTGCTGATGAGTGGGTGATTTACGACTGGCGGTATTTCTGATCATGAAGTCGATGTTCTTTGCTGGTTTGGCTGAGGTGCAGGAAGGGCTGGAAGCGGACGAACGGGATGGTTTCGTCATCATCGGAAATCGCAGTGAACTGCCTTCACTTGGAACGACCCCTGGGCCCGTAAGTCTATCTGTATCTACTCATTGGTAAGGTACAGCGCAATGGATAAGACAATCACTGTCGATCAACTGGCTACCACCGACCTCAGATCAATCAACGAAATATGGCTCGGCGAAACTCATACTCAACTTTGCCTATGGCGAGGTGAACAAGTCTTTACGCACGAGATGATGAGTGAGGGCACCCACGATCAGAATATCCAGCGCCTGTCCTTGCAGCTGGTCGACCCTGACGATCAAGCCGCAGTTGCCAGCGTTGAGTTGATCGTGCGCGAACAGCTCAAAAGGATAGGGAAGGAAGGTGAGTTTTATCCGGCTGAGGAGGCGGATACTCATCGATAAGAAAAAGACTTCGACCGTTCACAGGGAATCAATTCAAGGCCTGTTGAGGCTGTCCAGGTAAAGACCCAGCGCCAGTCCTTGTAAGTGCGGGCCGTGATTTATGGTGTAACCTTCAGGTATTACTCACATCGAGATTTTTTCATGTCTAAACTTGCCGAATTCCGCCAGCTCGAAAAACACCTCGCCGAACAGCTCCAGGCCCTCGAAACCCTCAAGGGTGATGCTGGCCTCAAGAAAGAAATCGAGTTCGAAACGAAGCTGCGCGACTTGCTCGCAAAATACGGCTACAGCCTTAAGGACGTGATCAACCTGCTTGATCCGCAAGCAGGTCGTCGCGCTCCAGCCGCCGGGTCCAAAGCCGGCAGTCGCAAGCCTCGCCAGTTGAAGGTCTATAAAAATCCGCACACTGGGGAAGTTGTTGAAACCAAAGGCGGCAATCATAAAACGCTGAAGGATTGGAAAGCAGAGCACGGCTCCGACACTGTGGAGTCCTGGCTGACCAAATGATTTTGGTTTGAACACAAAAGGGCCTGATTACGGCCCTTTTTTGTTTTCGATTTTTAGCTACTTGAGAGGATTTCCACAGCTCTAATCAGGGTGTACGTGAGGCACCTTTTACTTGTCACCTTGGCAAGATATGTGAACTTTAGTGATACGCGAATTTCCATTGATTGAGAGTGGAGCCGCCTGACTTCCAGCCCGGTAATCGGCCCTCCGAACCTCAAGTCAGGAAGTAGATCGTGAAGACCTTGCCCTCCAAGACCTCCCTGCGCCGGGCCGTTACCGGCCCGATGCTTTTTCTATTTATTCTCGGCGATGTGCTCGGAGCGGGCGTTTATGCTCTTGCCGGGACAATTGCGGGGGAGGTGGGTGGCGCAATATGGATGCCGCTGCTCATCGCTCTTTTTTTCGCGATGCTTACTGCAGGTTCCTATGCCGAGTTGGTGACAAAATATCCCCACGCGGGCGCCGCTTCGGTTTTCGCCGAGAAAGCGTTCGGGTCACCGCTCATTTCTTTTCTCGTGGGCTTTTGCATGCTATCTGCAGCTGTCACGAGCGCTGCGGGTTTATCGCTGGCGTTTGCGGGCGATTACCTGGCGGCGTTCATCCATGTACCACCTCATATCTCAGCCTTACTGTTCCTTCTCGTGATCGCGCTACTCAATGCGAGGGGAATCAAAGAATCCTTGGGAGCCAACCTGGTGATGACAGTCATTGAGCTGTCAGGCCTTCTTTTGGTCGTTGTTGCCGCCGCTTGGTATTTCCGTACAGGCGATGCAGATTTGGGTCGCAGCCTGGAGTTCAAGCCGGGAGTCAGCCCGATGTTAGCCGTTTTGGGTGCGGCACTGATCGCCTTCTATTCTTTTGTAGGATTCGAAACATCCGCCAATCTTGCAGAAGAAATTCGAGACGTTCGAAAGGTTTACCCCCGCGCATTGTTTGGCGCATTGCTGACCGCCGGAGTCCTCTACATGGCGGTCGGTGTAGCGGCATCTTCCGTACTGCCCATGGAAAAACTGGTTGCAACCTCTGCTCCTCTTCTTGAGGTGGTTCGGGCGTCAGGTTTGAACATCCCGCCTCGCGTCTTTGCCTTTATTGCATTGGTCGCGGTAGCCAACGGCGCACTTCTAACCATGATAATGGCCAGCCGCCTTACTTATGGCATGGCCTGCCTTGGACTTTTGCCGAATGCCTTGAGCAAAGTGCTGCCTCAACGACGCACCCCGTGGATAGCAGTGATCGCTACCACCCTCGTGGCAATCTTGCTCACGCTGACGGGGACGCTAGCCACACTCGCTGAAACAGTCGTCCTGCTCCTGCTGTTCGTATTTCTCAGTACCAATTTGTCCGTGTTGATCCTGCGCCGTGACGAGGTTGCGCAAGATCACTTTCGAGTACCTACGTGGGTTCCGCTACTGGCTATCGTCTCTTGCCTGGTACTGCTTAGTCAGCAAAGTCTGGAAACCTGGATGCGTGGAGGCGCGCTGATCCTGACAGGCATGCTGCTTTTCGCCTGTGCAAGAGTGGCACTGCCGGCGCCAGTGGAGCCTGGCTAGGCTTGCAAGCGCTTTCCCTGTCTACCGCAGCGTTAACTTGGCTACGTCGTACAAGTGCCAGAGGGCGAGCGGTTGTAATGGGTGCATCCAATGCCTTGGATCGGCGGTTGTGAGCAACACTGGAACATCATCCGAATCCCGCCTTACGCCGAGAGTTAATCAGGCTCTTGGAGCGAGCTGAACCATTCGGCATAAGGGGAATTGATGACCAGCCGCCGGTTGAAGTCCGGGCTTCCATCAGTCCACCAGACAGGCCCCCGTTCCCCGAGGGCCACTTTGGCCATTTGTACCTTTTCTCGAGCGCGCTTCAGTTGCGACGCGTCTTGCGAACCCTTGGCGTTCTTGACCTCTCGTCGAGCGGCCATAAGCCCATTGACAAGACGCTGGCGCAAATCTTCATCCAATGATGGGTTGGAACATCGCCATAGCTGGCCTTTGACAACAAAGTAGCGACCGTCTGGTGTCACTGGATGCATTCCTGTCTCCGATCGTTCAAAGAGCACTTCTCCAAAAAATCAGCAAGGACGGCTATCTCGGTTTTCGGGCAGTAAGACGATTGGCTTGTTTGACTCCAAGCAGTATTCCCAGTACTAGCGCGGCGCCTGCCGCCAGGAGTATTGGATACGGATGTTTACCTGACATCCGGACGCCCTCGACTCCGAGTTGATCGCTTGCCGGAGCAGGTCGATGTCGTGATGACGATGAAGTAAGACGGCTTGGACTGGCAGTGGGGTCGGCATCTGCCCTGTACGGCATTTCGTTCAAGGGCAATCGCGCACCGTCCGCGAGAGTCAGGGTGAGGTCTTCGACAGTGCCGGCGAGTCGATCGGGAAACACCGGCTCACCCGTGGGATCAAGCTCATCGTAATAAAACTGCTTTCCTTCCAGCCAACCTATGGCCGTCATCAATTCCGGGCCAAGGTAATATTTTCCGTCGAGGAAGAAACCCGGGAAATGTCGCGTGCGTTCGAGACTGTCTATGGTGTAGCGCTCGCCTGCCTTCATACCGGTTGCTGGGTCGATCATGATGAAATCCTCAGATTCGCTGGTGTTGCGATAGAGGACGGGGCCTGGCGCAACGTTCCATCGAGATTACCGAAAGGCTGTTCTTCGTCAGACCTTTTGAACCTAATTCGAAAACTGTTGCTCAACCGGGAAATGTTTGGGGTGGGTGAAATGAATGCTTTCAAGAATCAACTGACGCTTGAGCAGGAATCCAAATTGAAAGCCCTGGATGCCTGGCATCTTGCATTGGAGAACCGAGCGTTACGCATGGAGTGTCCCGATGCCTATCACGAGGAGCTATTACGCCAGTCTGATGAGATGCATCGGTTGGGTAGATTGACCGATTCCGAATGGCGTGACCTGAGAAGGGAGGCAGATGCGGCCTATCTGCGTGCGGTCGCTGGTGAGGATTATCACTGAGGTCATTCAGCACATGTCTATTGCCGACGACACTGTTCACTACCTGCGCGCCAATGGTTTGGTGCTCACCACAGCGGAGTCGTGTACCGCCGGTAAAATTGTGACGCTGTTATCCGAGGTCGAGGGTAGTGGCGAGTTCATCGAGTGCGGGTACGTGGTGTATTCGCCTCAGGCGAAACAACGCCTCCTGCATGTCAAACCGCAGACCATCGAAACGTTCAACCTCACCAGCGTGGAAGTTGCGCGTGAAATGGCAATGGGCGCATTGCGCGACAGTACCGCCAACGTTGCCGTTGCTACAACGGGCATTCTCGGCCCGGACGATGTAGACGGTATCCCGGCTGGCACGATCTGCTTTGCCTGGGCGTTTCAGGTAGCTGATGAGTGTCGCGTGTTCAGTCACCAGCATCGCTTCTGCGGCGGACGCTGTGAAGTACAAAAATACGCCACCGAGTATGCGTTGCAGTACTTGACGCGTTTCCATCAACGAGTTCTACAAGGTGAGCCCGATGAGCGATGAGCGCAACCGTCCCCACTTGCGTAGCCGGAATTATCCAATACGCGAGGACATGGCCTATCAGTTGAAAGTCTGGATCTCCGTTATTGTCCAGGAAGACTGACTCGCAGGTTTCCAACAGCAAAGGGAAATCAGCACCCGTTGGTCGACAGGGCAGAAGGTTTTTGAAATTAACTCCGGCGCATTTGCTTCAGATGAATGTGGGTTGGCATTCGGTCTATTGCCGAGTGAACGGCAGCCCTGATTCACCTGAGGAGAATGTCATGTTCCTACATAACAAACGACTTCAATACACCGTGCGCGTTGCTCAGCCTAATCCAGGGTTGGCCAATCTTCTACTGGAACAATTCGGAGGAGCCCAAGGGGAACTCGCCGCAGCTTCACGCTACTTCACACAGGCGTTGGCCGAAGATGATCCAGGCAGAAAGGATCTCCTTATGGATATTGCCACCGAGGAGCTCAGCCACCTTGAGATCGTCGGCTCGATTATCGTGATGTTGAACAAGGGCGCCAAAGGGCAAATGGCCGAAGGTGTCGAGGAAGAGGGCGAGTTGTATCGCGCCATCAACGGGGCCGGCAACGATTCCCACATCACAAGTCTGTTGTACGGCGCCGGTGCTCCCTTGACCAACTCGGCAGGCGTTCCCTGGTCGGCGGCTTACGTCGATACCATCGGCGAACCGACTGCAGACATGCGCTCCAATATCGCCGCTGAGGCCAGGGCGAAGATCGTCTACGAGCGTTTGATGAATGTCACAGATGATCCGGGTGTAAAGGAAGCCCTCGGATTTTTGATGACCCGTGAAATCGCCCATCAACTGTCTTTTGAAAAAGCACTGCACGCCATCCAGCCTAATTTCCCTCAGGGCAAACTGCCGGGTATGCCTGAATTCACCAACGTTTACTTCAACATGTCTCAGGGCGAAGGCAGCACCCGCGGGCCGTGGAACGAAGGGGAGGACTGGGAGTTCGTAGAGAATCCAGCGCCGGCGGTGGATGGAGGCGAGGGCACCGCGACTGTGCAATTGAGCGCCGAGGATGAAGCGCTGCTCATGGACATGAAAGCCAGGACGATGTCCGACCCAGACAGCAATCCGATCACGGGTGCGGACCTGGGGGCGGGTGTGCAAGGCGAACCACAACCTTAACGACGCGACCGCACGCCAAAAGGCGTGCGGTTTTTCCAACTCAAGAAAACAGGAGGGTGCGATGTCCGAGCCGTTGACCTCATCTGGCGCAACACTTCGCTCACGGTTTGTTCGGCTCTCAAAATCCGGATGGGGCGGGCTAGCCTTCTGGTCAATTCTGATTGGCGTGACGCTTTGCTTGCTGATCAGCGGGTACGGCGCCTTCGTCGGCGCCAACAAACAAAATCTGCACTTTGCATTTCTCGGCGGCATGTCAGGCTTCGCTGCGACGGCCATAGGTGCGGTGGCAGCGATTGCGTTACGCGATATCGCCGCCAGAACGCAGGACATCATGCTGGGCTTCGCCGCCGGAATGATGCTGGCCGCCAGTTCGTTTTCGCTCATTCTTCCGGGTATCGAAGCCGCCCAGGAGCTCTGCGGTAACCAGCTGCTCGCAGCCTGTGTCGTCGTTGCAGGATTGGGATTGGGGGTAGCGCTGATGATCGGTCTGGATCGCTTCGTGCCTCACGAACATGAGAAAAGCGGTCGCCGTGGGCCCGAGGCGCAGCGCATCAATCGCGTATGGCTGTTTGTTCTGGCAATCACGCTGCATAACTTGCCGGAGGGGATGGCCATTGGAGTGAGTTTTGCCAATGGCGATATGAAGGTGGGATTGCCGCTCACCACTGCCATCGCCATTCAAGACATTCCCGAAGGCCTGGCGGTGGCGCTTGCGTTACGCGTGACCGGGATTTCAGCGCTTCGCGCTGCGCTTATTGCGGTGGGCTCAGGGTTGATGGAACCCATTGGCGCGATCGTCGGCTTGGGGATTTCGAGCAGCTTCGCATTGGGATATCCCATAGCGCTTGGTCTGGCGGCGGGCGCGATGATTTTTGTGGTGTCCCATGAGGTCATTCCCGAGACCCATCGCAACGGTCATGAGACACCTGCAACCTTGGGGTTGATGCTCGGTTTCGGGGTCATGATGTTTCTCGACACGGCTTTGGGTTGACCCTTTACCTCCCATCCATCATTGGACGGCGTGGTTGAAGAAACTGGAAGCAAAAATCCGACGGTAGACGTCGCGATCCCACCTGCACTGCCTTTCAATTACGTGCAGCAAGGAGAAATCATGACAACGCACAGGCTGACAACGAAGGGCTTGCAGTTGAACGTTTCGATCTGCGGTCAAGGCTCTCCGCTGCTTTTGCTCAATGGTTTGGGTGGTTTGATTCGTACCTTCGATCCGCTGCGCAATAAACTTGACGACTTCATGACCATCACGCTGGACGTGCCCGGAGTCGGCAAGTCGCAAATGCCCCGTTGGCCCTTTCGCCTGCCACGCCATGCCGACGTGATTGCCGGGATGCTTGAGCAATTGGGGATCGACCAGGTCGATGTGTTCGGTGTGAGTTGGGGAGGTGCATTGGCTCAGGAATTCGCTCTTCGTTACCCGAGCAGGGTACGCAGGCTGATCCTCGCGGCGACCTCTCCCGGTCCATTGCTGCTGATGAAGCCTGCAGACGTTATGGATTTTTTCCGCAAGAGCAAAAACACCAACATGCACAAGCAAGAACGATCCGGCCATTCAGTTCAGACGCTGCTGCGGTTCGGTGTGATGAAAGGCATGCTCTCTGTTAATCCGCGAACCTACTATTTCCAGCTCGCAGCCTTGATCGGATGGACAAGCCTGCTTCGGCTGTCCCGGCTGCTTCAACGCACGCTGATTCTTGCCGGCGACCGCGATCCGTTAATACAGGCATACAACGGCCATATCCTGCGCCGCACAATTGGACGTTCAGAACTTCGCCTTCTGAAGGGCGAGGGACATTTCTTTGTGGTGACCAGCGCTGGACGAACTGCCGTCCTGGTCCGCGAATTTCTTTGCCGCCATTACGACGATGAAGAGAAGGCACCGAGGATCGCGAACTGAAACACCAAGGCTGGCCTGGAGCGCACCCAGGTCAGTTAATCCGCCCGTCTCATCAATAGTCGCTTTGCACCTGATAAAGAAAAGGGGAGACCCGCTATCACACTGCTGCTAAAGCAGCGCCTCACGCGTGCTCTTCAAGCCTGCGCACATCACCCAACGAATCACGTTGCATCGACTGCAAGTTCTTTTCAATGGTTTCGCACAGTGCTTCCATTTGAATCTGGTGTTCGCTGTGGCGAAACGGGCTTTGCAGATCGGTGCCGATGCGTTCGATGGCCAGCAGCATGAATCCCACCACGGTCGACGCCAGCGGCGTGAACCAGCCCAGGGATTCGACCAGTCCCACCGGTACGATCAAACAGAACAGCGAAATAAACAGCCGCGGAAAATAGACGTAAGGGTAGGGCAGCGGGGTGTTGGCGATCCGCTCCATGCCGCCCTGACTGTTGGACAGGTCGACCAGCGTCGACTCAAGCCGCGCCAGGCGAATACTGTCCAGATGCCCGGCCTTGTATTCCTTGGCGAGCAAAGTCGCGGAGCCGGTGAGGATATCGTTGGCAAAGTTATTGGTCGTGCCACTGCGGGCGAACTCTTCGGCGGGAATAAACGCCCGCACCTCGTCGGGACAAGGCTGGCCTTGCAGATGCGCGGCGAGGCAGTTCACATACGCGACGTGGCGGCGCAGCAGAGTGGATTTGACCGGATTCACCTCGCCGCCGGCATCGTCCAGCAGCGTCAGCACCTGCCGGGCGAAGCTGCGGGAGTTGTTGATCATCGCCCCCCACAACGTCCGCGCTTCCCACCAGCGGTTGTAGGCGCTGCTGTTGCGAAAACTGATCAATACGATCAACGCCGAACCGAGCAAGGTCAGCGGCATCAGCGGCAGGTTCAGCTTGGCGTTGAGGAACAGCATGAAGTCGACGGTGACGGCGATGTCCCACAGCAGCAACCAGAACAGAGACCAGCCCACGTAGCCCAGGGTCTTGATGATCAGGCGGTATTTTTTGACGATGGCAGCTTTCAAACGGAAACCTCGTGGCGAGCAGTTTGCTTAAACGCTTAAGCTCGGACGATGCCTGGCACCGGCAGTTCCCTGGTGAAGCAGCCAACCGTCAGTCAATCTGCGAAGCCCGGACATCTGAATGGCCAATGCTTGCGAGAGAAATCCTCGTATGGCGCCTCGTTCAGTTTCGGCAACGCTGTTTGACGGGGGCGGGAAGATTCGCCGCGAGCACCCCGTGCATCGTCGGTATTCAATGCCCGCGGCTGCTGCGAATCAACTCATAGGCCCGGCGCACCAGCGGATTGATCGTATTGGAACGGATCCACAGGTAGTAGGTGACGTCCGGCAAGCGGGGCAAGCCATCGCTTTCCCCCAGTACCCGCATATCCGGGCCCAACATTTCCATGCTTCTGGCGGTGACGCCAAGACCTGCGCGCGTCGCCGCTTTGATGCCAATCAGGTTCGATGCGAGATAAGCCTGACGCCAGGGAATGTTGGCGCGCTCCAGGGCCTCCAGGGCATACCGTCGATAGATACTCGGTTCGTCGACCAGAATCAGCGGCAACGTCTCGCCGGGGTTATGAATGAACTGCGCAGAGCAAATCCACCATACCGGCGAGGTGCGTAACGCAAAACCTTCCAGATTGGGCGCTTCGCGGGTGGAGATCACCATGTCGATCTTGCCCCGTTGCAGATCGTCCATGAGAAACGGGCTGCGGCCGACATCGATCTCCAGGCGCAAGCGCGGAGCCGAACGCGCGATGTGGCTGAGGATCGGGGGCAGGATGGTGTCGGCGATGTCATGGGGCGAGCCGATACGCAGCACGCCGCTCAAGCTGCTTTCGCGCAGGGAGTTCAGCGCATCATCGTTGAGTGAAAGCATCTGCCGGGCATGGCGCAGCAACTGCTGTCCGGCTTCCGTCAGCTGCTTTTGCCGCCCGCGCTTTTCGAACAGGTTGACCCCGACCTGTTGCTCCAGGCGCTGCATGTGCTGAGTGACCGACGACTGGGTGCGGGCCAGTTGCACGCCGGCCTCGGCAAAACTGTGGTGATCGACCACGGCAATGAACGTGCGCAGCAATTCGAGATCGAGGATCGTCATAGGCAGGTTTTATATCAAAGGGACGAACTTAAACATTACATATCTTTATGCATTTGAAGGAAGTTTTTTCTCTTGATGTTCTCTTAAGTCAATAAATCCACGATTATATGCGTTTGGTAAAAAAGTGACGGCGCCTGAGTTATAACGATATTAGATATTTGTATTTCCGTTATGCCGGTGCTGTCAGCAGGATGCCCCTCACTGGATCGGGGTTTGCCGATCAATCACGAGGGGAAAACCATGTTGTCCGATCGCGCGCCTTCAAAACGTTTTTTGCCCCTGATGCTGGGCGCCTTCATATCGCTGGCCGCCAGCACCGCTGCCCTGGCTGATGCGACGCTGGACAAGATCGAGCAACGTCATGTGCTGGTGGTCGGCGTGCTGTTGTCAGGTGGCCCCTTTGGCGGGATTGATCCTGCCACACAGAAACCGCGTGGTTTGAACGTCGAACTGGCCGAGGAACTGGGTCGGCGGCTAAGCGCCGAGGTGCAACTGGTGCCGGTATTGCCAGCCAACCGCGTGCAATTCCTGCAACAGGGCAAAGTGGATTTGCTGATCGCCAACATGGAATGGACGGCGGAGCGTGGTGAGATCCTCGGTTTTGTACCCACACCGTTTTATCGGGTTGGCGGTACTGCAGCCGTGCTGAAGGACAGCAAGATCGCTCGTTGGGAGGATTTGAAAGGGCAACCGGTCTGCACTTCCCAGGGCAGCAGCTACATCAAGCCGCTCACTGAACTGGGCGTCGAGTTGAAAGCTTTCAAAAGTTCATCGGAGTCCTTGCTGGCACTGCGTGGCAACAACTGCGTTGCGGCAGTTCATGACGCCACCCTGATCAATCCGTTAATCGCCGACAGCGCCGAGTGGCGAGGCTACCGCGCCATCACCCCGGAGCTCAATCCGGCGCCATCGGTGATCTGGACACGCCGTGGTGAAAACGATACTCAGGCCAGGCTCGACCCGATTGTGAAGGAACTGCACCGCAGCGGCTGGTTGATCGAAGCCCAGACTCGCAACCACATCACCCCCGCGTCACCGGCGCTGGTCGAACTGCAAAAACAGTTTCAAGCCAACGGGGCCTGAAATCCCTCCCTCAGAGTTTTCATCCGACCGTCGTGTCACTCGACGGTCGTTCAAGGTAGCCCTGCATGAAACGTCATTTTTCCGCTAAAGCCCTGACCACGTTTTGCCTCGGCGCCCTGGTTGCCATCGGCACCAGTGCCGTCCGGGCCGATGCCACGCTGGACAAGATCCGCCAACGCCACGAAATCAGCGTCGGGGTGATCCTCAGCGGCCCGCCGTTCGGCACCATAGATCCCAAGACCGGCGAGCATCTGGGTTACAACGTCGAACTCGCAAAGGGCGTAGCCAAGGCTCTGGGTGTGGAGGCGAAAACGGTGTCGGTGCTGGCGCCTAACCGGGTGCAGTTTCTGCAGCAAGGCAAGGTCGACATCCTGATCGCCAACATGCAGTTCACCGATGAGCGTGCGCAGATTCTCGACTACGTGCCGACGCCCTACGAGGAAGTGGGCGGGGCGGCGCTGATCCGCAAGGGCGCGGGCATCACTCGGTGGGCAGACCTGAAGGACAAGCCGGTGTGCGTGTCCCAGGGCAGCAACTTCATCAAACCGTTGCAGGAAACCTACGGAGCGCAGATCAAGGCGTTCCGCAGCCAGTCCGAATCGTTGCTGTCGCTGCGCGGCAACGGCTGCGTGGCGGCGGTGCACGTCAGCCCGACCATGCACGCCTTGCTCGGCGATACCGAATGGGCCGGTTATGAAATTCCGCTGCCCAATGATCTGATTCCCTCCAACTCGGTGATCTGGCTGCGCAAAGGCGAGCACGACACTCAGGCGAAACTCGACGCCATCGTGCGAGATTGGCACCGCAGCGGCTGGCTGATTGCGTTGGGCGAGCGCACCGGCATGGCGCCATCCCAGGCCCTGCGTGATCTGCACGAGCAGTATCGCAACGCTCAACCGCTGGCGTCGCAGCCATGAGTGAGGTTTTGTTTGCGCAGTTGCAACAACTGCTGGGCGAGCGTCATGTGCAGCGCAGCGAAGAGGCGAGCGCTTTTCTGACCGACAAGCAGGGGCGCTACGTGGGCGCGGTGATCGCAGCCGTGCACCCCGGCAATACCGAGGAAGTCGCGGCAGTGGTGCGGGTTTGCGCCGCTGCCCGCGCTCCAATCGTGGTTCAGGGCGGCAACACGGGCCTGATGGGCGCGGCGACGCCGGATGCCAGCGGGCATTCGGTGTTGCTGTTGCTCGATCGTTTGAATCGAGTGCGCGCAGTGGACACCGACAACGACACGCTGACCGTCGAGGCCGGCTGCATTCTTCAACACGTGCAACAGGTCGCCGAGGAAGCAGGGCGGCTGTTTCCCCTGAGTCTGGGGGCCGAGGGCAGTTGCACGATCGGCGGCAATCTGGGCACCAACGCCGGCGGCACGGCTGTCCTGCGTTATGGCAACACCCGTGAGCTGACCCTCGGGCTGGAAGTGGTGACGGCCGAGGGCGAGATCTGGCATGGCCTGCGTGGGTTGCGCAAGGACAATACCGGCTACGACTTGCGCGACTTGTACATCGGCAGCGAAGGCACCCTGGGCATCATCACTGCCGCAACCCTGAAACTGTTCCCGCTGCCCAAGGCGCAATCCACGGCCTTCCTCGCGTTCGATTCGCTGGCGCAAGCGGTAGGGTTTCTCTCCCATGCCCGCTCCGATTTCGGCGCCGGGCTTACCGCATTCGAGTTGCTCAACGCCGATTGCCTGGCGTTGCTGCGCGAGCAGTTTCCTGAAGCCCCGCAACCTTTTCTCGGCGCTGTACAGCCGTGGTTTGCGCTGCTCGAACTCTCCGACAATCGCGGTGAAGCACAAGCCCGCGAGGCCTTTGAAAGCGTGCTGGGCGAAGCCTTCGAGCAAGGCTTGCTGGCCAATGCACTGATTGCCGAAAGCCTGGCCCAAAGTCAGGCCCTGTGGTTGCTGCGGGAGAACATGAGCGAGGCGCAGAAGCGCGCCGGGCGCAATATGAAGCACGACATCTCGGTACCCATTTCCAGGGTCGTGGATTTCGTCGCCCACACCGATGCCCTGTTGCAGGTGCACTTTCCGGGCGTGCGGCACTTCACCTTCGGCCATCTGGGCGATGGCAACCTGCATTACAACGTCGCCCATCCGCTGCATTCGACCGTCGATGAACACATGGCCCATTACGCCGCGCTGAGTCTGCTGGTGCACGACAGCGCCCACGCCCATGGCGGTTCCATCAGCGCGGAACACGGGATCGGCCAGCGCAAGCGCGACATGCTGACGCGTTACAAAAGTCCGGTGGAGCTGGATCTGATGCGCCGTATCAAACAGGCGTTGGATCCGAACAACCTGCTCAATCCCGGCAAGGTCATTGAGGTGTCCCGCTCATGACGCTCCGTCTCTCCAGACGCGTGCAACGCGTCTCGCTGTCCGCCAACGCGGCAGCCAAATCCCGCGCGACCGAACTGCGTGACGGCGGTCGCGACATTCTCGACCTGACCACCGGCGAGCCGGATTTCGACACGCCCGAACATATCAAGCAGGCTGCTTGCGCAGCGATTGCCGCCGGCGCCACCAAATACACCCCGACGCCCGGCGTCAAAGGCTTGCGCCTGGCGGTGCAACGCAAGCTCGAGCGGGAAAACCACCTGAGCTATCCGCTGCCCTCGATTGTGATTGCCAAAGGTGCCAAGCAGATCATCTTCAATGCCTTTGCTGCCACCCTCGACGACGGCGATCAAGTGCTGGTGCCGGTTCCGTACTGGCCGTCGTTTCCGGACAGCGTGCGGTTCAACGGTGGCGAGCCGGTGTTCATCGAATGCCCGCTGGAGCAAGGCTGCAAACTCACGGCTGCGCAGCTGGAGCAGCACATTGGCGAGCGTACCCGCTGGCTGATTCTCAACGGTCCGGGCAATCCCAGCGGCGCGGTTTATACCGAGGCAGAATTGCGAGCGATTGCCACCGTACTGAGGCGGCATCCGCAATTGCTGATCCTGCTGGATGAACTCTACGAACACATTCGTTTCGACGACCGTCCGGCGCTGAATCTGCTGAACGTTGCGCCAGATCTGCAAGAGCGTTGCCTGCTGGTCGGCGGTGTTTCGAAAACCTATGCCATGACCGGCTGGCGCGTCGGCTTCGGCGCCGGGCCGCAGGCGCTGACAACGGCCATGACCGTGGTGCAATCGCAATCCACATCCGGCGCATCGTCCGTTGGCCAGGCTGCTGCGCTGGCGGCGCTGGAGGGTGGCCTGGGGTTTCTGCCGCCGCAGGTCGAGGCCTATCAGTTGCGACGGGATTTGCTGCTCGACGCGCTGCGCCCGGTGGAGGGTCTGCAGGTGCTTGAGCCACAGGGCGGCTTCTTTGCGTTTGTCCGCTGCGCCGGCTTGATCGGCCGATATCGCCCTGACGGGCAGCGGATGAGCAGCGACGCCGATGTCGTCGACTATCTGCTGGAGGAGGGCGTTGCCGGTGTAGCGGGCAGTGCTTATGGTCTGTCGCCGTGGTTCCGCCTGTCCATCGCCACGGCCACTGACAATGTCGTTGAAGCGGGACGCCGAATCGCACGAGCCTGCGCGCAGCTACGGAGCGAGCCATGACTCACTGGCTGGAGCTTTTCGTTCACTGGACGGCGGGGCTGGGTCTGAACTACAGCTTTCTTCTGGACGCGTACCAGCGCGGCACACTCGGGCAAGGCGCACTTACCACCGCATTGCTGTGTGCGTTCACCATCGTCGGCAGTTTGCTGGCCGGTGTCGCACTGGCGGCGATGCTGACATCGGGCAAGTCGTGGCTGGCGACACCGGCCCGAATCTTTGTCGAAGTCACGCGCAACACGCCGACGCTGGTGCAGCTGTACTGCGCCTTCCTGGTGTTGAACATGCTGCTGACCCAAGCGGTGGGTGCGGCCAATCCGCTGACACCGTTTGCCTGGGTGGTGATCGTGATCTCCCTGCACAAGGGCGCGTTCCATGCCGAAGCCCTGCGCGCCGGCATCGAGGCGGTGCCTGCGGTGACACTGGAAGCGGCCAGTTCGCTGGCTTTCAGCAGCCGGCAGTTGTTGTGGAATGTGCAGCTCCCGCTGGCCCTGCGTTTTGCGCTGCCCTCGCTGATCAACAACCTGATCGACCTGGTGAAGATGACCGCCGTGGCGTCGGCCATTGCCGTGGGCGACATCACGTACGCGGCGATCATGATCTGGACCCAGAGTGACAACGTGCTGGAACTGATGATCCTGATCCTGAGTTTTTTCGGTCTGCTGAGCTTTATCGTCAATTGCGTGGGGCGCTACCTCGAAGCGCGCCTGAGGATGCCCGGTTATGGCCACTGAATCGACCGTCACTGCAATGACGGCCCTGCCGCGCCGACACTTCGGCAAGCTGTTGATAGTGGCGGGCATCGCACTGGCGCTGCTGTATTTCAGCGCGCAGAGCCCGGTGCTCAAGGCCTTGCTGCAATGGTCGCCGGCACTGGCGGCGGGCTTCGCGCAGAACATTCTGATCAGCCTGGTGGCCATCGGGCTGGGTTCGCTGCTGGGGTTGCTGGTAGGGGCTCTGGCCTTGTCGCCGTTGCGCCTGATGCGTCTGCCGGCGCAAATCTGGGTGCAGGTGTTTCGCAATGCACCGTGGCTGGTACTGATCTATTTCACCACCTACGTGTTTCCGTTCGAGATCCGTATTGCCGGCACTTACGTGGCGTTTCCGGACTGGGTCAAGGTCACCCTCGGCCTCGCGCTGCCGGCCAGCGCCAACGTCGCGGAGATCTTTCGTGGTGCCGTGGCGTCGATCCCGGCCACGCAATGGGAAGCCGCTCGTTCGCTGGCTTTCACGCGGGGGCAGATCTTCCGCTCGATCATCCTGCCGCAGTGTTTCAAACGCATGCTGCCGCCGTGGATGAACCTGTACGCGGTGATCACCATGGGCACGGCGCTGGCTTCGCTGGTGGGCGTGCATGACGTGATCGATACCGCACAGATCGCCAGCAATACCGTGAACATGACCGGTTTTACCGTGGTGATCTACTTCAGCCTGCTCGCGCTGTTCTTCGCCTACTGCTACCCGATATCCCGACTCACCCGACGCCTGGAGCGACGTTATGCCTTCTATTGAAACCGGCGGCGAACCGCTGGTCCGCCTGCGGGATTTGCACCTGTCGTTCAGTGGCAACCCGGTACTCAAGGGCATTGATCTGGAGGTGCATCGCGGTCAGGCGGTGTCGATTATCGGCCCGTCGGGTTCCGGCAAGTCGACGATTCTGCGCTGCATCACCGGGTTGTTGCAGCCCCAGCGCGGCAGCATCCGGGTCGGCGCTACCGACGTCCACACCCTGACGCAGGAAGCACAGCGCATCCAATTGCGCAAACGCGTGGGGTTCGTGTTCCAGCAGTACAACCTGTTCCCGCACCTCTCGGTGCTGGAAAACCTGGTGGTGGCGCCACGCAAGGTATTGGGGCGCAATCGGGTCGACGCCGAGAAAGACGCGCGCGCCTTGTTGGCCAAAGTGCGTCTGGAACACAAGGCCGATGCCTATCCCGGCCAACTGTCCGGCGGTCAGCAACAGCGCGTGGCGATTGCCCGTGCCCTGGCGATGCGCCCGGAATTGATCCTGTTCGATGAAGTGACCTCGGCCCTCGATCCGGAAACGGTCGGCGAAGTGCTGACGGTGATTCGCGAACTGACCGAGGAAGGCATGACCTGTGTGCTGGTGACCCACGAGATGCGGTTTGCCGAGGAAATCAGCGATGTCGTCTATTTCACCGAGAACGGGGTCATCGTCGAGCACGGCAGCGCCGCGCAGATTTTCCAGCACCCCGTTAGCGAACGAACCCAGACCTTCTTGCGCCACGCCCTGGGCGATCCGGGCCGGCGCGCGGCGCTTGCCAATGATCCTTATCTGTTGACCAACCTCAGCCGCTACAGCCTTTCCGTCTGACCCCGAGGAGATATTAATGAGTACCGTGAACCGTGCCGATGTCATCGAGGACTTCCTGAAGAAAGTCCGCGTCATCCATCAACGGGGCGTCGACCGCGCTGCGCTGGACGAAATCGTCAGCCTGCTGGAAACGCTCGCCGAACGCCGCGACCTGTTCAACTTCGATGAATTCCCGGCGCCGGTGCCGGGGCAGGGCAGCACCGCGTTCCGCTACCGTCTCAACGATGACGGCGACACCCCGACGCTGTACCTGAACTCGCTGCTGCCGGGCAAAAGCACCATCCCCCACAACCACGAGACCTGGGCAATCATCAGTGCCATCGAAGGCCAGGAAATCAACTACGTCTATACCCGCAGCGATGAGGGTCGCGAGCCTGGTTTCACCACGTTGCACCTGCAAAAGGAAGTCATCGTGCAGCCCGGCACCTCAATCTCGTTTTTGGGTGAAGACTTGCACGGGATTCGTGTCGATGGGGAACAGCCGACCCTGCATTTCCATTTGTACGGCTTGCCGCTGGAATCCCTCAACGGGCGTTACGGCGTTGAGGCCGACGGGCGCATTCTCAACTACAACGCCTCGCAAATGGCGCCGTCGATCAAGGCCTACGCATGATCGATCTGTATTACTGGCCGACCGGCAACGGTTTGAAAATCGGCATTCTCCTGGAAGAACTGGGGCTGGAGTACCGCGTGCTGCGAGTCAACATCCGTGAGGGTGAACAGAAGCAGGCGGCATTCCAGCGCATCAGCGCCAACGGGCGGATTCCTGCGATTGTCGATCATGCGCCTCACGGCTTGATTGAACCGCTGAGCCTGTTCGAATCCGGTGCCATCCTCAATTATCTGGCCGACAAGGCCGGGCGATTCCTGCCCGCGGCGGGCACTGCCGAACGTCAGAAGGTGCAGGAATGGTTGTTCTGGCAAGTGGGGCACGTCACGCCATACCTGAGTCAGTTGCAGCTGTTCAAGGAGAAGGCGCCGCAACCGCAGGCGTTTGCCCTGGAACTGCTGGCGGGCGAGGCGGCGCGCTTGTATGGCGTGCTGGAGCGACGGTTGTCCGAAGTGCCCTGCGTGGCCGGTGATTATTCCATCGCCGACATGGCGATATTCCCGTGGATTCAGCCGCAGCGACAGGGGCAGGAACTGCAGGACTTTCCGCACATTCGGGCCTGGCGCGAACGCCTCAAGGCGCGCCCGGCCATCCAACGTGCGTATGCCAAGGGCCGCGACGTGGCGGCCAGTGAACGCGCTCTGGCGCTTCAATAATTTTCTTTCGAGCGCAACCCCATGAGTCAGATCGTAACCCCAGCGCAATTGCAGCAGTGGCTGTTCGACGGGCAGGAAATTGCCCTGTTCGATGTGCGTGAACATGGCCAGTATGGCGAAGCCCATCCGTTCTTTGCCGTCAATCTGCCTTATAGCCGGCTGGAACTGGAGGTTCGGCGACTGGCGCCCAACCCTCAAGTGCGACTGGTGATTCATGACCAGAACGGCGGCGATGTTGCCACGCGCGCCGCGCGGCGCCTTCAGGCGTTGGGGTATGACCGCGTGCATATCCTTGAGGGCGGTGCCGATGGCTGGCAGGCCGCCGGTCATCAGTTGTTTGCCGGCGTGCATGTGCCATCCAAGGCATTTGGCGAATTGGTCGAAGAGGTCAATCACACGCCCCATGTCACCGCGCGACAACTGGCCGAATGGCAAACCCGAGGCGAGCCTCTGGTGCTGCTCGACGGCAGGCCGTTCGATGAATACTACAAAATGACCATTCCTGGTTCCGTGTGCTGCCCCAATGGCGAACTGGGGTATCGCATCCATGACCTGGTGCCTGACGAAGACACGCCGATCGTGATCAATTGCGCCGGTCGTACCCGCAGCATTATCGGTGCGCAGACCCTGATCAACCTCGGATTGAAGAACCCGGTGTATGCCTTGGAAAACGGCACACAAGGCTGGTATCTGGAGGACTTCGAGCTTGAGCACGGCAGCACCCGGCGTTATGCCGAGTCGGTGACCGCAGCGCCATTGACCACACAGCGCCTGGCGGCTGCCCGACTGGCCGAAAGAGCCGGCGCAGAGACAGTGACGGCTGCACAGGTCGAGCAATGGGCCGGCGATGCTGATCGCAGTCTGTTTTTGTGTGATGTGCGCACTGCCGAAGAGTTTGCCGCCGGCAGTCTGCCGGGCGCGCAACACACGCCAGGCGGTCAGTTGGTTCAATCGACCGATCTGTATGTCGGCGTGCGCCAGGCGCGACTGGTGCTGATCGACAGCGATGGTGTCCGCGCCCGGATTGTCGCGAGCTGGCTGCGTCAGGCGGGGCATGAAGCCTATGTGCTGGCAGGTGGTGTGAGCAGCACGCTGTCGCTACCGGAAAGCGATGGGGTCGCCCACGAAGCATTGCCGCTGATCACGGCGCAGGCGCTTTCCGATGCACTGAAGGATGACGCCGTCGCGCTGATTGATCTGCGGCCGAGCATGACTTATCGCAAGGGCCACATTGCCGGGGCGCGCTGGTCGATTCGCTCCTTGCTCGCACAACACGTGGCGGGCGAGCAGCGGCCGCTGGTGCTGTTGGCCGAGGTTGCCCAACTGGCTGCGCTCGCCTCACAGGAACTGCCACAAGCTCAGCGCGCGCAGGTACGGCTGCTGGACGGCGGCCTTGATGCCTGGCGTGCGGCCGGTTTTGCCGTGCAGGAAAGTCCGGACGCGCTCTCTGATGAGCAATGCATTGATTTTCTGTTCTTTACCCATGACCGCCACTCCGGCAACAAGGACGCAGCGCGTCAATACCTGACGTGGGAAATCGGTTTGCTGGCGCAGATGAACGCCGACGAAATCGCCAGTCTCAAACCGTTGCAGGTGCAGGCACGTCCGGGGTCGCACGTGCATACGCGGCTGGTGCATTCGGCACTGGCCCAGGGGGCCGGTGGCCGCGCAGTCAATGTGCCGGTGACTCGCTTGAGTACGGTGTTGTTCGACAACCTGGCGCAAATGCGTGACGCCCGTGCTCGTCGTGATAGCGAGCGGGTGCTGAGTTATGGCGCGCGCGGCAATCCGACGGCGTTCGCCCTCGAAGACCTGGTCACCGAGCTGGAGGGTGGGTATCGCACGCGCTTGTACGGTACCGGGCTGGCAGCGATCGCACAGACGTTTCTTGCTTATCTGCGACCCGGTGACCATGTGCTGATCACCGACGCGGTATACGCGCCGGTGCGGCGCCTGGCACGGGAGTTTCTTCAGCCCTTCGGCATTGAAGTCAGCTATTTCGCGGCCGACGGCCGTGAACTGGAGGCCCGGCTGCAAGCCAATACCCGAATGGTCTACACCGAAGTGCCTGGCTCGTTGTTGTATGAACTGTGCGACTTGCCGGCCATGGCTGCCCTGTGCAAACCGCGAAGTATCCTGCTGGCTATCGACAATACCTGGGGCTCCGGTTACCTGTACCGTCCCTTGGCGCTCGGTGCAGATATCTCGATCATGGCACTGACCAAATACCTGAGCGGCCACAGTGACGTGGTCATGGGCAGCGTCTGCACGACCGAAGACGCATGGCCCGCACTGGCGGCCATGAGCGACAGCTTTGGAACGACCGTCAGCCCTGACGACGCGTATCTGGTGCTGCGTGGCGCTCGAACGCTCGCGTCACGACTGCAAGTGCATGAGCGTCAGGCTCTGGAAGTCGCCCACTGGTTACAGGCACACCCGCAGGTGAAGCAGGTGTTCCATCCGGCCTTGCACGATCATCCCGGCCATGCCTTGTGGCGCCGGGACTTCACTGGCAGCAATGGTCTGCTGTCCTTTGAATTGCGTGAAACGGACGCCGCGTACGTGGAACGCTTCATCGATGCGCTGCAACTGTTCGGATTGGGGGCTTCCTGGGGCGGTTTTGAAAGTCTGATCACCGTGGCCGATACCGGCGATCGCGACAGTGCGGCGGATCGCTTATTGAATCCGGTGTTGCGCTTGCACGTCGGCCTGGAGGATGTCGCCGACTTGATTGAAGATTTGCAGCGCGGGTTTGCGGCTTTGGAGAGGGATCAAGGTCGTGCCGTTTGATGTTCGCTCACTCAGTGAGGGGGCTCTGAGGTGGCGCCTGCATGGGCGCGGAACACTCCATCAAAACCGGGCTGAGTCTGCTGCTGGACGTCAGCCCGTCGATGAGTCGATCACGCGTTGACCGGCACGGCTTTGGGCCTGCGATACAGGATCGTTGTCGGTGTGCAGCACGTCCAGCCGTCGGCACGCAGCAATACCAGATCGCTTTGAAAAGCACCTCCGGAAAACCGGGCGGGAGGGCCTAAGCTCATTCCAAAAAGATATTTATTTAATCTTTTTAAGATCGTTTAGCTTTTAGCAAAGGAAACGTGCAGCGCCTCGCTTGCGGCGTTTGTTTTGCCTCAGGCCGACCCCGTTCGCGGTCGTTGTCTGAGGCTCCTGTCCATTTTTTCTACCCTGGTACGGCCACACATCAGGCCGTCAACGGTTTGTTGCCCGGAGCCCTCGTGACACTTATTCAAACCTCTTTGGCAACGGTACAGGTCGACTTGCCTGAACGATTGGCCCCACCCATCGACGATAGCGCCGAGGAGGGCGATGTTGTCCTCGAACTGCGAGGCGTCACTAAAGCTTATCTGCGCAAAGGCGGATCGCCGTTGCCGGCTGTCAACCATGTCAGCTTGAAGGTTCGACGCGGCGAAGTGCTGTGCCTGATGGGCACCTCCGGCAGCGGCAAATCGACCTTGCTTCGCCATATCAATCGTTTGATCGAACCCACCAGCGGTGAGGTCTTGATTGAAGGTCAGGCTATCAGCGGCCTGAGCCACAAAGCGTTGCGGGATTTGCGCTCGCGGCGAATCGGCATGGTGTTCCAGCATTTTGGTCTTTTGCCCCATCGCACGGTGCTGGACAACGTTGCGCTGCCTCTGGAGTTGCGCGGCGAATCCGAGGCCGTCCGGCACGCAGCGGCCACCCGACAGTTACAGGCGATGGGCCTGGAGGGATGGGGCGAGCATTATCCCCACGAGTTGTCCGGCGGTATGCAGCAACGGGTCGGACTTGCGCGGGCATTGGTGACTGATCCGGATATTCTCCTGATGGACGAGCCTTTCAGCGCACTGGATCCGACCATCCGGCGAGACCTGCAAAGCCACTTTTTGGCCTTGGTACGCGAGCGCGGGATCACCACGTTGCTGGTCACCCACGATCCTGCCGAAGCGGTACGTCTCGCTGACCGGATAGCGGTATTGCGCCAGGGACGTCTGGTGCAGTCGGGCACCCCGAAACAGCTGCTCGAGACGCCGGCCGATGCTGAGGTCGCGGATTTTTTCCGCGATTGCCTTCCAGCCGCACCGGTGTTGCACGATGCCGGTGGCGCGGTACGTCAGGTTCCCGAAACGGCACCAAAGGAGCAACCGGTTCAGCCGGGCTTGCGCGGCTGGCAAGCCCTGTTGCTCGGGCCGGCAGCGCTGGCGGCGCGGGGCCGAGGCGGGTTGTTCTGGCTCGGGTTCGCCGCAGAACTCGCGGCCCTGGCCACTGCGGTGCAGGGCATTACGAGCGCATCCTGGATATCGGTCGTGGTGGGATTGGCCGTGCTGGCGGCCAGTCGTTTCACCGCGTATTCACTGGGCCGTCAACCGGTGCGGCGCGCCGTTTCGAGTTGGACGTTGCCGCTGGCGGTGCTGCTGGTCAGTCAGGCATTGGTGATCTGGCGGGTGTTGACGCCCGATACCACCCAGGCGCTTTTGCAGTTCCCGGCCAGCCGCCAGGCGCTATTACTGACTGCACAGAGTGTGGATGACTTTATCGGTTGGTCACAGGTGACGTTCGAGAGCGCTTTTGTCGGCGTGATCGTTGCGGTTCGCACGGTCATTGAAGGAATCGAATCCCTGCTCGGTTGGCTGCCCTGGCCGGTTTGCGCGCTGGCGCTGGTATTGCTGGCATGGCGCTCGGCGGGCCTGGCCCTGGCGCTCACCAGCAGCGCAGCGTTGTTGTATATCGGCCTGTTCGGGTTTTGGGAGCGGACAATTGCCACGCTGGCGCTGGTTGGTTCGTCGGTGCTGATCGCACTGGTGATCGGCGTACCCACCGGCATTCTGCTGGCGAAGCGGCCATTTGCCCGCAGGCTGCTCACGCCTTTGCTGGATGTCATGCAGACCCTGCCGACCTTTGTCTATCTGATTCCCGCTGTGGCGTTCTTTTCGGTAGGCAGGACCCCGGCGGTCATTGCAACGGTGATTTTTGCCCTGGCACCGATGATTCGTCTGACGTCCCTGGGCATTCAGGAAGTCCCGAAGGATGCCGTGGAAGCGGCAATCGCCCATGGAGCGAACCCTTGGCAAACCCTGGTGAAGGTGCAACTGCCGCTGGCGCGAAGATCCCTGTTGCTGGGGATCAATCAGACCATTGTCATGAGCCTGTCGATGGTGGTGGTTGCTGCCCTGATCGGCGCTGGAGGACTGGGTTACGACGTCATGACGGCGTTGCGCAATATCAAGGGCGGCGAGGGCGTGCTGGCCGGCGTGGCGATCGTGCTGTGTGCATTGATCCCCGATCGAATCATTCAATCGAGCTTGCGCAAGCAAGACCATCTGCATAACTGAACAGTGAGACTTATCGTGACAAAACATCTATTGCGTAACCTGAGCGCGGTTGCAGTGCTGGCTTCCCTGATCGTGCCGGCCAGCGTGATGGCCAAGGACAAAATTGTCATTGGCGAGCAGAACTGGACGGGGGCTATCGCCATTCAACACATTTTGGGTGAGGTGATCAAAACCCGTCTGGACGGTGATGTGTCGTATCTGGCCGGGGACGTGCCGGTGCTTTTCAGTGCGGCGGCCAAGGGCGACGGTTCTGTGGATGTGCTGACGGACATCTGGCTGCCCAATCAGTCGGCGGCGTGGGCCAAGTACGTCACCGGCGGCACCCGCTCACTGGTGCCCAACGCTCACCCTTATGCCGGCGAACAAGGCTTCTACATTCCCGGTTATCTGCAAGACAAGTACGGCGTCAAATCGATCTACGACCTGAAAAAACCGGAAGTGGCCAAGCTCTTCGAGCCAGTGGGCGGCGGCAAGGCCGAACTGCTGGTGGGGCCGGCGGGCTGGGAGTCGACGTATATCGGCCAGATCAAGGCCAAGGATTATGGCTTCGCCGATAAATTTGAGTCCGTGTCGACGGAAGCCTCGGTGACTTACGCCAAACTGGCCTCGGCTTACAAAGCGCAACGGGGCGTGGTGTTCTACGCTTACACCCCTGACTGGATTTTCTCGGCCTATGATCTGCGTCGCCTGGAAGAGCCCGCGTTCGATGGCTACGCCCAGGACAACAAAAAAGAAGATCCTCTTTACAAGGCGGATGGCTGCTGGAAATTCATCAGCCCGACCGTCGATCCCGACTGGCTGAACAAGAGCCACATCACCTGCGCCTTCCCGGATGCCAAGGTGTACGTCCTGGCTTCCACAGCACTGCAAAAGCGCGCGCCGAAAATTGCCGAGTTCCTGCACAACTTCTCCATCGACCCGGCACAGTTGAACGGACTGATCCAGAAGATCGAAAAGGAGAAACAGCCAGCAGACGTCGCCGCCAAGGCCTGGGTTCAAGCCAACCCTTCTACTGTTGACCAGTGGTTTGCAGGGCAGGCGCAGCAAGTGAGTTCAGCCCAATGACCAGAGCGAACGTACGTGTACTCGATGGTGGCATGGGGCGCGAGTTGAAGCGAATCGGCGCGCCGTTCCGTCAACCGGAGTGGTCGGCCCTCGCGCTGATCGAAGCGCCCGAGTATGTGCTGCAGGCGCATCAGGCGTTCGTGAAAGCGGGCGCCCGAATCATCACCACCAACAGCTATGCGGTGGTGCCTTTTCATATTGGCGACGAGCGATTTGCCGAGCAGGGAAGAGCGCTGGCTGAGCGCGCCGGACGACTGGCGCGGCAGGCCGCCGGCGAAAGTACCGATCCGGTCACCGTGGCCGGGTCGTTGCCGCCGGCACTGGGGTCGTACCGGCCGGATCTGTTCGATCATCAGCGTTCAGTAGCTATTCACCGCGAACTGATTGCCGGATTGCAGGCGCACGTCGATGTGTGGCTGGCCGAAACGCAAAGCTCCATTGCTGAAGTGCGTGCGGTGGTCGAAGCCCTCGGAACGAATCCCGCGCCACTCTGGGTGTCATTCACGCTGTTGGACGAAGAGGGCCGGGAACCGCGATTACGCTCAAACGAGGCCGTTGCCGATGCGGTTCGCGTGGCGGCTGAGCTGGGGGCCAAGGCGGTGCTCTTCAATTGCAGCCAGCCGGAAGTGATGGCCGCGGCCTTGATTGAGGCACGCGCTGTGATTGAAAACCTGGATCATCCTGTCGAACTGGGGGTTTATGCCAATGCTTTCCCCCCTGTCAGTGCCAAAGCCGAGGCCAATAGCGATTTGTTGGACATTCGGCGCGATCTGGGCCCCGAGTCCTATCTGGACTGGTCGAAATCATGGGTTGCCGCAGGGGCCAGCATTGTCGGCGGATGCTGTGGGATCGGCCCGGAGCATATCGCCCAGTTGCATTTGCACCTGCACTATCAAAAGGGTGAGGAGGCCGCGCATGAGTGATTTTCCAGGCGACGTTCTGTCAGAGCAGGCGACATTCGGTGCCGGCTGTTTCTGGGGGGCGGAAGCCTCATTCCGGGCATTGCCGGGTGTGCTCGACACCCGTGTCGGGTTCGCGCGGTCAGACTTGGGCGACGCCACCCTGATCGAAGTCGTGCAAGTCGACTTCGACCCCCGACTCATTTCCTACAGCCGTCTCGTCGAGCACTTCTGGACACTGCACGATCCAACGTCAGTCGACCGGCAGGGTGCGGACGTCGGGGCGAAATACCGTTCCGCGCTGTTTTTCAACAGTGCCGAGCAGTCCCGACTGGCACTTGTCGCCAGGCAGCAGCTGGATGCCAGTGGCCAGTTGGGCAAGCCAGTGGCTACGGTGATCCTGCCACTGGGTGAATTTCAAAAGGCGGATGAAGAACATCAGCGCTACCTTGAAAAGCATGGTGGCCGCGCCTGTTCCATTTGATGCATAGGCAACGCTTTTGCCGTCTGGGCCGGGGCGTTGCAATTGCTCGGCGAGGTACAGGTCACTGGGACGCGGATCGATCTGCGGAAAAGGTGCCGTTTCAGCATTGCCGATTCTGGCGACCAGGTTGTCGGCTTGACGGCCGCTTTGGAGCCAGATGGCGTAACCGTCGAGAAAGCCAGAATCGCCTCGCAATAGAAAGCCTGGATCGCTCGCAGGTGCGCCACAGCCATGTTGTACGCAGGGTGCCTGAGGCGGCCGAATCTCGCTTGGCTGACCTGGACCTTCTGTTGGTGCAGCGGCAGGCCCAGATTGAGGAGCTCCAGCAACAGCGTGATTTCTTTAAGCGTGAACGGCACGATGCCCAGGGGCAAAATCAAATTCTCCAACAGGAACTCCACTTGCTACGACTCAAGGCCGAGCAGGAGCGAATCAAACAGGAGAACTATTTGCGTGGCGTTGAGGATCGGGCTCACCGCGAGGTTGATCGGGCCCGGGAGGAGGGGACAGCCGCAGTAAGCCAATCAAAAGTAGCCAGCCGCAGGTGCGACGACTTGCGACGTAGGTTGGAGTCGGCCCAGAGCGAGCTCAGCCAAGCGGAGCAACGTACTGCGGCGCAGTTGGCCCGCGCAGAAACTTTAGAACAACAGTTGATTCAGATACGCCAGCTGTCAGAGATCAAGCGCAAGCCGCGAGTCAGAAAAAACCGACATCAAGCAACCCTAAAGACTAACCGCAGGTGTCAGCTAGCGGCCATTAGAGAACCCTCAAAAGCGACCGCTATCGGCCATAAGCGGACGCTCGGAAGCGACTGCTATCGGCCAATAGGAGACACTCAGTCACTAACAGCCAAGTTTTCTGGCTCGCCAGAACGCCGTTAGAAAGTGAAAAATGGAGGTCAG
Organism: Pseudomonas sp. 22082; assembly: GCF_052046055.1. Taxonomy (NCBI): domain Bacteria; kingdom Pseudomonadati; phylum Pseudomonadota; class Gammaproteobacteria; order Pseudomonadales; family Pseudomonadaceae; genus Pseudomonas; species Pseudomonas sp. 22082. The sequence continues at coordinate 167,397 of NZ_JBQEQB010000003.1, forward strand.
TAAGATGGATCTATTAAGCCAGCCTGGCCCAGAATTCTTCTGCAGATAAGCTAATGGGGGCTTTAGGTCGAGTGAGGTGAATCTCTAACGGTATATCCCAGCTTTCGTCGAGAGCTCTGACCAGCCGCCCATCAGCCATTTCCTGCTCGGTCAGGCTTTTTGGTAACCACGCTACGCCCTTGCTTTCCAGTGCCATGGACATCAGAACCGCCGCAAGATGGCTGCTAAAAAGCGGCTTGAGGTGAAGGTAGTCTTCCTTGCCGTGGAGTCGGTGAGCGACGATACGGCCTAGACCGGATTCCTGGGTATATGCCAAATAAGGCAGTGTTTCCGGGGACGTACCCAACGTGGCAGAGGCACTCGCCAAGGGTATGAGCACATCCTCTCCAACTTTTTTCCCGGTGAACTGATCAGGGGCCAGCAAAGGTGGAACATCGGGGTGGCGATGGCAAAGCAGGAATTGAACCTGACCGTGTATCAGCATCTGCTCGCAAACGGCCATGCTGTCTGAATGCAGGCGTACGGCATCTATCGGCGCGCCATTTTCTGCACTTCTCAACCACCTTGGGAAGAAGGTAAATGACAAGGAATGAGTGGCTGCAAATTGCAGCGTTTTGGCGGCCATCCCAGCTACTTCCTGTGCCTCGGAGCGCATCCGGTACAAGCGTCTGGCAGCCTCCTGGGCGCTAGGCAAAATCTGTCTTCCAGCCTCGGTCAACGTCGCCCCCTGGGGAGTGCGTATGAACAATTCGACACCCATCCAATTCTCCAGAGCGCGGACTCTACGACTGAAGGCAGGCTGAGTAACGTGGCGCGCTTCAGCCGCCCGAACAAAGCTGCCGTATTCCGCAAGCGCTGAAAAATCCTCAAGCCAAACGAGTTCCAAGGGCAATGCCTCCTGTGCATAGGGCGCGGCATTAATAGCATTGGGCGGGTGTCATCGCAAAGCATAACGTGGGGCCACCAACAACAAGAGGAACCCGTCATGCGTATCGTAGACATCCGCGAAAAAACTGTTTCTATCGCTTCTCCCATTGCCAATGCCTACATCGATTTTTCGAAAATGACCTGCTCGGTCGTTGCTGTTGTCACGGATGTGATTCGCGATGGTAAACCTGTCATTGGCTACGGCTTCAACTCCAACGGTCGCTATGGTCAAGGCGCGTTGATGCGTGATCGCTTCCTGGCGCGAATCATGGAAGCTGATCCGGATACTCTTATCGACCATGAGAACAACAACCTGGATCCGTTCGCCATCTGGAAGACCCTGATGACCAACGAAAAGCCAGGTGGTCACGGCGAACGTTCAGTTGCAGTCGGCACCATTGATATGGCCGTGTGGGATGTCGTTGCCAAGATCGAAGGCAAGCCTCTCTATCGTCTGCTGGCTGATCGGTACCGTAACGGCGTGGCCGATGACAAAGTCTGGGTCTACGCAGCAGGTGGCTACTACTACCCAGGCAAAGACCAGACCAAACTCAAAGCAGAAATGCAGAGTTACCTGGATCGTGGCTACGACGTTGTCAAAATGAAGATCGGTGCAGTGCCACTGGACGAAGATATTCGTCGCATCGAAGCGGTACTCGAAGTGGTTGGGGACGGTCGTCGACTGGCGGTCGATGCCAACGGTCGCTTCGATCTCCAGACCGGTATTGCTTATGCGGAAGCCATCAAGAAGTACAACCTCTTCTGGTACGAAGAAATCGGCGACCCGCTGGACTATGCACTCCAGGCTGAGCTTGCCAATCACTACGAGCTGCCGATGGCTACCGGGGAAAACCTGTTCTCCCATCAGGACGCTCGTAACCTTCTGCGCCACGGTGGCATGCGCCCTGATCGCGACTTTCTGCAGTTCGACTGCGCGCTGTCTTACGGACTCGTTGAGTACATGCGCACACTGAAAGTGATGGACGAAATGGGATGGTCTTCCCGTCGCGTGGTTCCGCACGGCGGCCACCAGATGTCCCTCAATATCGCAGCAGGCCTGCACTTGGGCGGCAACGAGTCTTACCCCGATGTGTTCCAGCCTTTCGGCGGCTTCGCTGACGGAATCAAGGTGGAAAATGGTTATGTCGGTCTGCCTGATATTCCAGGTGTTGGCTTCGAAGCCAAATCCGCTTTGTACGCAGTCATGCGTGAGCTAGGCGAAGGCTGATTTCCCTCTATCTGTGGCCTCCTTCAGGGAGGCCGCAGAGTCAGGCGTCACCCACTGACGCCAAGCCACATGCCCATCACAAAAATAAAATGAGGTGCTTCCGTGGAAACTTCCAAGTCCCGCTGGTATAGCCAGCTGTATGTGCAGGTGCTGATCGGCATCCTGATCGGTGCAGCAATCGGTTACTTCGTGCCTGATATTGGAGCCAAGCTCCAACCCTTCGCCGATGGTTTCATCAAGCTGATAAAAATGCTGCTGGCCCCCATTATCTTCGGTACGGTCGTCGTCGGTATCGCGAAAATGGGCAGTATCAAGGAGGTCGGACGGATTGGCGTAAAAGCGCTGATCTACTTTGAAATTCTATCGACTATCGCCCTGGTCGTAGGCCTTATCGTGGTGAACATCGTCAAGCCTGGCGTCGGGATGAACATTAACGTCAACGCGCTCGATGGAAATGCTATCAGCAAGTACAGCCAGGCCGCGAGTGAACAAGGCGGTACAATTGATTTCTTCCTTAATATCATTCCCCACACGTTCCTCGGCGCATTCTCCAACGGCGTCATGCTGCAGGTCATTCTGCTTTCGGTCTTGATGGGAGTTGCCCTGGTTCAGATGGGCGAAACCAGCAAGCCGCTGATCAACACTATTGATTTGTTCCTGCAAGGCCTGTTCAAGATCGTTGCAATGGTCATGCGCTTGGCGCCGATTGGTGCGGGTGCAGGTATGGCGTTCACTATCGGCAAGTACGGGATTGGCACCTTGCTGTCACTCGGTCAGTTGCTGATCGCGCTCTACATCACCACCTTGATTTTCATTGTGGTGGTGCTAGGCACGGTGGCCAGATGGTCAGGCATGCCACTCATGCAGTTTCTCCGTTATTTCAAGGACGAAATTCTCATCACCCTCGGCACCTGCTCAACCGAAGCAGTGCTACCACGCATGATGGTGAAACTTGAAAAACTTGGCTGCAAGAAATCTGTAGTGGGCATGGTGCTGCCAACGGGATACACCTTCAACGCAGACGGCACCTGCATCTACCTCACCATGGCCGCGATCTTCATCGCCCAGGCGACCAACACGCCACTGACCTTCGTTGATCAGATGATCCTGCTAGGCGTATTCCTGCTGACATCCAAAGGGTCGGCTGGTGTCGCGGGTGCGGGGTTTGTCACGCTGGCTGCAACACTCACGACCATCCACTCCATCCCTCTGGTCGGACTCGTTTTGCTTTTGGGCATTGATCGTTTCTTGAACGAAGCGCGGGCCGTGACCAACCTGATCGGCAATGGCATCGGCACCATCGCCATTGCCAAGTGGGACAACTCGTTCGATGTCGAGGCTTGCGAACGTGAGATCGCCGCAATGAAGCAAGAAAAGGCGGCAAGCAAGGCATCGCTGGCGCATAAATAAACTACAAAGCGATCCGGTCATTCCCATCTAAACGGTTATGACCGGTAGTGTTTTCCATGCCTTCTTCCGCGTGGAGAGACCTGATTGGAAAGATTGATGGAGCCAACATGATAGAGCGATCACATCATGATTTACGCAAGGTGTTTGGTGAGTTACTCCAGGGGGACACCTGCAAATTTGCAGCTTCCGTATTCGATCCGATCTCAGTTCGGATGGCATACGACCTTGGCTTTGACGTTGCCATTCAAGGCGGCTCCGTTGCGTCGCTTCAGGTGCTCGGCGCACCTGACATTGCATTACTCACGCTGGATGAATATGTCGAGCAGGTTTCCAGGGTCGGACGGGCAAGCCAGATTCCGATCATTGGGGATGCTGACCATGGCTTTGGAAACGCGCTGAATGTGATGCGAACAGTCACAGAGTTACAGAAGGCCGGCGTTGCAGCCCTGACATTGGAAGACACCCATCTACCGGCCAAGTACGACGAGCAGTCGCATGTGCTTATTGAGAGGGAAGAAGCCGCAGCCAAAATCTATGCCGCGCGATTTGCCCGGTCGGATGATGCACTCAGCATCATCGCCCGTACGAATGTGGCTGTGACCACTTTGGACGACTCCATCGCTCGCACTGCGGCTTATCAGAAGGCTGGAGCAGATGCTATTTGCCTGGTCGGTGTTAAGGACTTCCAGCACCTAGAAGCACTTACGGCACATCTCAGAGTGCCGATCATGCTGATCAACTATGGAAATCCTGCTCTGAGCAATATTGAAAAATTGAGTGCTGCCAATGTGCGGATCGTGGTCAATGGGCATGCCCCCTATTTGTCCGCAATCAAAGCAACCTACGAGGCGCTACGCGAACAAAGCGGCACGGAGGGGAGCGAGCTATCCCTTCCTGAGCTGCTTTCTAAATACACACTCTCGGACAGTTATCGTGAGTGGGCAAAAATCTTTTTGAAGTCAGAGCACGATTCAAATTGATATTGGAACAGGTGGAATACGCCGTCATGAAAAAGACAATCCTGGCCTTCAGCCGGGTCTCCCCCAGCCTGCTTGAACCTTACAAAGACGACTACGATGTCATCATCATTAGCCCTGAGCTTGGTGATATGGACGCCCAGTTCGAGGCCGCTATTTCGAACGCTCACGGGCTGATTGGTGGAAGTCGTCGTCTGGGTGAAGCTGAGCTGGCTGCGGCTGTAAATCTTGAGATCGTCTCAAGCATATCGGTTGGCTACGACAACTATGACCTCGACTACCTCAACCGCCGAGGGATCATGTTGACCAATACGCCAGATGTGTTGAACGAAACCACTGCTGACCTGGCTTTGGCCCTGATCCTCGCCACAGCAAGACGCATTCCTGAGCTTGATTCCTGGACTAAAGAGGGGAACTGGACACAAACCATCGATGCATCCCAATTTGGGTGCGACGTTCATGGAAAGACGTTGGGCATTATCGGTCTGGGAAAAATCGGAGAAGCCATCGCACGCAGAGGCCGCTTTGGTTTTGGCATGACCATTTTGTATAGCGGCAACAGTCGTAAACCAAAGCTTGAACAGGAACTTGGTGCGAGGTTTGTACCGCAGGAAGAGCTTTTAAGCGCGTCTGACTTTGTTTGTCCGGTCGTGCCATTGACGGACGCCACGAGGAATCTTATCGGACGCAAAGAACTCGCTTTGATGGGCCCGGAAAGTATTTTGATCAATATCTCGCGTGGGCCTGTCGTGGATCAGGACGCACTCATCGAGGCTCTGCAAGAAAAGACAATCCGGGCGGCTGGTTTGGACGTTTATGTGAAGGAGCCCCTGACGAACTCCGAGCTTTTTAACCTGAGAAACGTCGTCACCGTACCTCACATTGGCTCTGCGACGACTGACACCCGCAACGCAATGGCCAAGCGAGCCCTGGAAAATTTGCTTGCGGGTCTGGAAGGTCGCCAGCCGAGAGATCTTGTGCACTTCAAGAAGTAAGAAGAAGTAGGGCGGATTGAGCTCAAAATTGCCGGCAATATGGCTGCTCTCCGGGTGACGTACATGGTAAGGGGGCGGCGAGAGTTTTCTGAGGCAAGCCAGCTTTGCGCAACATCTGCTTCTGGTGAACGCGATCTGTCCCCAATTAGCTCTGACCCTCTTTTCCTGCTGGGTATTAGACCTTGTTTTTCAGGCTTTCAGGGCTCCCAAAACATAGGCCATCCATCACCAGGTTCATCAATCTGGACAAGCGAGATCGCCATTCGCTCTGAGTATCCATTTGCCAGATGCCGGCGATGGCTAGAAAAAAGTCATCGTTAGTGATCCCGGTACGAATCGTCCCCGCGTTTTCGTTCGCTCTTAAAAGCAACTCGGCTGCATTTTGAACTGGAGCGTAGCCCGACTTGCCAGGGAAGTCGTAAACGGAGGCCGCTTGTTGGATTGCTGTAGCGAGTCCTGCCTTTGTCATTGCATATTCGGCAAGGCTATCCATCCACTCTCGGAGAGCTTCCTTCGGGGGTCTTGTTGCGAGCAGCTCTTGTGCCAACAAGGCAATCTGCTGCATTTCGAACTGATAGACCTCGAATACCAGCTTCTCTCTGGTAGGGAAATGGCGATAAAAAGTTCCCTGTCCTACTCCAGCCTTTTTCGCAATCGTACTCAGCGGAACTGCAGGATCGCTGGTCAGTTCAACCACTGCGACCTCCAGAATCCGCTCCCGATTTTTCTTGGCGTCAGAACGCATCACCAACTCGTCAGGCATGAATAATTTTCCCTCATTGCATTGCTAAGCGGACAACTGTCCGGTACGGTTTGCAAGTGGACACTTGTCCGCTTAAGTATCGTTTCTGGAGTTTACTATGAACAGCACTGGCAACACGATTCTGGTTACAGGCGGCACCTCAGGCATAGGCCTCGGGCTGGCGCTACGGCTTCATAAAGCGGGCAACAACGTCATCATCGCGGGACGTCGCAAGGCTCAGCTCGACAAAATCGTGTCGGAAAATCCTGGCATTGATTCAGTATTGCTGGACGTTGCTGATGCTCATTCCATCCAGCGCACCAGCGAAGCGCTTGCGATCAGCCATCCAAATCTTAACGTTCTCATCAACAACGCAGGGATCATGCATTGGGAGGATCTGACTGATCCGGGATACTTGAGTACAGCCGAAGATATCGTGACAACGAACCTGCTAGGCACGATTCGTATGGTGTATGCGTTTACTCCGCAACTAATCAAGCAGCCTGGCGCGACAGTGATCAATGTCAGTTCATCTTTGGCATTTGTCCCCCTGCCAGCCACGCCTACCTACAGCGCAACCAAAGCGGCAGTTCACTCGTTCACTCAAAGTCTTCGAGTGCAGCTGGAAGCCTCGCCAGTTGAGGTTATCGAACTTGCGCCACCGGGTGTGCGTACCACATTGCTCGGCCAGGAAAACGACGAGCATGCGATGCCGTTGGAGGAGTTTTTGGATGAAGTCTTCGAACTGCTAAAGATTTCTCCCACTCCACCTGAACTCGTCGTTGAGCGGGCTAAGCCCCTGCGGTTTGCTGAGGCAAGCGGGTCACATGATGACGTGCTGAAAATGCTTGCGGGATACAAACCACCGGCAGAATGAGTCATTGCTCTGAAGCGCGTCCTGTGTCCAGGTGAGCAGATTGCATCTGCTTACCTGCAGGCCGAATCGCTCAATCGGTGTGTTCACAATTCCGCTGCCTGATCCAGGGCATTTCATCTGAAAAAAGATTGGAAGCTTCAGAAGCTGTTGACACCTGTAGGAGCCGAGGATAATTTATGTAGCACACTACATAATAGCAGGCGATATATATGAGTTCGACGCAACGAAGCGTGGCCACAGAACTTTCCTTCGCGCTTAACGCTGCCGCGAACCGGATGGTTCGATTGCACAAGCCGTTCCTCGAACCACTGGGCCTAACTTTTTCGCAGTACCTGGTCACGCTTGAGCTCTTGAACGGGTCGCCTCGATCTGTGAGCGACTTGTGTGAACGTCTCGACATGGAGACCGGCACGCTTACACCGTTACTCAAAAGGCTGGAAGCTGCCGGGGTGATTACACGCACACGTGATGCCGTCGATGAGCGCCGAGTGCTTATAGACCTCACGGCGTCTGCCCGCGGCATGGAGGATGAACTTCGTAGCATCACTGACAAGATCAGAACGGCGTGCCAGCTCACGCCCGAAGACCTTCAGGAGCTTCATCGCACGCTTGAGGGTTTAGCGCGACCGGCTATCAGTTAATACCTGCCTCAGAAGCAGCTGACAAAGGCATAGCTTTTAAGGTGATGCCACAAACAAATGAAACACCGGCTCTCAGAGCCGCGATGTATTCGCAGAACAGATCGCGTAGGGAGAGGCTCTGTTTGTTAGCACTCGCTGAGGCTTATGTTTGTGAACATCCAGCTCCAAAGATGAGGAATCTCTATGAACATCGGAATTATCGGTAGCGGATTTATCGGGGGAACGCTTGCAAGACTGCTAAGCACTGCTGGCCATACAGTAAGAGTTTCAAATTCACGCGGGCCGCATACAATTGATCCTGATGTGCTCTCCACGGGTGCAATTGCCGTCACGAAGGAAGAGGCTTTGGTGGGTGCTGACGTCGTAATTCTCTCGATACCTTTTGTACGAATTCCAGATCTTAAAGCGCTTCTCGAAGGCCTTCCTGAAGACAGCGTGATCATCGACACATCCAACTATATACCTGCGCGGGACGATCGATTGGATGCAATCGAGAATGGTCAGCCCGACAGTGTATGGGCATCCGAACAAATTGGCCGTCCCCTCGCAAAAGCCTGGAATACAATTTACTCCGCCTCGCTAAATGAAGCTGGCAGGCCTGGTGGAGATCCGGAGCGCATTGCCGTCCCTGTCGCGGCTGATCGTGATCATGACCGCGTTGTGACAATGGCACTCGTCGAGGATTCCGGATTCGACGCCTACTATGCTGGTTCGTTGGCCGAATCCTGGAAGCAACAGTGCGGCACGCCCTGCTATTGCACTGAGGTGACGCTTGAGTCCCTGCCCCAGGCACTTGCTGACGCGGATCTGGCGCGCTCGCGAAAGCGCCAAGATCTCTTCTTTTCGGTATATAACGAGAGATTCGGCAATATTGGAACAAACCCAAGCCGCAACTACATTGTTCAGCTTTCCAAGCTAATTTATGCGTGAGCTCGTTATGACGACACATGGAGGACGATCTGCAAGGTCGCCATACATATCAAGCTTCTAAACCATTATGCAGACTAACAATGTCTCAGGCCGCATATGCTTTTTAATAAAATAAGCGCGCCGTGTTTTTTTCTGATGGTGCTTGATAGGCGAATACAAACAAATCAAGCAGTACTCAGCTAAAACCTTTTTCAATTTCACATGAGTGCGAGGAGTTATTTAAATGAAAATCGGAATTATTGGCGCAGGTAACATTGGCTCAACTTTGGCCCGAAAGCTCGCTGCGTGTGGACACGAAGTTAAACTAGCGAATTCGAAAGGCCCTCAGAGCATTCAAAGCCTTGCCAATGAAATCGGCGTGAATGCGGTGACCAGGGAAGAAGCGGTTTCCGGGGTAGAGGTGATTATCCTCTCGATTCCCTTTGCAAATTATCCTGATCTCGAACCGATCATGAGCAAGGTGCCGGAGAAGACAGTTGTCATTGATACATCAAATTATTATCCGGGGCGTGACGGGGTAATCAAGGAGGTCGAAGATGGCATGCCAGAAAGCATCTGGGTAAGTGAGCAGATTGGCCACCCGGTTGTTAAGGCGTGGAACGCCGTCCTCGCCGCGACGCTCGCAGACAAAGGTCAGCCGGTCGGCTCGCCAACGCGCTTCGCCATACCTGTGGCTGGAGGAAACACATACGCGGAAACCATCGCGCAGGATCTTGTTGAGGATACTGGCTTTATCGCGCTTGCCGCTGGCAGCCTTGAAGAATCGTGGCGCCAGCAACCAGGTACACCAGCGTACTGTACCGAATTGACATTACCGGAACTGAAATTGGCTCTGAAAGCGGCAGACAAGGTTCGGGCGCCTCAAAACCGCGACGCACTGATCGCCAGGTTTATGGCTCCCGGGAGTCAGTTTACGCACGAGCAAATAGTTGCCACCAATCGTGCCATGACAGCATGAGCGGGCTTCTTCCATTGCCATGCCCCGCACGTTAATTCTCCATGGTGCATTAATGCTTAGGCCGTTTGGCACTTTGGACGGATAGGTTGAACTGTTGTTTACTACCGCCTTTTCTGAACGAATGTTGGTCGGGAGCGGAATAAATTGAACGTCCGCTTCTGGCTGTGGATTCAACCGGTCGACGCAACACAACTAAATTCTGTGTAAGCAGAAGGAGTGTTGCAGATGAAGCAGAGACCTCGAATCTATTACACCGAAATCCAGAAAAAACTGATGTGGGATCACTGGCAGAAAGGCGACTCTCTCCAGCACATAGCCCAACTATTTGATCGAAACCATTCATCGATACAGCGCATTTTGGCGGAAACAGGCGGTATCAGACCCTCTGTACGCCGCAGATCCAGATTGGCGCTGACGTTGGCTGAGCGCGAAGAGATTTCGCGTGCAGTGGTGGCAGGAAACTCGATCCGCTCCATGGCCGCGCTGCTAGGGCGAGCAGCCTCTACGATCAGTCGGGAGATCAGACGCAACGGTGGCCAAGGATGCTACCGGGCTAATCAAGCTGATCAGGCTGCCTGGGATCGCGCGCATCGACCTAAGGTTTGCAAGCTTGTTGAGAACCGAACAGTGGCGCAAATTGTTGCAGACAAGCTTCAATTACAGTGGTCTCCGGAACAAATTGCCGGTTGGTTGAAGCGTACCTACCCGGACGATGCGAGCTATCAGGTGTCACACGAAACGATCTATCGCACGCTCTTCATACAGGCTCGCGGGGCTCTGAAGAAGGAGTTGCTTGAGCATTTACGGCGCACGCGGGCCATGCGTCGCTCGCGCCATCACACGCAGAAGAAAGAAAATCACGGTCGAATTACTGACGCGGTATCGATCCGCGAACGCCCAGCCGCGGCTAAGGATCGGGCGGTTCCGGGTCACTGGGAAGGCGACCTGCTGTGCGGTAGCAGGAACAGCCAAATTGCCACTCTTGTTGAGCGACATACCCGCTACGTAATGCTGGTGAAATTGGACGGAAAGGATAGCGAGACGGTCATCAGCGCCCTAATTGAAAACGCCCGTAACTTGCCCCAAGAACTCTACAAATCGCTGACCTGGGATCGCGGCAAAGAGATGGCTGACCATAAACGCTTTACGGTGGCTACCGACATCAAGGTCTACTTCTGCGATCCTCATCGTCCTTGGCAACGAGGATCAAATGAGAACACCAACGGGTTGTTAAGGCAGTACTTCCTGAAAGGAACCGACCTTGCGGAGCACTCGCAAGCCACGCTCAATGAAGTGGCAAGGCAGCTAAATAGCCGCCCTCGGAAAACGCTAGACTACGAAACACCGGCAGAACGATTTAGCCAATCTGTTGCGTCGACCGGTTGAATCCACAGCCAGAAGCGGACATCGTCTAAAGGAAGCCTTTGGACTAAAAGAAGGACTTTGTCTTAAAAAGCCGATAGGCTCATGTACTTGTTATCAGTAAAAATCCAGGCGAAGGTACATGGCACTGTCTAAAGGCGATTTCATAAAACTAATCAGCGCTGACCAAGCGAAAATAGTTTTAACTGATTGGATTAACTCCCGCGAGGCAGCGCCAGGAGATATCGCTTTGGTGGAAGAAGTCTATGTCGGAGAGGATGGGCAGATCGTTCGTCTTCTGTGCGAATACCGTCCGGGTTTTCTAGAGTGGCGAACGGTGTTTTATGAGGCAGGCTTGACTTATGAGCTTCTTCCTTCCCGCGCTGACGTCACCACTTAAATTTTTGCCTCCGACAATTAATGCCCCCCCAAGAGCTGCTTATGGAACCTAGTTCACCCGAAAGCAAATCAAAAAGAATAGTTCTAACAGTGGTAGTATTTTTGCTTTTTGGCGCATGGCTTTATTATGTAGGTTGGGCTTCTAAAATTTCAGCAAGAACAGTTTTGATGCCCGAGATCCCCGAATGGAGTACATACCTGTTGATCAGCTCCATTACTGGGCTTACCGCTGCAATTCGAACATTCTACCAGCGGCCTGGGCGCAAGACAGCAGTACAGGCTCTAAACTCTTTCACTGGATGGTTCTGTTTAGGATTTATTCTATCTCTGAATGGTTATGCCACCGCGGCCTATCTTTTGCCCGGCGAGATTGTTAGTTATAAATCTTCATATGAGCTGAGATACCCCGGACCTCCCAGGGGTAAGTTTGGTCGTTGCGAGGCAGGTCTATGGATCGAGGATCAAAGTACAAATCGCTGGATTGAGCTTTGCACGAACAAAATGGATTTGGATAAAAATATACAACAGGGAATGCAGTTCGTGTGGGTGAGTGCCCGCACGAATAAAATAGGTAGCTACATTATGAAATATAATTTCATCTATAATTAAATCCAACAGAATAAAATCTTGCTTTCGTGAGCACCATCGAACCTGAGCGAGAAACCGAATCAAGACCTAACCGTCTTCAACAATGATCTGAAGGATGAAGATCGTTGTTTAGGCACATTTAAGACGAGCGGGAAATCTTGCTACGAAACAAGTTCCCGATTCGAGTGTGGACACCACGCTCAGGTTGCCTCCGTGCGCAGTGGTAATTTGGGAGGCGATATAGAGTCCCAAGCCCAAGCCTTCACCACGTTGTCCAGCCTCCGATCGGGTGAAAGGTTCAAACAGCAAGGGCGACAAGTGCGGCGGTATCGGGGGGCCTTGGTTGGTCACAGATATAACAATTTCGTCCACTTCAGTGTCGGCCTTAACAGTGATAGGCGACGCTAATGAGCCGTGGGTGACTGCGTTTCCCAACAAGTTGGAAAGCAACTGGCTGATACGCAGAGGGTCACAATAGACACCGGCCGGTATGTCTACCAACTCAATAAATGTAGCTCGAGGGTGCGAGATTTGAACCTCATTCAGAGTCAAACGTAGTGTGTTGCCCAGATCATCGACAAGTTGGCGTTTGATTGGAATTCCGCTCCCCATTCGACCCCGTGCAAAATCCAGCACGTTTTCGATCAGGTTTCCCATGCGTGTGGAGCTAGTACGAATGGCTGAAATTAAGCTAAGCGATCTTTTGTCCGTTGTTTTGGTTTCCAGCAGATCGGCGCTCATACGAATGGCGCTCAATGGCGTGCGCAGATCATGCCCGAGTACGGCGACGAATTGCTCGCGCAACCTTCCGTGCTCCTGGGCATTAACTAACTCCGCTTGGGCAATCTCGAGATTATTCTGGGCATCGAGGCTCAACGCTATCAATTGGGCGAAAAGCGTAAGTGTGTTGGCAATGGCCGGGTCATCGAGATGAGCAGGCACAGAGTCGATGGTACACAGTGTCCCAAAAAACTCGCCGTTTGCCTTTATGATCGGAATAGAAATATAGCTTTCCAATCCATAGGTACTGGGCGTGTGATGCAGGGAAAAAACGGGATGTTCACTGGCGTGGCCAAAAATGACCGGTTTTCTGTGCTGCCGAATTTCATGGCAGATCGTTGACTCAAGCACCAGCTCGTCGCCAGGTTTCAAGCCGAACTCAATGGAGTCATCTACTGCGCACGCCACCCAGTTTTTTTCAGTGACCCTGGCGACAGCGGCGAACCGCATTCCAGTGACGTGCTTGACCATGCTCAATATCACCGGCACAGCTTTGATGCGGTGGATAGCATTAATGTCTTGAGAGAACTCTTGGCTGGTCATAGATCTGCGGTTCAAATGAGTGCGTTCAGAGAATATTCCTAATTATCTAACGTTTCCAATAAGCTATTTCATCAAGCTTCACGTCACTAGGGCCAAAACCAGCGAGTGTCATAACGGCCGCCTCCGGCGGTCGATGAAATGGACATCGACTTCGTGTTGACATTCCTCCAACGACTATTTTTTGCCGCTTTCTACCCGCTTTCTACCCGTTACCGTGGCAGCTTTTGGTCGGTTGCTGCCGGAGGCCGCTATTGGCCGATAGCTTCTCCCAGGAGAAAGGGCGACTGTTGGTCGGATGCGGTACATTCTCAACGGTGGCTCGTGTTCAATTGCTTCCTGTCACAAGCGTCCATTTTTTGCCGATAACTCCTCCTAACTGCAATCAACTTGCTACAAGTGCTCACTTCCAATACGAAACAGTTCCAGTTTCAATACGCTCAAGGTCGCTCTTTCGCTCGATTTCGAAGCAGCAAGGGCTGTCTGTTCACACCGAATTGCCTGCACCACTCCAGCACCGACACCCCAAACCATCGATGAAAAGCCCGCGAGAATGTACTGACATCGGCGTAGCCCAGCAGGTGCGCTACCTGCGGCAGACTGATCGTCGGGACCTGCAGGTATTTGCGCGCCAACTGCTGGCGCGTCTCGTCCAGCAACTGCTGAAAAGAGGTGTTTTCCTCAGCCAGGTGGCGCTGCAAGGATCTCGGGGTGACGGCCATGCAATCGGCCACTCTGTCGATCGTCGCGCGTCCGCTGGGCAACAGATTGCGCAGCAATTGCCTGACGTATCCCGGCATGGCATCGGTGGACAGACGTTCAATACCTGCCAAATGTTCAGCGATGAGCTGATGCAAGACTTCACTGGCGCAATCCAGCGGCTGCGCGAGCACACTGGCATTGAAGAGCAATCCCGTGTGGGCGGCTGAAAACGTCGGCGTGATGTTTAGCGCCTGCCGATAGAGGCCTTCATCCGCCAAAGGCGCATGGCGGAGCATGATTGCCTCGGGTTGCCATGGTGCACTGGCCAGGGTTTGCATCAGGCGCAGACCGACCCCGCACGCCAGCTCTTCGGCCTGAGCGAGGCCGTCGATCTCCTGCTCATCGGCTCGATAACCCAGTAACGCGATGCCATCGGCCACCTCCAGATAGAGATGCGCCGCGCCGTTGTAGAGGGCGAAATTGGCGCGCAGTTCGCGCAGCGCGTCGCCGACGGTACGGGTGTTGTGAATCAGGAAAAACATGTCACCGAAGACGTCGACTCCCTGATGGAGGCCGAACTCCAAACCGAACAATGCGTTGTTCGAGCGCTGCCGGCACAGTGTCAACAAGCGGCAGTAATTGCGAAAGGACAGGATGTCTTCCGGGCGCTGCAGTGACGCTACGGACAGACACGCTTGGCGCAGCATCCGGTTCGGCTCTAGTCCCTGACGCCGGGCAAATGGATCGAAACCTGTCAGGCTGATGGCGCGAATGAACGGGTTGCAAGCCATGTCGATTTACCGAGGTAAGTGTTGCATGCGTTGTTTCCACTGCTGCGGGCTGACCCCGTTCCAGCGCGTGAATGCCCGGGAAAACGCGCTCAGGTCGGCGTAACCCAACAGACCCGCCACTTGCGTCAGGCTGAGCGAAGAATCGCAGAGGTAGCGCGCGGCCATCGACCGGCGTGTCTGGTCCAGCAGCGCCTGAAATCCAGAGCCCTGCGCTCGAAGATAGCGCTGCAAGGTGCGTGGACTGATCATCATGTACTCGGCCATGTCGCGCAGCGTGACCGGGCCGTGGGCCAGTTCATTGCGCAGCCTTTTTTGCAGGTAAGACGGCAATTCCTCCAGCGTCACGCGGGCCAGTTCGTCGATATGTTGCCGGGCCAATTGTTGGTATCTGGCGTCCGTCGTGCTCAGCGGTGTCGTCAGTAATGACTCATCAAACACCCAGGCATTGACCGGGCTGTCGAAACGCGGCGCTACCCCGAGCAAGGCGCGATAGGCCAGGCGGTTGGCCGGAGCACTGTGGCGCAACAGCAGCGATTTTGGTTGCCAGGCGTGCCCGAGCAGTTCGCGCAGCAGGCAACTGGCGATACCCATCGCCAGTTCCACGGTCTGGCGGACCGAAATAAAGGTGCCATCCGTGACGTCGTATAGCAGCAGGGCGTTACCGGCCTGACGCTCAAGCTGCACGAGCGCGCCGTCGCTATGGATATGGAAATAACGTGTCAGCAGGTTCAGCGCCTCGCCGACCGTGCCTGAACTGCGCATGGCGTAAAGCAGGGTGCCGAGACTTTGCGTGCCCTGGCGCAAGCCGAACTGCACGCCGAATAGCGGGTTGTGCGAACGCTGGGCGCACAAGTCAATCAAGGCATTGAACTGCGCGCCGGACAGTCGAGCATCCAGAGGGTCTTCAGGCAGCTCAACCGCGGCCAGCGCCGAAGCCGGGTCGATGCCCTGACTGGCACAAAACGCCTTGAACCCCAACAGCGCAGTACTTCGAACCGTGGACATCCGCTCAACCCTCAGAATGACCGGCCGCCGCTGGCCGGAAAGAACTGGCACGATTTGCAAAATCGCTGGCGCGATCTGCAAAGCTTTCACCTCGCTCGGAGGGCCAGACTCGAAGCACCCATAACAATAAAACTGCGTTCGGCCCGCGGCCGGACGATGGAGGTGTTCGATGCGTCGGTTCCTGTTTGCTTTGCTCGCGGTCGCATTGGTTTCGGGTGCGCTGTATTCGCAGCACCGGCCAGCTGGCCACACCGTTGTCCATCATTCCAGTCACCCTCCGGTCGCCAGCATCAGCGATGCCTTCACCCATTTTTGAGCGTTAGAGCATTTTTTCCGGCAAGCAGGCGTCCTCGCGCAATTGACCACCGGCCAGCGCGCCATGCAGGAACATTTGCTCAAGGGTGCGTGCCGAATCGGCGTTGGCGGCTCGCCCGCGCTGTTCGGCATCCACCAGGCCATACACCAGAGTGATGAACAGCTCGGTGAAAATCGCGGCGGTGATGTCGATGCGAAACAACCCTTGTTGCTGGCCTCTCAGAAAAAATCCGTCCAGCGCCTCCAGGTAAAACTGCCAGCGTGTGTCGCCCCGTTCGAAATCGAGAAAGTCGGGGCGGTAATGTGCCATCAGAAACGCCAACAACTCGCGATGGGCGAGGTGTTCGCGGATCAATCGACGTAACGCGTCCAGCGCCTGCAAATGCTGCAAACCAGCACGGCGGATAATCAGATTGAGCGTTGCTTCGGCGTGTTCTTCCAGTCTTTGCACCAGGTTTTCCCGTGTTCCGCAATAGCGGTGCAGGGTGGCCTTGCTCACGCCTGCCAATTGCGCCAGCTCTTTCATGGTTGCCCTCGGCCGGTTGACGACCGCCACGGTCAACGATTTGAGCAGGTGTTCTTCATGGAAAATCAGGTTCATCACCAAGCCTCAAGCGATCGTAATGTAAGATTCATATATTTCTCACATGAGACATTATTGACTCATTAGGATTTGAAAAGTAGCATTCGCACCAAATTCAATCAAGCCTTGGGTGAGTTATGGGCAATTTGCGTGCAGTAGGGATGGCGGGGTCGTTGGCAGTTGCCATTGCGCTGGCCGGGTGTGGACCAGCGAATGAACAGGCGGATATGGCTGAAGTGGCGCGTCCGGTAGAGGTGCTTGCAGTGAAGACTGAGCCACTGGCACTGACGTCAGAGCTGCCGGGGCGGGTGGAACCGATGCGCGTTGCGGAAGTGCGTGCGCGGGTGCCGGGCATCGTGATGCAGAAGCGTTTTGAAGAGGGCGCTGATGTCAAAGCCGGCGACCTGCTTTTCCAGATCGACCCGGCACCGCTGAAAGCAGCCTTGTCTCGCGCCGAGGGTGAACTGGCCCGTGCGCAATCCGTTGCCCTTGAGGCTCAGGCGCGGGTCAAGCGTTATGAACCGTTGGTGAAGATCGAAGCGGTCAGCCAGCAGGACTACGACAGCGCCATGGCCGATTTGCGCAGTGCTCAGGCGGCCACGCGTTCAGCCCAGGCTGATCTGCAAAGCGCCCGGTTGAACCTGGGTTATGCCTCGGTGACCGCGCCGATTTCCGGGCGTGTCGGCCGCGCACTGGTCACAGAAGGCGCCTTGGTCGGTCAGGGTGACGCAACGTTGATGGCGCGGATTCAGCAGCTGGATCCGGTGTATGTCGACTTCACCCAATCGGCCGCTGACGCGCTGCGTCTGCGCGAATCACTCAAGGGCGGCAAACTCTCCGCCGACGACAACAAGGCGTTGTCGATTCGTGTCGACGGCACTGCTTACGAGCGTCAGGGCGCCCTGATGTTTACCGATGTCGCCGTTGACCGTGGCACCGGCCAGGTGTCGTTGCGTGGCAAGTTCGCCAACAGTGACGGTGTGTTGCTGCCGGGCATGTTCGTGCGCGTGCGCACACCTCAAGGCACCGACAATCAGGCCATTCTCGTGCCACAGCGCTCGGTGCAGCGCGGCAGCGATGGCGGGGCGCAAGTCATGGTGGTCGGCGCCGACGGCCGCGCCGAAGCGCGCACTGTGGTGACCGGTTCCATGCAGGGTTCGCGCTGGCAGATCAGTGAAGGCCTGAAGGCCGGCGATCAGGTGATTGTCAGCGGCCTGAGTGGCCTGCAGGCAGGCGCCAAGGTCGCGCCTGCTCAGCCTCAAGCCCAGGCGCTGACGCCTGAGTCGAAACAGTAAGGGCGCCGTCGCCGCGAGGATATTCCGATGTCTCAGTTTTTCATCAAACGCCCGAACTTCGCCTGGGTGGTGGCGTTGTTCATCTCTCTGGCCGGTCTGCTGGTCATTCCGATGCTGCCGGTGGCGCAATACCCCAACGTCGCGCCGCCGCAGATCAAGGTGACGGCAACCTATCCCGGCGCCTCCGCGAAGGTGCTGGTGGACTCGGTCACCAGCGTGATCGAAGAGTCGCTCAACGGTGCCAAGAACTTGCTGTATTTCGAGTCGACCAACAACTCCAACGGTATCGCCGAGATCGCAGTGACGTTCCAGCCGGGCACCGACCCGCAGCTCGCTCAGGTTGACGTGCAAAACCGTCTGAAAAAAGCTGAAGCGCGGATGCCGCAAGCCGTGCTCACCCAAGGTCTGGAAGTGGAGCAGACCAGTGCCGGGTTCTTGCTGATCTATGCGCTGAACTATAAGGAGGGTACCCAGCACAGCGACACCACCGCACTGGGCGACTACGCCGCGCGCAATATCAACAACGAGCTGCGCCGGGTTCCGGGTGTCGGCAAGCTGCAGTTCTTCTCCTCCGAAGCGGCGATGCGCGTCTGGCTCGACCCACAGAAACTGGTGGGCTACGGGCTGTCCATCGACGACGTCAGCGCGGCCATCCGCGGCCAGAACGTACAAGTGCCGGCCGGCAGCTTCGGCAGTACGCCGACCAGCAGCCTGCAGGAACTGACCGCCACCCTGGCGGTGAAAGGTACGCTGGACAATCCGGAAGAATTCTCACGCATTGTCCTGCGTGCCAACGAGGACGGTTCCACGGTCAAACTGGGCGACGTCGCCCGCGTGGAAATCGGTCAGGAAAGTTACAACTTCAACTCGCGTCTCAATGGCAGACCTGCCGTGGCAGCGGCGATCCAGTTGTCGCCCGGCGCCAACGCAATCCAGACCGCAACCGCAGTCAAGCAGCGCCTGGCCGAACTGTCGGCGTACTTCCCGGATGACGTGGAATATTCCGTTCCTTACGACACCTCGCGTTTCGTTGATGTCGCGATCGAGAAGGTGATTCATACCCTGATCGAAGCGATGGTCCTGGTATTTCTGGTGATGTTCCTGTTCCTGCAGAACATCCGCTACACCCTGATTCCGTCGATCGTGGTTCCAGTGTGTCTGTTGGGCACGCTGATGATGATGTACCTGATGGGCTTCTCGGTGAACATGATGACCATGTTCGGCATGGTGCTCGCGATCGGCATTCTGGTGGACGACGCAATTGTTGTGGTGGAGAACGTCGAGCGGATCATGGCCGAGGAGGGCTTGTCGCCGGTTGATGCCACGGTGAAAGCCATGGGGCAGGTATCGGGCGCGATCATCGGTATCACCCTGGTGTTATCGGCGGTGTTCATGCCGCTGGCGTTCATGTCCGGCTCGGTCGGTGTGATCTACCAGCAGTTCTCGGTATCGCTGGCGGTGTCGATTCTGTTCTCCGGTTTCCTTGCCCTGACGTTCACCCCGGCGCTATGCGCCACGCTGCTCAAGCCGATTCCACAAGGGCACCATGAAAAGCGTGGCTTCTTCGGCGCTTTCAACCGTGGCTTCGCCAAGCTCACCGATCGCTATTCGGTGCTGAACAACGGGCTGGTGGCGCGCGCCGGCCGGATGATGTTGGTGTATTTGGGCATTATCGCCATGCTCGGCTTCTTCTACCTGCGCCTGCCGGAATCCTTCGTGCCGGTGGAGGATCAGGGCTACATGATCGTCGACGTCCAGTTGCCACCGGGCGCGACTCGCACCCGTACCGAAGCGACCGGCGAACAACTGGAGCGCTACCTGGCTACCCGCGACGGGGTTCAGTCGACGTTCCTGGTGTCCGGCTTCAGCTTTTCCGGGATGGGCGATAACGCAGCGCTGGCATTCCCGGTGTTCAAGGACTGGTCGGAGCGTGGCGAAGATCAATCGGCCATGGCGGAAGTCAATGCGCTGAACGAGCAATTTGCCGTGACCAACGACGGTGCGGTGATGGCCGTGCCACCGCCGCCGATTGACGGGCTGGGCAACTCCGGTGGTTTCGCCTTGCGCCTGCAGGATCGTGCCGGTCTGGGCCGCGAAGCATTGCTCGCTGCCCGTGACCAGGTGCTCGGTCAGGCCAACGGCAACCCGAAAATCCTCTACGCCATGATGGAAGGCCTGGCCGAGTCGCCGCAATTGCGCGTGGTGATCGACCGTGACAAGGCACGCACCCTGGGGGTGAGTTTTGAATCAATCAGCAGTGCGTTGTCTGCCGCGTTCGGTTCGGAGGTGATCAACGACTTCACCAACGCCGGCCGCCAGCAGCGCGTGGTGGTGCAGGCCGAGCAGGGCGACCGGATGACTCCGGAAAGCGTGCTCAAGCTTTATGTACACAACACCGCGGGTGATCTGGTGCCGCTCAGTGCTTTCGTCACCACGCATTGGGAGGAAGGTCCGGTGCAGGTGGTGCGCTACAACGGTTATCCGTCGGTGCGCATCGTCGGTGATGCGGGGCCGGGCTACAGCACCGGTGAAGCCATGGCGGAAATGGAGCGTATCGCTGCGCAATTGCCGGCCGGCTTCAGCTACGAGTGGACCGGTCTGTCCTATCAGGAGAAGGTCTCCAGCGGTCAGGCCACGCAGCTGTTCGCGCTGGCCATTCTGGTGGTGTTCCTGCTGCTGGTGGCGCTGTACGAGAGCTGGGCGATTCCGCTGACCGTAATGCTGATCGTGCCGATCGGCGCCATCGGTGCGGTGCTCGCGGTGATGGTCGCCGGCATGCCCAACGACGTGTACTTCAAGGTCGGTTTGATCACCATCATCGGTCTGGCGGCGAAAAACGCGATTCTGATCGTCGAGTTCGCCAAGGAGCTTTGGGAGAAAGGTTACAGCCTGCGCGACGCCGCGATCGAGGCCGCACGGCTGCGCTTCCGGCCAATCGTGATGACGTCTATGGCGTTCATTCTCGGCGTAGTGCCGCTGGCATTGGCGACCGGGGCAGGGGCCGCAAGTCAGCGGGCGATCGGTACCGGGGTGATCGGCGGCATGCTCAGCGCGACGCTGCTGGGGGTGTTGTTTGTACCGATCTGTTTTGTCTGGGTGCTGTCGATGCTGCGCAGTAAACCTGCGCCCATTGAACAACCCGCTTTGACTCAGGAGTGACACATGCGTATTTCAGGACTTTCTACGCTGGTGATCGCCATGCTGCTGGCCGGTTGCTCGTTGGCGCCGACCTATGAGCGGCCCGTTGCACCGGTCGCGGACAACTGGGCGGGCGAGTCGCTGAAACAAGGCGCTCCGATCAACCAATTGGCGTGGCAGGCGTTCATCGTCGATCCCGATCTGCGCCGTCTGGTGGAGGTTGCGCTGGATAACAATCGCTCATTGCGCCAGACCCTTCTGGACATCGAGCAGGCTCGGGCGCAGTACCGAATTCAGCGGGCTGATCGGGTTCCCGGGCTGAATGCAAGCGCGTCCGGCAATCGCCAGCGCTTGCCGTCGGACCTGGCCAGCGACGGCCGGGCAGGGGTGGCCAGCCAGTATCAAGTCGGCCTGTCGCTGCCCGAATACGAGCTGGATCTGTTTGGCCGGGTAAAAAGCCTCAGCGACTCGGCGCTGCAGGAATATCTGGCTACCGAAGAAGCCGCCCGCGCCGCGCAGATCGCGCTGATCGCCGAAGTCAGTCAGGCCTATCTTGTTCATGACGGCGCCCAGCGTCGTCTGGATTTGACTCAACAAACCCTGAGCAGCCGCGAATACTCGTTCGCGCTGATCAGCCAGCGCCGCTCCAGCGGCACGGCGACTGCGCTGGATTATCAGGAAGCACTGGGGCTGGTGGAGCAGGCGCGGGCCGAGCAGGAACGCAATCTGCGCGAGAAGCAGCAGGCGTTCAACGCGCTGGTTTTGCTGCTGGGGACAAAGGATGCAGGGAAAGTGATTCCCGAGCGGCTGACGACGCAGCCGATGCTGGTGCAGGACATCGCACCGGATACCACCTCGACGCTGATCGAGCGCCGACCGGACATCCTCGCCGCCGAGCACCGATTGCAGGCGCGCAATGCCGACATCGGCGCGGCACGGGCGGCGTTCTTTCCGCGCATCAGCCTGACCGGCAGCTTTGGTACTTCCAGCGCGCAGATGTCCGGTCTGTTCGACGGTGGCTCGCGCTCCTGGAGTTTCGTGCCGAACCTTTCGCTGCCGTTGTTCGATGCCGGTCGCAACAGTGCCGGGCTGAGTCTGGCCGAAGCCCGCAAGGATTCAGCCGTGGCGGCCTATGAAGGCACGATTCAGACGGCGTTCCGCGAGGTCGCCGATGCATTGGCCGCCACCGACACCTTGCGCCGGGAGGAAGCCGCGCGCCGCGCACTGGCCAACACCAGCACTGAAACCCTGAGTCTGGCCAAGGCCCGTTATGAAGGCGGTATCGACAGCCACCTGCGTTATCTCGATGCCCAGCGCACCAGTTTCGTCAACGAAACGGCGTTTATCGAAGTCAGCACTCAGCGCCAGATTGCCCTGGTCGATCTGTTCCGTTCGCTGGGTGGAGGATGGTCATCACAAACAAACGTCAGATAAATCCTGGCAAGAGCTCCTTTGGGTTGGCGCATCCAACCTTTTGCCCCGTAGACCGAGAGGTCACGGGGCTTTTTTGCAGGAGGACAGAGTGTGGATTATTGGGGTTTTACGTTAGCGGCACCGTGCAGGAACATCTGTTCCAGCACATTGGCCGAGTTGGCGCTGGCCGCGCGCCCACGGCGCTCGGCATCGACCATTCCGAAGATCATGGTCAGGAACAGCTCTGTGAAAACGGCTGCCGTGATATCGATGCGAAATGCGCCCAATTGCTGGCCGCGCAGAAAAAAAGCATCCAGGGCATCGGCATAAGATTGCCAACGGTCGCCCTCACCGTTGACTGGAAAAGTGTCGGGTCGGTACTGAAAGAGCAGGAAAACCAGCATTTCACGATGCGCCAAATGCTCATTGATCAAACTGCGCAACGCCTGCACCGGCTCTCCGTGCAGCAGGTCGGTTGTGGTGGTGATCTGGTTCAGCACCGTCTCACCGTGGCTTTCCATTATCTGCACCAAGTTGTCGCGGGTGCCGCAAAAGCGATGCAGCGTAGCCTTGCTCACGCCTGCCGCTTCAGCCAGTTCCTTGAGCGTCGCACGGGGGCGATCAACGATGGCCAGGGCAAGCGCCTTGATGAGTCGTTCGTCTTGAGGAGTCAGGGACATCAGTCGGTCTCGAGTCGTATTTCAGTCCTCGGAATTGTGCAGGAAAAGCTCATTACTGCAATGAAAACCACAAAGCTTGAGCAACTTACTTCATCTGAGACGAAATAAGCTCAACGCCCGGCTCACAAAGCTGAACGGATTTCGGGGTATTTGCATGTCATGAACTGCAAAATACCTGGCGTGATCTGCCAAGCTTTTGCATCGGTCGTTATCCAGAATCGAAACCCTCAATAACAAAAGACACTGCATTTGGCTCCCGCCAGATGACGGAGGTTTGCGATGCGCCCGATTCTATTTTCCTGCCTGGCCCTGACTCTCGTCTCCCTCGCCATCTACTCGATTCATAGCTTCTACTCAGTGGGCTCATACGGTGTGTTCAGCCCGGTCAGCTGGAACCCGACAGCACAGTCGCAGCCAGCCTATCCCGTTGCCAGCATCGGTGATGTTTTCCGGAAATTTTAAAACGCCGCGGATATTCGATCTTCAATCACGCCCTCTCAACACCCTGAATACGTCAGTAAGGGACACTCCATGTGTGACCTGATCCATTACCGCGTCGTAGATGGCCTGGCGCTGATCGGTCTTGACCGTGCGCCGGTCAACGCACTCGACCAGACCCTACGTGCAGCCCTCATTGATGCCTGTGAGCGTGCCGCTACGGACATAGCGGTGGGTGCCGTCATTCTCTATGGGGTGCAGGGACTGTTCAGTGCTGGTACCGACATCAAAGAATTCGGGACCGAAGCGTGCTTCGCTGAACCTGACTTGCCTGGCATCCTGACTCGCTTGAGCGCGCTTCATAAACCACTGATTGCGGCGATCGGTACGTTTGCGTTAGGAGGAGGGCTAGAGCTGGCCCTGGCCTGCGGATACCGGATTGGTGCGCCAGATGCACGGCTAGGGTTGTCGGAAATCAATCTTGGTCTGATGCCTGGCGCCGGCGGTACGCAACGCTTGCCCAGGCTGATAGGCGCCGAATCGGCTTTGAACCTCATTCTTTCAGGTGAGCAGATCGATGCCGAGCGTGCTCGAATGCTCGGCATTCTTGACCGTATCTCCTCCAGCACCGAACAGTTGCTGGAAGAGGCGCGCGCTTATGCCAATGAGTTGATCGAATGTTGTGCTCCTGCGCGGCCAGCCGAAGCATGGCCAAACCCCGCCGAGGACTTGCCCGATGATTTCCTGGCGCGTTATCGCGTGGAGCATGAGCCGCGCTGGAAAAGTCGACTGGCGCCCAGGTTGGTGCTTTCTGCGCTGGAGGCCGCCTGCCTGTTGCCGATGGAAGAGGGATTGGTGCGGGAATTGACGCTGTTCAAGCAGGCTGAAGCATCACGTCAGTCGAAAGCATTGCGGCATGTTTTCTTCGCAGAACAAGACGCGCGGCGAACGCCCCGGATCGATACGGCTGATCCGTCGCGCAAGATCAACAAGGTTGCCGTGATCGGTGCAGGCACCTTGGGTGGAGGCATCGCGATGAGCTTTGCCGATGTCGGTATTCCCGTTGCGCTGATGGATCTTGATGGGCGCACGCTTGATCGCGGTCTCAAACGTGTTCGTGAAAACTATCAGCTCAGCGTCAAGCGCGGAAAACTCAGTGCCGTACAAATGCAGCAGCGGATGGAGCTGCTGTTTGGCACGCTCGACTACGCAGACCTTTCAGATGCCGACCTGATCATTGAGGCGGTATGCGAAAAGATGGAGAGCAAGCATCAGGTGTTCCTCGCTCTGGAGAGCGTGTGTAAGCCAGGTGCCATTCTTGCGACCAATACGTCGTCGCTGGATATCGATGCGCTCGCGAAGATGGTCTCTCGTCCGCAGGATGTCATTGGCATGCATTTCTTTAGTCCGGCCAACGTCATGCGATTGGTGGAAATTGTGCTTTGTCAGACTACAGCGCCGGACGTCGTAACCGCTGTCATGGACATCGCCAGACGTATCGGCAAACTTCCGGTCATCTCCGGTAACAGCGCCGGCTCCATCGGTAATCGCATGCTCGAACCCTATGCCCGCGAAGCTCACCGTCTGGTACTGGAGGGGGCGACGCCGGTCCAGGTTGATGCAGTGCTGACCAGTCTGGATTTGAATATGGGCGTATTCAGCATGCTGGATCTGGCAGGTATCGATGTGAGCTTTCTAATGCGCGACGCCAAGCGTGAAGCCATCGCCCATGACCAGAGCTACTGCTGCCTTGCCGAGGAACTGTATGCCTTGGGACGGTACGGGCAAAAGACCGGACGTGGCTTTTACCTCTACGAGGGACGTAGTCCAAGGGAAGACCGGGAAGTCATCATGCTGGCAGAGCAGCTTGCCCGTGAACACAACGTTACGCGTCGCAACATCGAAGATTTGGAAATTCACGATCGCTGCCTGTTTGTAATGATCAACGAAGGCATTCGCTTGCTGGACGAAGGTATTGCCCTGCGTGCCAGTGACATCGATCTGGTGTGGATCAACGGCTATGGCTTTCCCGCGCATCTCGGAGGCCCCATGCATTACGCCGAGCAGTTGGGCCTGGAAACGGTGCTCAGCCGCATCCATCACTATCGCAGCGCGCTTGGCGAATACGGTGAGATGTGGTTTCGCCCAGCGGCGCTTCTGGAACGTCTGGTAGCCGCCGGCAGATCTCGCATCGAAATATTCTGAAAATTCCCTTTCTCCGGACGAGAGCGAGTCATGAGGACGACCACGCATCTGCCTCATGCTCGCCCGATTTCGGAGAAAGGGACCTGTTACCCGTAGAGCGCGCCAGCGCGATTCATTTCGAGGTGTGTTGATGACTCAAGATTTCATTCAGAATTTTTCGCTTGCCGGCCGAACTGTATTGATCACCGGCGCCTCCAGCGGCATTGGAGCTCACCTGGCAAGGGTCGCTGGGCATGCCGGCGCCCGGGTTGTGCTGACTGCACGACGCGTCGAAAGACTCGCACAGGTGGCAAAGGACATTGAATGGGATTGCGGGCAAGCGCTGTCCGTCGAACTCGATGTGACTGACCGGAACAGTGTCGAAGCGGCGTTCGATGCGGCCGAAGCACATTTTGGCGTGGTTGACGTGGTACTCAACAACGCAGGTATCGGTAACGGCCAGCGTCCACTCGAAATCAGTGAAGAGCAGTGGCGTGAGATGCTTTCAACCAATCTGGATGGCGTCTGGCGTGTCGCCCAGGTTGCTGCACAAAGGCTGGCAAAGGCCGGACGTAAGGGCAGCATCGTCAACGTGGCCTCGATACTCGGACTGCGCGTTAGCACCGGTTACAGCCATTACTGCGCTGCAAAAGCCGGGGTGGTTCAGCTGACCAAGTCACTGGCGCTGGAGCTGGCGCGGTACAACATCAGGGTCAACGCCATCGCGCCAGGTTATTTCAAGACTGAAATGAACGAAGCTTTTTTTGAGGGTGACAAGGGCAACAGCTACATCCGCGATAGGGTGCCCATGCGTCGACTGGGTCAGTTACACGAACTGGCCGGTCCCTTTTTGCTGTTAGCGAGTGACGCCGGTGCATTCATGACTGGCAGCGTACTGACCGTGGATGGAGGCCATCTGGTCAGCAGCATGTGATCGGCTCAGTGACTGGCCACCAGCAGGGCCAGTGCGGCGCAAGCCGTCTCGGTTTCGGCCCTCAATCTATGCAGGTCTCCATGGGCGGACCACGCGATAGTCAACCCGTCAACCAGTTGGACCAGAAGCCGACTTGCGGCCTTTAAAAACTTTTCCCCCAGCTCTGCGCCTACAGCTCGCTCCAGTGCCTGCTCAGTCGCTTCAATGGCTACTGAGTAAATCTTGCTTGCCATTTCGGGGTCATTGCGCAGTGCCCAAAAAAACAACTCACTCTGCGCCTTGGCCGCGTCCGGATGATCGATGAACCAAGTGATCAACTGTCGCAGGACTTCGGCAGTCGTATCAGCGGCAGTTGTCCCGGCAGGGACGTGTTCCAACGCTTGATGAGGCAGGTTAAATAGCGACTCATAGACGGCATAGAAGAGGTCGTTCTTGGTATGAAACACGTAATGCAGCGATGCCAACGGACAACCGGCCGCCGCCGCAATCCGTCGGGTCGTTGCATTGGCGACACCGTGCTCGGCAATCACTTTGATCGTTGCCTCGACGAAATCCTGCCGGCGTAATTCAGCGCCCATTCTGGCCATAGGTCAGCAATCTCCAATATTCCTGGCGCCCTTTATCGGTAAGGGCACTGTCGACGCTTGCGGATGCTACAGCAACGAATCGCCTTGCGTCAGGGAAGAAACGGTGGTCTGAAACTGTCGCACCATTATTGGTAACGACCGTTTCGCAAATTCCCGATTTGGTGCGAACCGAAGAAACACTCGGAAATGTTTAACGAAACTCTCGTGGCTCGAATCTATCCCGCGTCTCTGTAATCGATTGATTAAACGTGACTATTTCCCGCGCTTCAGACATTGGCACCAGCCTTGCTTTGATCAAGCGACTTGGTCAATTGATCAAGTCAGTTGATTAGGTTAGCGCAGGCAACGTGTTACTGCCGTCAAAGTGGCCACGGTGCCGATCAAGACCCACGAGGATCCTCCAATGAACACAGTGATTGAGCGCCCCAATAACAATGTTTCTAAAGGCGTCGTACGCAGATGTTTGATCGCGGCCGTCGCCGCATCAACCTTCATCTGCACGGCGCAGGCGGCAGATAAGGATCCTGCATTGCTCGGCACAAAACTGACCCCGCTGGGAGGTGAGGCGGCGGCCAGCGCCGATGGTGTCATTCCTGCCTGGACACCACCCGGACCACAAGGTGGCGGTTGGAGCCACGGCCAGGTGCGAGGTCAGCAGTGGAAGTTCAAGGATGACAAACCGCTGTTCAGTATCGACTCAGGCAACGTCGCGAAGTACACCGGCAAGCTTTCCCCTGGCCAAGTGGAAATGTTCAAGAAGATACCGGGGTACCGGATGGATGTGTATCCGACACGGCGCAGCTGTGGCGTACCGGATTTCGTCGCGGAAAACACGAAGAAGAATGTCGGTTTCGCGAAACTCGACGGCGACGGTCTGGCACTGCAGGAGGCTTACGTCCCCGGTATCCCATTTCCGTTTCCAACCTCGGGTGCCGAGGTTATGTGGAACATGAAAATGCGTTATCGCGGTGTCGGCTTCGATATGTCGAAAACCGTTTCCGGAATTTCGCCGCGAAAAGGGAGTGAAGACTGGCTGCGAACCTCCACTGACTGGTTCATGTACACACCATGGGGCGTGAAGGGCAGTGCGTTGTTTTCTTCATTCGATCGACTCGAAGTTGCGACCTACTTCAGCTACTCCGACCCCGCAGCCCTTGCCGGGCAGGCCGGCGTGGTGACGACCAAAGCTGGCGAGCAAGCCACTACGTTCTATTACTTCCCGGGCCAGCGCCGGGTACGTCGCATGCCGGCGTACTCCTACGACGCACCGCAAATCGGTCTGGACAATCAGTACACCATTGATGAGTCCAACGTGTTCTTTGGTCCGATGGATCGCTTCGACTGGAAGTTGGTCGGCAAGCAGGAAATGCTTGTGCCCTACAACTCGTTCGGCGCCTACGACAACTCGGCGAAGATTGAGGATGTGGCCAAGCGCGACTTCATCGCCCCCGAATCGCGTCGCTATGAGTTGCACCGCGTCTGGGTGGTAGAAGCAACCGTTCGCCAGGGCATGCGTCATCAGGCTCCGAAACGTCTGTTTTACATCGATGAGGACAGTTGGAACGCGCTGATGGCGGTGGACTACGACAAACAAGGGCAAATCTGGAAAGTCCGCGAAGGCTACACAATCCCGGTCTACGAGACTGGCACCTGCGATATGGAAGCCCAGGCGCAATACAACCTCGTTGATGGTCGCTACCTCTACGACATGACCTCCATTGGTACCGGCAAGAACGACCATCGCTGGCTCACCGATAGCGCCAACAACCCTCGTTTGAAACGCGACTTCTACACCTCAGACAATCTGCGCGCCACCAGCGAACGCTAACAGCGGCTTTCGGGAACAGACATGAAAAAAATAATCAGTAAAACCTCAGGTCTTGTCATCGCGTGTGCAACCCCATTTGCCATGGCGTTCACTTTTGAAACCGAAAACATCCGAGGCTCATTCGATTCCACTCTCGCTGTGGGCATGGGGTTACGGACCGAATCTCGCGGATGCAATCTCATCACCAGCAGTCCAGGCGGTCACAATCCTCCCAGCGGTTGTCTGGCTCCCAGCGCCAATATTGGTGACCAGGGCGACTTGAACTACGACCGGGGGGATCTGTTCACCAACTACATAAAAGGTACCCATGAACTGGTGCTTAAATTTCCCGAGGACTACACGTTCATGGCACGCGGGAGTTGGATACGCGACTTTGCCGCGACCGACACCAGCGGTGCGCTATCGGCCAACCGGCCTGAAGGTGTCGGGAGCGACGGCCTCACCAGCAGCGCCCGGGACGATCTGGAGTTCAAAGCGCGCCTGCTGGACCTGTGGGTGAGCAAGAGTTTCGATGTCGGTGAACAGCGTGTTCGTGCTCGTCTGGGTAATCAGGTCATCAACTGGGGCGAGAGCCTGTTCGCTGCCGGCGGCATCAACAATACCAACGCCTACGATGTCATGGCGTTGTCGCGTCCCGGCACCCAGCTCAAGGAAGCCCTGTTGCCAGCGCCGATGTTGAGCCTTGCGTCAGGACTGGGTGCCGGCGTCAACATCGAGGCGTACTGGCAGTTCAACTGGAACAAAAGCGAGCTGCCTCCCGTGGGCAGTTATTGGTCCACGACCCATGCACTGGGCGAGGGCAGGGGAGCTTACGGTTACGACGAAAAGGACGCACGCAATGGAGGCCAATGGGGGGTGTCGCTGCGCTGGCAGCCTGACAACACCGATCTCAACCTCGGCCTGTACGTGATGCGTTATCACGACAAACTGCCGTCGTTGAGCATGCAGGTACTGGATCCGGAAACCTTCGCTTTGGCGCAAACCTGGAAGTATCCGGAGGACCGAATGATGTACGGCATCAGTGCCAACATGCCGGTCGGCGACTGGGCATTGGGTACGGAGCTTTCATATCGCCCAAAGGATGCGGTGCCGCTTAATCCAGTCATCGACGCCTGTGCCAGCAACGGTGGCAAGTGCTGGAAGGATGAAAAGAAACTGCAATGGCACCTGACCGGCATTTACAGCATGACCCCGTCCAACTCGCCGACGTTGCTCGACCTCACCGGTGCCAGCACCGGTACGCTGCTGAGCGAACTCGTGGTCGTGAAATACCCGGGGCTGCATAACGAGTACGCCGGTGAACCGATTGCCGCCGGTCTCAATACCTGGCAACTGGATCCGTCCATCCCGCCGAGCGCCAAGGGCAACAAAACCTCTTCCGGAATCAGCCTCGATTTCAGCCTGACGTATGACAACACGCTGATCCCTGGCTGGCAGGTGACGCCGGGAGTGTTCTATTCGCAATCCATCAAGGGACGCACACCCAACCTGTCGGCGACGTTCACCGAGGATGCCAGCAGTATGAACCTGTACCTCAACTTCGTGCGCAATCCTGCGAGCTGGCAGATCTCGGCCAACTACGCCAAGTTCATGGGCGGCAAGACCCCTTACGATCAACTGCTGCGTGATCGCGATTACGTCGGCCTTGTGGTTTCCCGAACCCTATGAGGCACGCCGTGAATAGTTCTCTGAAAATGAAGGAAACCAAAGTGCGCGGTGTATTGCCGCGCATCGAACAGTGGTTGTTCACTCATCGCCTGCTGACGTTGTTGAGTTTGGCGGTGTTCACAGCGGGCATGGCCTGGTTTGCCGTCCAGTTACGCATGGAAGCAGGATTCGAAAAGCAGCTACCCATTGGCCACGAGTACATCTCAACCTTTGAGACGTATCGCAACGACTTGCTCGGTGCGAACCGGCTGACCGTGGTGGTAAAGGCTGGTCAGGGGACGATCTGGAGCCAGGCAGGGCTCAAGCGCCTTTATGACGTCACTCAGGCGCTGATTTTCCTGCCGAACGTATCGCGCAGCAGTGTGCGTTCGTTGTGGACGCCCAACGCGTTCGTCAACGAAATCACCGAAGAAGGTTTTCGTGCCGATCCGCTGGTGCCGGGTACGGTGACGCCCGAAAGTCTCGATGAAACGAGCATGGCGATGATCGCCAACTCGACGGCGCAGGGTGGCTTTATCGGAACGCTGGTCGCTCGCGACCAAAGCAGCGCAATGATCACTGTCGATCTCAACGAATTCGATGCTGACGGCCAGCGCCTCGACTATGTGGCCTACAACCATGTGCTTGAGGAGAAAATTCGCAATCAGTTCGAGGATAAGGACTTCGAGATCCAAATCATCGGTTTCGCCAAGCAGATCGGTGACATTGCAGTAGGTGCCTCGGCGGTGCTGGAGTTCTGCCTATTGGCATTGCTGCTGACGGCCGCTGCGGTGTACTGGTATTGCCATTCGCTTCGTTTCACCTTGCTGGCGGTGGGTTGCTCGCTGGTGTCACTGATCTGGCAGTTCGGCGCCTTGCGTTTGCTCGGCTATGGACTGGATCCGCTGGCAGTGCTGGTGCCCTTTCTGGTGTTTGCCATCGGGGTCTCCCATGGCGTACAGCAAATCAACTTCATCATTCGCGAGATCGCCTGCGGCAAGTCGGTGGAAGGAGCGGCACGCGCCAGTTTCAGCGGCTTGCTGATTCCCGGCACGCTGGCGTTAGTCACTGCATTTGTTTCGTTCGTAACGCTATTGTTGATCCCGATTCCAATGGTTCGGGAGCTGGCAATCACCGCCTCGCTCGGGGTGGCGTTCAAGATCGTCACCAACCTGGTGATGCTGCCGATCGTGGCATCAATGCTACGGGTAGATGCCGGTTACGCCGCTGCCGAGGAAATTTCTCGCCAGCGCCGGGCTCGTTGGTTACGCGGTTTTGCCCGATTGACTGAATGGCACAACGTACGGTGGGTGCTGGGTATGGCCGTGCTGATATTTGTCACCGCGGCCTGGCAAAGCCACGATCGGGTGGTTGGCTCCCTGCAGGCCGGGGCGCCTGAACTGCGCGAGGATGCGCGCTTCAATCGTGATGCGGTATCCATTGCCGGCAATTACGACATCGGGCTGGATTGGCTCAGTGTGGTCTTCGAAGCCAAAACTGACGCCGGCGCAAACGCTTGTGAAGACATTGCCCTTGGTCAGTATCAGGATCGCTTTGTATGGGCTATGCAAGGTGTACCAGGTGTGGTGTCGGTCACCTCGTTCTCTAACAGCCTGCGGCAGTTTAACGAGGGCTATAACGAGGGCAACCCGAAAATGAACGCAGTGCCCATCGACCCGGCCAACTACTCGTCGATGGCCGCCGAAGTAGCTCGAGTGCCAGGAATGATGCGTCCCGATTGCAGCATGACGGCGGTGCATCTGTTCCTCGCCGATCATAAAGCGACGACCATTCACCGCGTGATTGCCGCCGCCAAGGCATTCCGTTCTCAGTTCATTCAGCCGGGCGTGAGCATACGCCTGGCTTCCGGTAACGCTGGCGTGATTGCGGCGATCAACGAAGAGGTGGAACGCAGCGAGCTGCCCATGATGCTTTATGTCTATGCAGCGATCGCTCTGTTGGTGTTTGTCGTCTATCGAGACTGGCGCGCGGTGTTGGTCTGTTGCCTACCGCTGACACTGGGCACCTTCATCGGCTACTGGTTCATGAAAGAGCTGCAAATCGGTCTGACCATCGCCACCTTGCCAGTCATGGTGCTGGCCGTCGGCATCGGCGTGGATTACGCCTTTTATATCTACAACCGTCTGCAACTGCACCAGGCTCTCGGGCAGCCAATTACCAAAGCGGTCGAGCACGCGTTGCTGGAGGTAGGCGTCGCTACGATCTTTACCGCCATCACCTTGGCGGTGGGCGTCGCCACCTGGGCGTTTTCCGATCTTAAGTTCCAGGCCGACATGGGCAAGCTGCTGGCCTTCATGTTCCTGGTCAACATGATCATGGCCATGACAGTTCTGCCTGCATTCGCCGTCTGGCTTGAACGAATGTTCCCACGGCGTCGTCCAGTGCGCCTGATTGGCTCACTGGTGCATTGAGGAGATCCCGATGCGAAATCTGATTGCTTTACTCGTTCTAATGTTATCGGCGTTATCGCAGGCTTCGCCCTTGCCGACCGTACCTGCAGCAAAAACTGCCAACGCCAGTGCCGCCACGCTGTTGAGTGTTACCTGGGCTGGGGAGCGGACCGTTGCCGTCGGCGATCACGGGGTGGTGTTGCTGTCGGACGACCGAGGCCAGCATTTCCGTCAAGCGACATCCGTACCGGTGTCCACGCCTTTGACCGGTGTGTCCTTCGTCGACGCCAGACAGGGCTGGGCTGTCGGCCACTGGGGCGCAATTCTCGCCACCAGGGACGGAGGTGAGAATTGGCAAGTTCAACGCTTGTCCAGTGCAGAAGATCGGCCATTGTTTGCGGTGCACTTTTTCAACCCGATCCAGGGTGTCGCGGTAGGGCTGTGGTCGCTGGTGCTGACAACCGATGACGGCGGAAAGACCTGGATCGAGCAAAAAATCGATGCGCCTCCCGGAGCGAGTCGTGCCGACTTGAATCTGATGGGACTGTTTGCCGATGGAGCAGGGCATTTGTACGCAACTGCGGAACGCGGCCAGGTATTGCGCTCCGATGACCAGGGCAAACACTGGCGCTATCTGGATACGGGCTACAGCGGCACGTTGTGGACAGGGGCCGTGCTTGGCGACGGTTCATTGCTGGTGGGCGGGCAACGCGGCACCTTGTTGCACAGCTCTGCAGACGGTTCGAACTGGCAGCGCGTACCGTTGCAAAGCAAGAGTTCAGTCACAGCCATAGATGTTTCCGGGCGAGCAGTGATTGCGGTAGGACTCGACGGTTTGATGGTTCGCAGTGACGACGGTGGGAGCAGTTTTCACGAGCAACCCAGCAGCGACGGTGTTTCTCTCACCGCGATCCTGCTCAACAGTGACACTTCACCGATTCTGTTTTCACGGCGAGGCGTCGTCCCTCAACGCTGATGCCATCGATGTGTCGGAAGACAGGCGCCAGCCTGCTTTCCGGCATTTCAGCGCGAAAAAACATCTAGAACCCTGCTGATTTTCGGCCGGATTTTCCGTGCCTGGAGAGCAGCCATTTACGTTTTCAACAATAAACATAACAGTTGTTGCGTTAAATAATTTTGCTTGTTAGAGTCGATTGCAAATAACAAGACGCAGAACGCTGCAAAGCGCAGCGACCTGCGATTTCGATGGAGGTACTCTGATGATCTCGCTCAAGTCGACACTTACCCTGCCAGCCGCCGGACTCTCCGGATTCGAAACACCGCTGACAGAAGAGGAGGCTGCAATACAGGCCTCCGTCCACCGCTTCGCCAAAGAGGTGTTACGCCCGCTGGGTCGAGAGCTGGACCGGATGACCCCGGAAGAAGTCGTTGCCCCGGGCTCGCCTTACTATTCGTTGTTCGGCGAATTCGCCAAGCTCGGTCTTGACCCGGCACTGTTGGCGCAGTTACCGCCGGAAATGGCAGTGCGGATCGAATCTCTGATAGGCGAAGAACTCGGCTGGGGCGAT
Organism: Pseudomonas sp. 22082; assembly: GCF_052046055.1. Lineage (NCBI taxonomy): Bacteria > Pseudomonadati > Pseudomonadota > Gammaproteobacteria > Pseudomonadales > Pseudomonadaceae > Pseudomonas > Pseudomonas sp. 22082. The sequence goes on from NZ_JBQEQB010000003.1 coordinate 202,231, forward strand.
GCAGGCCTGGCTGTCTCGCTGGGTTGCGCCGACTTCCCTCTGCAAATGGCCATTGCCGCTGGCAATGCCGAGTTGGTCGAACTCTGCCAAGGCCGGATCGGCTGCTGGATGGCCACTCAACCTGATCGTGGCAGCGACAACCAGATCTTCGACATGGCGCGAGACTGGCCGGCAGGTAAGCTCGGCAATATCGGCAATCTGACCGCTAAAGTGGTCGGCGATGAAGTCATTCTCAATGGCCAAAGCTCCGCGTGGGTCTCCAATGGAGCCATTGCACAGGTTGCACTGGGCTTGATGTGCGCTGACTACGGCGACGGTTTCTACGATGAGAACGGCCGGCCGCACGGTATTGCGCTGATTATCCCCCTCGACCTCAAAGGCGTGTCCAAAGGCAAGCCCCTGGACAAGATCGGGCAGCGTTCCTTGCCCCAAGGCGAAATCTACTTCGACAGTGTACGAGTGCCACGTCGTTTCGCTATTGCCGAGCGCGACCAGTACTACGGTGCTGTCAGCTCCTCCTGGTCCTTCGCCGGCACCCACATGAGTCAGGTGTTCACTGGTGTCGCACGTGCCGCCTTCGAGATGGCGCTGCAGTACTGCCATGAGCGCCGCCAGGGCGGTCATCCATTGATCGATCACCAGATGACCCGTCTGCGCCTCGGCGAAATGTTGCGTCGGGTCGAGGCAGCGCGTGCGGTCGCCCGACGTTCGTTGAGCTTCGCGCGCCTGTCGCCGCAAACCCACCCGTACGCCACAGCCTCCGCCAAGGTCACGGTGACCGAAGAGGCAATGGCCGTTGTGCAAGAGGCTTTCCGCCTGTTCGGCGGCAATGGCACCACCCGCGAATATCCGATCGAAAAACTGTTGCGCGACACCCAGTCGTCATTGATCGAGGACGGCGAAAACCGGGTCCTGACCATGCGACTGGGGCTGCTTGCCCAGCAGCTGTATGCCGAAGGCTGGGCGAACAACTGACTCTGCAGATTCACCCGACATCACTCATCCAAAAACAACAAATGAGGTAAATCCCGATGGCCAAATATCCGGTAGTTGTCTACGGCGCCAGTGGTTACACCGGCATGCTGATCATGGATTGGTTGATCGACCAGCACATCCCGTTCACCGCCGTAGCTCGTAACGCTGCTCGTGCTCAGGAAATGATGGCGCAACGCGTTGTCGGTCTGGAGTCGGCGACCTACGAAATCATCGAGTGCCCACATGAGGTCGAGGCTTTGGTTTCGGTATTCAAAGGCGCGCGCGTGGTTTGCAACACAGTCGGCCCATTCATCAATTTTGGCCTGACTGCCGTTGAGGCGGCCTTGAAGGCTGGCTGCCATTATCTGGATCCGGCCGGAGAGCAGGCGCACATTCGGGCCTTGCGCGATCAGTTCGGCGAGCTTTATCGCCAGGCGGGTCTGCTGCTGTCGCCATCGCTGGCATATATGTACACCTACGCCGAAATCGCCGCCGAGCTGGCCCTGGAAACTCCGGGCGTCGATTCGCTGGAAACCGCCACACTGACTCGTGGCCCACGGACCGGTGCCGCCGGGGTGACCGTCGGTTCAACGGCGACCATCTTCGAAGGCGTCCGCTACCCCGGGGCCTACCTGTGGGAAAAGGAACTCGTGCCTTATGCACCGAACGCCAGCTTCAATGTGGTTTGTCCCGATCTGCTGGAAGCGGTGTTTTGCCTGCCTTGGGGCGGCACCTCATTGCCGGTGTTCTTTGAGGATGATGGCCGTGTCCGCAGTTGCATGTCCTGTGTCGGCTTCTACGACAACCCGGTAATGAAAATGGTCCACGGCCTGGGTGAGAAGTGGGAAGCGGAATACAAGCACTTGCCTAAGGAGCAGCAGGACGCGGTGATTCAAAGCCTCGTTCAATCGACCACTCCAAGCATGCCACCGCGTGAACGCAGCACCTTGCAACGCACCGTCGACTTCGCTATCGGTCGCGGTCAACTGACGGCCGTGCGTGCAACCGTGCATGGCATCACGCCTTACATCGCCACTGGCGCCTTGCACGCTGCGGCCGTGGTCAAGCTGTTGAATAACGACACCGCCAAGACAGGTTTCGCTTCGGCCTCCAAAGCCTTCGGTCATCGCTATCTGCTGGGCTTCCTCGAGCAACGTGGTCTGGCCCGCGCAACCGTTACTCAACTGTGAAGTGACTGACATGGCGATTATTGATTTCTTTGACCGTGGCTGGCGGATCAATCCGCATGGCGCGGCGTATATCCAGGACGATCGGGTGTTCACTTTTACCGAAGTCCGCAACCTGTCATGCCGGATCGCCAACGCACTGTTGGCGGCCGGTTTGCCCAGCGGCACCAAGGGCTCCATCTGGTCTGCCAATGATGCAGTGGCGTGGACCTGCACCTTGGGGTTATGGCGCGCCAACCTTTGCTGGATTCCTGTTGGTGCACGCAACAGCGCCGAAGAGAACCGTCACGTGCTCGACGCATTCGACTGCGAAGTGCTGTTTTTCCAGAAAGAGTTCGCGCCGATCATCGACGCGTTGCGTCCTGGCCTGCCGAAAATTCGTCTGTGGATCTGTATCGACGAGCACCTGCCGGGGGCACCGTCGCTCAAGTCCTGGATCGATGGTCAGCCGGTCACGGCACCGGAGGTCGAGTATCAACTGGACGATGTCGTGGCACTCTCGCCAACCGGCGGCACCACCGGGCTGCCTAAGGGGGTGATGAACACTCATCGCAGCATCCAGACGTTCTGCGCGCACTTCATGATCAATTTCCCTTACGGGGATGACCATCCGCCAGTCAACCTGGCGGCGGCGCCAATGACCCACACCGCTGGCACGCTGTCGCTGCCGTGCACCTCCCGGGGCGGTACGGTTGTGATCATTACCAAACCGGATCCGGCGCTGATGCTGGCAATGATCCCGAAGTACAAGGTCACCGAAACCTTTTTGCCGCCGACCGTGATCTATCGACTGCTGGATGTGCCGGATCTGGCGCAGAAGGTCGATTTCAGCTCGCTGAAGTATTTCCTGTACGGCGCGGCGCCGATGTCGGTGGACAAACTCAAGCAAGCCATCGAGACCTTCGGCCCGGTCATGGCCGGTGGTTACGGCCAGACTGAAGCCCCAGCCTCGATCTCCAACCTGCCGCCCGCCGAGCATCTGCACGGTGGACGCCTGGCATCGGACGAGCGTCTGTCTTCTGTGGGCCGGCCCAATCCGCTGGTGCGCGTGGAAATCCTCAGCGACGCCGGGGACATCCTCGGCCAGGGGCAAACCGGCGAAATCTGTGTGCGCGGCGATCTGGTAATGAAGGGGTACTACAAGGACCCGCAGAAAACTGCAGAAACCATCATTGATGGCTGGCTGCACACCGGCGACATCGGCCACGTGGATGCGCACGGCTACCTGCACATTACCGACCGCAAGAAAGACATGATCATCTCCGGCGGATTCAACGTTTATCCCAGCGAAGTCGAGCAAGTGCTGTGGAGTCATCCTGCGGTGCAGGACTGCGCGGTCATCGGTGTGCCGGATGAGCAATGGGGCGAGGGCGTGAAAGCCGTGGTTGAGTTGAGCGCCGGGCTTACCGTCACCGCCGAGGAGTTGATCGAGCTGTGCAAGAGCCGGCTCGGCTCGGTCAAGTCGCCGAAAACCGTGGATTTCATTGATGCATTGCCGCGCAGCCCGGTCGGCAAGGTGCTGAAGAAAGATCTGCGTGCCCATTACTGGCAAAACGTTGACCGGCGTATCTGAGGGGAACGATCTGATGGAACCTATTTACATCGCCGGCATTGCCATGACCGAGTTCGGTCGCCACCTGGAACGCAGTCTCCAGGATCTAGCGCTGGAAGCTTTGCAGGGCGCACTCGCCGACTCCGGCGCCTTGCGCGCTGATATCGGTGCGGTGTTCTACGCCGGCATCACCAACGGTCATCTGCAAGGACAACTGTCGATTCCCGGGCAGGTGCTGTGCAGCAAGATCGGCCTCGAAGGGGTGCCGGTGTACAACGTCGAAAACGCCTGCGCCTCGGGCAGTACAGCGGTTCATCTGGCAGTGCAGAGCTTGCGCTCAGGGGCTACCGACGTGGCCCTGGCGTTGGGCGCGGAGAAAATGAACGTGCCGGACAAGTCGCGGGCACTGGCCCTGTTCGAAACCGGTTGGGACGTTTCCACTGCCGAAGAGAACTACGCGACGCTGGTGAAAATGGGGGAGGGCATCATTGTTCCGCCAGGCTCGGAATCTGATCGTCCGTACAGTAAATTCATGGCCATTTATGCTGCCATGTGTCGCTGGCATATGAAGACCTATGGCACCACTCAACGGCAGATTGCGGCGGTGTGTGCCAAGAACCATCAACACTCGGTGCACAACCCCTATTCGCAATTTCGCAAGACCTTCAGCATCGAAGAAGTTCTGGCGGCGCCTCCAATTACCTATCCGATCACATTGCCCATGTGCGCGCCGCTGTCCGACGGTGCGGCCGCCGCGATCCTTTGCACCGAGGCGGGACTGAAACGCATTGGTGCCGATCCAAAACGTTGTGTGCGAATCGCCGCCAGCGTGATCCGCAGCTTCACCCTGCGCGGGCTCGACGAGCCGCACAAGCACGTCAGCCTGTTGGCGGCGCGTGAAGCCTACGAAATCGCCGGCCTCGGCCCGCAGGACATGCACGTGGCCGAGGTACACGACGCCTCGGCAATGGGGGAAATCATCCAGTCGGAAAATCTCGGACTTGCACCGCTGGGAGAGGGTGGGGTTTGTGCAGAACGGGGAGATTTCACTCTAGGTGGCCGTCTTCCGATCAATACCTCCGGCGGCCTGGAATCCAAAGGTCATCCACTTGGCGCGACGGGGATCGGGCAGTTGTACGAGTTGGTCACCCAATTGCGCGGGGAGGCCGGGCCGCGTCAAGTCCACGGCGCGCGGCATGCCATCCAGGAAAACGGTGGCGGTCTTCAAGGTGTCGAGGAAGCAGCAGTCGCTATTCACATCCTGAGTCGATAGGAGCGCATCACATGTCCATGGCCTATCAAGCACAAGAGTTGGAACGCCATTTTGCAGGCGGACATTTCCGTCGGTTGGGTGGCTGGGTCGAAAGTCCGGTTGATCTGCAGCCAGAGCTCGAAGGCGATGTAAGCGCGGACGTCATCGTGATCGGTGCCGGTTTCGCCGGGCTGTGCACCGCCCTGGAGCTTACGGCGCTGGGAGCGAAGGTCATTATCCTCGAGCAGGAGTTTGCCGGTTTCGGTGCCAGCGGTCGGAATGCCGGTTATCTGGGCGGGAGCATCGGCATTGAGTTCGAGTTGTTCCTGAAACGTGTCGGCAAGGAAAAAGCGCAAAATATCGTCAGGTTCTATGACGAAGCGGTCGCCTACGTCGAAGGTCGGTTGCGCGAACTGGGGATCGACTGCGACTACAACGCCTCGGGCATCATCAGGGCGGGGATCCATCCGTCGCAAGAAAAGAGGCTGCGCAAAAGCATGGCCGTGGGCCACGAATTGGGTTCGCAAACCGAGTTTCTGGATCAGGCACAAATGCGCGCGCGGGGGATTCCACCGGCCTTTCTGTTTGGCTGTCTGCAACGCCACGGCGGTACCCTGGACCCAGGCAAATACGTGATGGGCCTGCGCCGCGCTGCACTCCAGGCGGGGGTGAGGCTGTATGAAAACACCACGCTTGAGTCGTACTCCGACGGGCCGACGATCACCTGCCGGACGCCACGCGGGCGGGCGAGCGCGCCAATAGTGGTGCTGGCCACCAATGCCTATACGCCGCAGCTCGGTCTTTTGCGCGACAAAGTCGTACCGTTTCGGGTTTCGGCGGTCGAAACCGAGCCATTGACACCACAGCAGTTGGCATCGCTGGGCTGGGCAGGGCGGGAAGGGTTGACAACACCGCACCTGGTGATGGAAAGCCATCGCCTGACCGCACGCAATACGCTGCTGATGACCACCAAACGGCTGGGTTATGCCTACGGCTCGAAAACCCCGAACATTCCCGATGAGGTCACCTACCGCGCGTTGCAAGACAACCTTGGCGTGCGTTTCCCGACGTTACGCGGTATCGGCATTCAAGCGTGCTGGAGTGGTTACGTCAGCATGGCCTACGACGCGTTGCCGGTGGTGGGCGAAACCGGGTCGCACCACAACATTCTCTACACCGCGGGTTGCTCCGGACACGGTGTCGCCTCGCAGTCGCTGATCGGCCATCTGCTGGCAGAAAGGATCGGCGGTATCGAGCATCCGCTGCTCGCCGCGCTGCGGCATAAAACTCCGAAAACCCTGCCCGAACCGCTGCAGTGGTGCGCCGTGAATGTGGCGCTAGGGGGAGCACATATTCTGGACGAATACACCAACCGCAAAGTTGTGCGCCCTCATGCCTGACGGTTGAGGCTTATAGAACCAACACGCTGATTTTCCGTGGTGAAGCTGACCTTGGAGTCCTGGGTCCGGCAGGCGTTCGCCTGCAGAAAGACAAACGAATGTTTGCGTTCTCGTCACCACTTTTTTACTGCCGCACCCACGCTCGGCCACGGGCGTTCAATCCAACAATAACGTGATGTGAGGCATCGAACATGAGTACTGACGCCCCTCCCGATCTGAAGCGAAGACAATTACTCAAACTGGCCGGTGCAACCGCCGCCGTGGGATCGATCGGTTTGAACCTTGGCCTGGCCAATGCCGCCGATGCGCTGCAAAAGGACAGTTCGGACGATGTATTTGATGTGGTGATCATCGGTGCCGGCCTGGCTGGTTTGACCGCCGCCCGTGATCTGCATCTGGCAGGCTGTGAGTCGCTGCTGGTGCTTGAAGCGCGTGATCGTGTCGGCGGCCGCACCCTCAATCATGACTTGGGCTCCGGCTACATCTCCGAAGCCGGAGGTCAGTGGATCGGTCCAGGACAAACCGCCGTAGCGGATCTGGCCCGTGAGCTTGAGGTCGGCACCTTTCCCAGTTTCTATGACGGGGAAACCGTGATCCTCGGGGGCGATGGACGTGTCGCTGTCGATTTGAAAGGCACCTTCGGTACCGACGAAAGCGTCTCGGCAAAACTCAGCGAGCTGTCGCGTGATGTGCCGTGCGGTGCGCCATGGAAATCCCCCAGGGTGGCCGAACTGGACAAGCTCTCGGCGGGCGACTGGCTCGCTCAGCAAAACATCAAGCCGGAAGATCGCGCAGGGTGGAATGCCAGCTTCCTCCTGACCTGCGGTGTCACGCCGGCGAAGATGGGCTTCTTGCATTTTCTGTCGATGATCAATTCGGCCGGCAGCGAATACATGCGGCTCGATTCGATCAAAGACAGCGCGCAAGGCACGCGGATCGTCGGCGGTTCACAGGTTCTCAGCAGCAAAATGGCGCAATTGTTGGGCGACAAGGTTCGCTTGTCGTGCCCAGTGCGCAAAATTGCTGACTGGAACCGCGACATCGTCAGACTGCAAACGGATCAGGGCGAGATCCGCGCCCGCCGGGTGATCATGGCGATTCATCCCGCGCTGTGCCAACGCCTGCAATTCGATCCACCGCTGCCCGAAGCTCGCGCCGCCCTGCAGCGGGCCTGGCCAGCGCACTCGCCGGCACGCAAGACCGCAATGGTTTACCCGCGGCCTTTCTGGCGTGACAAGGGCTTGAACGGCCACATCATTCAGGTCGGTGGGCCAGTCATCTGGGCTTACGACAACTCGCCGCCAAACGGCGAAATCGGCGTGATCAATGCATTCATTCTGAATGCCGCAGCCCCCACCGACCCCGAAGCCGCGAAGCGTGTGCAGACCGAAATCTATGCACGCGCCCTGGGGGACGCAGCGCTTGAGCCGGTTTCCTACCACGATCACGACTGGGCGCATTTCGACCCGTGGACCATCACGTGCGTGTCGCCGATTCCTCCCGGTTTCTGGTCGACACATGGCGAGGCACTGCGTCCGCCGTGCGGCAATCTGTTCTGGTCGGGCACCGAAACCGCCGACATCTGGGCAGGTTACATGGACGGTGCCGTGCGCGCCGGACGCCATAGCGCCTTGCAGGTGCTCAACGCGTTACGTCGGGCATAGGAGGCGGCAATGAAAAAAAACATAGCGCTTGGCGTCATCGCGGTCATTGCGGTGCTGGTGGTGGTTTTCGGCCGTGATCTGCTCGACCTGTATCGGCTGCAGACTTACATCACGACCTCCACGGAGGCCTATCAGGCCGAACGCGGAAACTGGCCACACCTGACCGATGCCTGCACCGGTTGCCATGGCAGCCACGGTAACTCGCTGAACCCGACGTATCCGAGCTTGGCCGGGCAACCCGCCGCGTACCTGTCTGCCCAGTTGCGCAACTTTGCAAGTGGGCAACGGTTCGCTCCCAACATGGGGCCGCTGGCGATGACCCTGAGCGCGGATGAAGTTGATCTGCTGGCGAAGTTCTACGCCCGGCAATCGGTCGTTGCTCATGCGGCTGTCAGCCCTGACGAGGGGCTGAAGGACCAGGGCAAACAACTGGTGCAAACCCGAGGTTGCACCGCCTGCCATGGTGCCCAACTGATGGGCCACGACACCTTCCCGCGCCTGGCTGCACAAGGTCAGGACTACCTTTTGGCCCAGCTCAACGCTTTTGCCAGCAGCGAGCGCATTGAGCCAAGTGGCGCGATGCAAGCCATGGCAGCGGCGCTGTCTGCGCAGGAGCGCCAGGCGATTGCTGCTTACCTGGCTGCACTGGTTCCTCAATCCCGTTAACCCATCAAATTTTCTGTCAGCTGTACCGAGGCTATCGTTATGGAACCGAGAAATATTGTGCTGTGCCTTGCCTGTTTCTTGCTGCTTGCCAATGGTCTGACCTTTGGCATCAGGTTTCTGAAGAAGAGAAACCTGCTACTGGCTCTGGAGTGGTTTGTGGTTGCCTTTTCCGCGACAAACTTCCTGATCTTTTTCCTGACAGGATCGGAGCATGCGTACCTGATTTCATACTTCTGCGACGCGTTCTCCAGAGCCTTCGGGATTCCGATTATTACGGTACTCGGGCTGATGGCGGTAACGCATGCCTACAAGCCCTCGATGGGCAAGGAGCTCATGATGTTTGCCGGCGCTCTGCTGGGCACACTCGCGTTGATCTCGACCAAGGTTCTGGTCACGCTCCTGCCGTATTTCTACGTGCTGATGTGGGTGATGTTTTCGGTCTACCTGGTGTATTTCGCAGTACGCCTGGCAAATGTCGGAGAGTCGCTACACGCGATCGGTGTGATGATTGGCATGCTCGCCTCACTGACCATTGCGTGCATCTACGATTTCTACAAGATCCCCGGCGACGACAGCAATGTGCTGCTGAACTTCTACGTGCTTGCACTGACGACCTGGGCTTATCTGCTGGTGCACCTGTATTACGCGTATTGCGCGCTGGAGCGCGCGAAGGGCGCAATGGCAGTACTGCAAACGCGCTGAGGAGGATAGTTGAAGTGCTCGAAGCCGCCGTTTTGGCGGCTTTTTTGCGTAATGCAGGGTAGGGCGGTGGGCATCCTTGCCCGGGCAGGATCAAGGGTTCAGCTTGGCCAGATAATGCGCCACGGCCTTGATGTCCTCATCTGACAGGGTGCCCGCCATGGCATTCATGGCCTGCGTCGGATCGATGCGTTGGCCACGTTTGAAAGCGCTCAGTTGATCGATCAGATAAAGCTGCCCTTGTCCGGCGATACGCGGAGCCAGGGGGCCGCCAGTGAGTTTTTCACCGTGGCAGGCTGCACACCCATTGGCGGCGACCACACGCTGACCGCGCTGGTCCAGCGCATCATCCTTGGCCGGGACTTCAGTCACGCCTGGTCGCTGTTCGGCAAAATAACTGGCCAGGCGCTTGATCTGCTCGTCGGTCAGATTGGCCGCCAGCGGCTGCATCTGGGCACTGTGGCGACGCCCTTCGGCAAACGCGCGCAACTGGTTTTCGATGTATGCCGCAGGCTGCCCTGCAAGCGCTGCGTATTGAGCGTCGCGGGGTTGACCGCTGGCGCCATGGCAAAGCGCGCAGGTGTCCTGCAACTGTGGCCACGCACCGCCGTTGGCCTGGTACGCAGCGTCATGCTGATCCACGGCCTGCATGAAACGATAGCCCGCCCACAGTTCCGGCCCGTAAATCGCTATTGATCCAGCCAACGCCGCGCTCACGGTGATGACTCCAAACACCACAGTCCGCTTCATCAGGCGCTCCTCCGTGGTTGAAGCAACGCCTGCAGCGCTTCCATTGCCGCGCGATGTCCGGCGCGGACCGCACCGTCCATTGCCCCGGCCCAGATTTCCGCAGTCTCGGTACCCGACCAGATCAGGCGACCGACCGCCGGCGTCAGGTACTCGCCCCATTGTGTCCAGAAACCGGGGGGCATAGGGGAAATACAACTCAAACTCCACGGGTCGATCTTGCCCCAGTCCAGATCATGAAACTGAATCGGGTGCAGGGCTTGTTCGCCCATGGCGCGGGCGTAAATCGCCGACAGGGTGTCCTGCGCCGTTTTCGGGTCATGGGGTAATTGGCCGGTCCTGACGAAGCCGCTGAGCACACCCAGGCTGCCGTCCGCCGGGGAGTTGTCAAAGGCCCAGATCAGCGGACCTTCCACTGGCACAATCTGCCCGTTGAGGCCTTGGTCGCGCCAGAACGGGCGCTCATAGACGTGCACGGTCTTGCGCATCGGTGCATGGGCCGGCCAATGCTGCTGCAGCTCGGCACGCCCGGACGGCAGGGGCGAATCGAAGAGGATCTGATTGCACAACGCCGGGCTCAGCGCAGCAATTACCTGCCGCGTGCGGATGACGCCCTGATCGGTGTGCAACTCGACGACATCTCGATCCCAACCGACAATCTTGCGCACCGGGCACGCCAAACGGATTTTATCTCCCAGCGCCTGAGCCATCTTCAAACTGAGAATTTGCGAGCCGCCAGCCAGGCGAGATTCCTGCGCACCGCCCTGGACCCCTTCGAGCTTTTCAAGGCGGCAGTCCGACGAGTTGATCATCGCCAGGTAATGCAGGAGTCCCATGCCGGCCGGCGTGGTACCGAAGGTGAGGCTCACGGACATGTTGAAGCCGATCTTGTCGACGTTGCTGATGCCTTGACCGGCCAGCCACTGGCCGATCGACAGTTTGTCCAGCTCAGCCGCGTCCTTGGCTTTCCACGGCGCTTTGCTGGGGACGCCTTCGGCGAGCTTGTTCAGTTTTGCGACGACTTCTGTATTGGAATTCGGCCCGTCGCTGAGATCTTCCTGGATGTTGACCTCGTCCATCAGATACACCGCCTTGCCCTTGTAGTAGGTGGGGAAGGTGGCGACATCGAGCTGTCTGGCCAGGTCGGCGATCGACGTTTGCCCCGGGCCGATCCATTGGCCACCGGCCTCGGAGATCACGCCATTGCCCAGATCATGGTTAAGCGTGCGACCACCGACACGGTCGCGGGCTTCAAGCACGGCAAACGACTCGCAGCCGGCGGCCCGGAGGTCTCTGGCGGAGGTTAGCCCGGAAAGCCCTGCGCCAATGATCACCACATCCAGTATCGAGGTATCTACAGGTTCGATTTGCGCCATCGCACGCCCGGTGACACCGAGCCCTCCGGCGAGGGCTGCGCCTCCGATCGCTTGCAATAACAACCGTCGCTGTCGTGATTGCGTCGACAGTTGATCGAGATCCGCACTCATCTTCACCTCCGTTTTCTATTTATAATCACAGATGTTATGTGAATATATGACGGATCAGGAATTCAGCAAAGTGAAATCGGCGCGATGTCGGTTAACCGTGGGTATGAGCGTAACGCGGGCGTGACCAAGCAGGGTTCGCTGCGCAAATGAAGCGAACCTTGTTGATGCTGGAGGGCAGGTTTTAGCGAGCGGGGCTGATCAGCGTGATGACCGCATCCATCAAGGCCTTGCTGCGTTTGGCTTCAAATCGCTCTGGCTCGATTGGCAGCATCATCATCCAGCCATCACTCAGCGCGCTGAGCTGATCGGCAAGCAGATCGGCAGCAATGTCCTTGCGGATGATGCCTTGGCTTTGTCCCTTGCGCAGAATGCTGGCGAGATCCTCGCGGAAGCGCGAATAACGTTTCTGGATCACGTCGGCAAATACCGGTTCGTGCCGAGCGTGGGCAAGCATCTGAAACAAGGCCAGCCAGCGCGCCGAGTCGTTGGCTTGAGTCAGGTTCAACCACTGCTCGATCATTGCCCTGACATCGACTTTTTCCTGACCGGCATCCAGCAAATGGTCGAACTCGTCGAACAGACTCTGCGCCGCCGCCGTGATCATTTCTTCTTTGTTGGCAAAGTAATAGGTCACGGCCCCCGTGGTGCACCCGGCATGACTGGCGACCTTGCGCAGAGACGTCCCGGCATAACCTTCCTGGGCAATGACTTCGATGGCTGCGGTCAACAGTTCACCGCGTTTTTCCAGACGATTACCTACCGGACGACCGCGACGTGGAGCGGGCGCGGAATCACTGTCAATGGAGTGCTGACTATCCGTGGAAGGCGCTTGAGCATCATGCATGAGAGAAAGTGATTCCGTTGGTTGAAGGCGTTGAGTCGACAGTGGCTGCGAACGCCATTTTGGCTTGGCACGTCGCGATCATGCAATCGTTCAGATTCGACCGCTGCCAATCACCGCGACGGCCCGGACTTCCACGCGCAAGCCGGGCATTGCCAGTTGTGAAATGCCGACAGCGGTCCAGGCTGGATAACGTTCAGGGAAGTATTCGTCCTTTACCTGTCCAAAGGCGTGCACTTCGGCCTGCAGGTCGGTATGAAACGTCATCAGCTCGACCACGTCGGCCAGGCTTGCGCCCGCAGCTTCGAGAATGGTCCGCAAGGATTGAAACGCCAGATGGGATTGCGCCTGGATGCCGTCGGCTGGAACCATGGCCTCGTCGATACCGACCTGGCCGGACACCCAGATCATGTTGCCGACGCGTGTGGCCTGGGAAAAGTGGAAGTTGTCGTAGATCGCCTGGGTGTGACCAGGGTTGAAGGACTGACGCTGCAGGTCTTGAGTGCTCATGGCGGTGCTCCTCTTATATTAATTGGCGGAACGTTGGGTGGCGGAAGGCGTCTCCCGCTTTCAGCGTCGACAGCTCTTCAGTGAACAGCACGCCTTGCTGCGGATAACCGCCGGCGCTGTGTTCTGGCAAGGGATGGAAGGTGGCGTCGTCGCCAAAGAAACGGAAAACGAAGGTGTGACGGTCCGGGAAGGTTTCATCCACCGGAGCGCCGCCATGCAGCGAACCCGGATGCAGCAGGAGGATATCGCCAGGCTCGGTGGCCCACGAAATGATCTCAAATGCTTCGGGATCGTTTTGCCGCAAAGCCTCGATGTCCGGCAGGCGTGGCAATACATCGCCGCCATGCAGCGGTTGAGTCGGATCATTCGGATCGCGAAACGTGGTGCCGTCGTAGCGTGGTCCTTTGTGCGAACCTCGAACGATTTCCAAAGCGTTTTTCTTCGGCACTGATTCAAAGCTGATCCAGGCATTCGCCCAATGGTTTCCGGCCCAAGGCAGATAGGACGTGTCCTGATGCCAAAGCGTGCGAGAACCGCGTCCACCTGCTTTGAGAAACACTTCTTCGGCGAAGTACCACACATTCTCCGAACCCCAGAGCTCGGTAAATAGCTCGCCAAAGGGGAGGGAAGCCACCAGTTCTTCGAGACGGGCCTTTGCAACGGGATTGGCGTTGTCGACGTGCGACTGTTGCTCCGTTCCGTCGAACATTCGAGTCGCATGAGGGCCATGATTCTCAACAGCCCAGTCGTAGGCTGCACGGCACTCGGCCAATTGATCTTTGCTCAGAAAACCTTTGATCAGGACGGCCCCGTCTTCCAGGAACGCCTTTCGCACAGAGAGTTGCATGAGAGCTTTCTCCTCGAAAATGCCACTTGGCGATTTCGATGCTAGCAGGCGATAAGATTAAACACAACAGTCGTTATCTTAATAATGTTATTATCAATGGAGGCCTATGCAGATGCTCTGCGGCGGGGCCCCGGTGATCACTCGCTGATGATCGGTCGCTCAACCGCACCGTGGGTCTGAGGCTGCACACACTTAATCAAGGTCCTAATGCTGAGCTTTTATGGAAAACCCAGGTCTCGTTAAAACACTGCTAGTTGAGGACGATCAGAGGCTGGCGAAACTCATCACTAAATTCCTGGCCCGGCATGGTTTTGCGGTGCAAGTTGTTCGCCGGGGTGACCAGGCATTGGCGGCCATCGCTGAACTCAAGCCACAAATCGTCGTACTTGAGCTCCTGCTGCCAGATCAGAACGGACTGCACCTGTGCCGTCGGATTCGTGATGGTTTCGATATCCCCATCATCATTTTGACTGCCAAGGGAGATGACAGGGATCAGGTTCTCGGCCTGGAATCCGGTGCCGACGACTATGTAGTCAAACCTGTCAAGCCATCGGTATTCCTGGCTCGGTTGCGCGCTTTACTGCGACGCCATATCCCCACGAAGCAACCGACAGCGCTCGACATCCTTGAATTCGGTCAGTTGTCGATTGATCGCAGTGGCCGAGTAGTGAGCCTGGCCGATCAAAGAATCGATCTGACAACCATGGAGTTCGAACTACTGTCCTTGCTGGCCAGCGCGGCGGGCACACTTTTTTCTCGCGACGAAATCCTCAACCGTATCCGCGGTATTCCTTTCGACGGGATCAACCGCAGCGTCGATGTTCACATCAGTAAATTGCGCGGAAAGCTCAATGACAACCCTCGAAATCCAGAGCTCATCAAGACAATTTGGGGCAGGGGTTACCTTTTTAATCCGTTTGCTTGGGAGGCATAGATAAGTATGAAAAAGGACGTGCTGATTTTGCTGTTTTTTGTCTGGATTCCGGCGTCGCTGTATTCGGTTTATGGCTGGCACCAAATGCAGGAAAGACAAGTCGTCGACCTCGATCAGTTAACAGGAGAGCCAGTTAAAACATACTTATTAAAAAATATCACACTGACTGCCAGTGATACCGCGACGTTCTCGTGCACGATAAAAAAAATTCACACGAAATAGAAACGCGGATGTATAAAATGCAGGAGGGCCGCTCTATATGTTAGGGGCAGACTGGGAATCCCGAGCCCCCGCGCTAAGCGGGCGTGAGCAGCCGCGAATGGAAGCTTGATCTTCATGTGTACTCGCCCCACGGTCGAGTTACTTAATGCCGTGAAAGTTATGCCTGAAAACGCAGTTCTAATCCGGACTGAGGAGCGTAAGCGATCATTGAAAGCTCATGCGCAACGGGAAAGTTAAGCATTAATGATGTACACGGATAGTTATGTTTTAGGCAGAGAGGAAGCATGCCTCAGCTTTAATAGAAACTAACTCGACTAAATGACCGTTTAGTCGAGTTATTACAGAATGTATTGAAAATCAATGGAGCAGGCCATGAATCCGAGTCAGATCAGTGCGTCGAACCTGATTGCATCACTGGACCTTGAACCTCATGTTGAGGGCGGCTATTTCCGCAGGACATACCAGGCTGATCACCGGGACATGCTTGAAACCACGAGCGGCTCACGCTTTCTGATGACGTCGATTTACTACCTGCTTACCGAAGATTCACCGGTCGGCCAGTTTCATTTCAACCATTCGGACATCCTGCATTATTTCCATCTGGGCGATGCCATTGAGTACAGCTTGATCCTTGAAGACGGTTCACTGCAGACGTTGGTGATGGGCAGCGATGTTCTAGCCGGACAACATTTGCAATTGCACGTACCGGGCGGAATCTGGAAAGCCTCCAGATTGCTGAATGGTTCGAGCGGATTTGGTTTGATCAGCGAAGCGGTTTCACCAGGCTTTGATTTCGCCGATATGGAAATGGGAAGTCGGCAGAAACTCACAGCGCGGTATCCGCAGCATCGAGCGCTGATTGAAAAGCTGACGCGTGCCGAGGATTGAGAGCGGCACGTTTTAAATAGAGAGACCTACAGCCAACAAAGATCAGGTCGTTTGAAAGCGATGCTGGAGATCGAAATGGCGTGCGCAACCGGGCTGACTCCGTAATACTTTGTTACGTGTAATGTATATTATGTTAAATAGTGTTTCTGATCGGAACTTCCTCGGTTCACCTTTGCCGCCAGGACGCCCTGACTCCCCGGCGTCCTGGTGATATGCAGATTGAAAACCAAGCCATCGTCACGAAACTCTTCGCGGGTCTTACCGTCACTACTTGCGCTTCCCGGGCAATACCGTCCCCAATACCTGTTTAGCCGTTTGCACGATGACGCCCGCTTCGTCCGGATCACCCTTGAGCAATGTGCTGGCGAATTTCTTTGCCTGTTCCAGCTTGATATGCGGCGGCAACGGCGGCACATTCGGGTCGGTCTTGAATTCAATGACGACCGGTACTTCGGAAGCTAACGCCTGCTCCCAGGCTGCGGCCACGTCTTCCTCCCGATCGACAAAAATGCCTTTGAGGCCGATGGAGATGGCGAACAGGTGGTAAGGCACATCCGGAATACTCTGCGAGGCAACGAATTTCGGATCGCCCTCCATCACGCGCTGCTCCCAGGTGACCTGATTCAGATCCTCATTGTTGAACACGGCACAGATCCACTTCGGGCTGTCCCACTGTCGCCAGTATTTGGCGACCGTTATCAGTTCGGCCATGTTGTTCATCTGCATGGCGCCATCGCCCACCAGGGCGATCACCGGCCGTTGTGGGAAAGCGAACTTCGCCGCGATCGCGTATGGCACAGCGGCGCCCATCGAGGCCAGGCCACCGGAGAGCGAGCACTTCATGCCCTTGCGGATTTTCAGGTCACGGGCGAACCAGTTGGCGCAAGAACCGGAGTCGCTGGTGATGATGGCCTGCTCGGGTAAACGCGGGGACAACTCATACACCACCCGTTGCGGGTTAACCGGGTCGGCCTTGGCCATCGCGCGCTTCTCGAGGGTTTTATCCCAGCTCGCCCGCCAGCCTTCGATCTTTTTACGCCACTTGCGCAGTGGCTTGTGTTCGAGCAACGGTGCCAGTGCGGCCAGGGTCTCGGCCGCATCGCCGGCAAGGTTCACCTCCATCGGGTAGCGCAGACTGAGCATGTCCGGTTGCAGGTCGATCTGAACCCCGCGCGCCTGCCCTTCTTTCGGCAAGAACTCGGCATAAGGAAACCCCGATCCGATCATCAGCAGGGTGTCGCACTCCGTCATCAATTTGTAGCTCGGTTCGGTGCCGAGCAGACCGATACAACCTGTGACCCAAGGCAATTCGTCCGGTAATACAGCTTTGCCGAGCAGCGCCTTTGCCACTCCGGCTCCCAGTTTCTCGGCAATCGCAAACACTTGCTCGCTGGCGTGCAGCGCTCCGGCACCCACCAGAATCGCAACCTTCTCTCCCGCGTTCAGCACATCGGCCGCACGTTGCAGATCCGCGTCATAAGGCAGCACTTTCGGCTTGCTGTAACCAACCCCCGAATGCGCAGTGCCGTGGGCCCTCGCCGGCGCCTTGTACTCTAAGTCCTGCAGGTCGTTCGGCAGGATCAACGCAGTCACCCGGCGTTCGCCAATCGCCGTGCGCACCGCACGATCCAGCAAGTGCCGGACCTGGGAAGGCGCCGAGGCCTGTTGCACAAATGCGCCGGCCACATCCTTGAACATCGAGACCAGATCCAGCTCTTGCTGATAATGGCTGCCCAGTGCCGTGCGCGCCTGCTGCCCGACAATCGCCAGCACCGGCATGTGGTCCAGCCGAGCGTCGTACAGTCCGGTGATCAGGTGCGAGGCGCCGGGGCCGGATGTCGCGATGCACACACCCAGTTCACCGGTGAATTTGGCATGGGCGGACGCCATGAACGCCGCCATTTCCTCGTGACGCGCCTGGACGAATTCGATCTTGCCGCCCGCCCGGCTCAACGCACCGAAGACGCCGTTGATACCGTCGCCGGGATAACCAAAAATTCGCGTCACACCCCATTGGCTCAGGCGTTCGACCAGAAAATCACCCACTGTCACCGTCATGTCCGACCTCATCTTTTCATTGCGTATGACATCCCGGTGCGCCGACATCCACGACACGCTCGGGAGATGTAAAGGTCTGGACCGCCCGGCGGACGGCGAAGTTTCGATTAATTGCGGATCACGACAGAGACGCAAGACAGGGTGATAAGGCGCTCTTCATTGTGAGGACCACCGCCAGTCACTTCCCCCGCCTTTCATTATGAACTTACGCTCTCCGTGTGCCCTCTCCCACTTACATCCAGTGAAAGTCAGAGGTAGGACGCCATGAGAGCACTTACGTATCACGGCGCGCACAGCGTCAAAGTCGACAACGTTGCGGATCCAGTCATCCAGGACAGCGATGACATCATTCTTCGAGTGACGGCAACCGCGATTTGCGGATCTGACCTTCACCTTTATCGAGGAAAGATTCCAACCGTCGAGCATGGCGATATTTTCGGTCATGAGTTCATGGGGATCGTCGAGGAGGCAGGTTCAGCGGTGACCGCCGTGCAGCCGGGCGATCGGGTTGTCATTCCCTTCGTCATTGCCTGCGGCAGCTGTTTCTTCTGCGAAATGGATCTGTTCGCGGCCTGCGAAACTACAAATACGGGGCGTGGAGCGATCTTGAATAAAAAGGCGATACCCCCGGGAGCCGCGCTGTTCGGATTCAGCCATATGTACGGCGGAGTGCCTGGCGGGCAGGCCGAATACGTGCGTGTACCGAAAGCCAACACCGGGCCGTTCAAAGTGCCAGGGACACTGCCGGATGAGAAAGTTCTTTTCCTCTCCGACATCCTCCCGACTGCGTATCAGGCTGTAACGAACGCGGGGATTGGCAACGGCTCCAGCATCGCCATTTATGGTGCGGGCCCTGTCGGTTTATTAAGTGCAGCCTGCGCAAGAATGCTCGGGGCCGACCAGATTTTCATGGTCGATCACCATCCTTACCGCTTGGCTTACGCGCAGAAAACATACGGCGTAATTCCCATCAACTTCGATGAAGACGACGACCCTGCAGATACGATCATTCGGCAGACCAAAGGAATGCGGGGCGTCGACGGCGTCGTGGACGCGGTCGGGTTTGAAGCGAAAGGTAGTACGACGGAAACGGTTCTGGCGACACTCAAGCTCGAGGGAAGTAGCGGCAAAGCTCTGCGCCAGTGTATTGCAGCTGTCAGACGTGGTGGCATTGTGAGTGTCCCTGGAGTCTATTCTGGATTCATACATGGATTCCTTTTCGGAGACGCGTTTGACAAGGGTCTGACTTTCAAAATGGGTCAAACCCACGTGCATCGCTTCCTGCCGGAGCTGCTCCATCACATCGAGGCAGGCCGCCTCTCACCGGAGGTCATCATCAGCCATCGTATGTCGCTGGAACAGGCTCCAGAGGGCTATAAAATTTTTGATAAAAAGGAAGAGGATTGCCGCAAGGTCATTCTGACGCCGGGCGATAGCGATGTGGCTCTACCGGAACACGATGTCAACACCACGGCGTTGGCCACGTAAAATGTGTGAATAAAAGAAAGGACGTGAAATATCAAACGATTGTGAGTCATCGGTGGGTCTTTGATTCGGGCCAGGGACCGACCGGCCGGGACGAAATTTTCCCCGTCCCGACCTGTCTGTCGCCGTTATATCTGACCACCGTTGCGCGCAGCGACGGCAACGGTGGTCGGTGAATCGGACAGTGGAACGAAGCGTCGAGTGGCTCCATCCAGCGCATCGATGCAACCTGCCTCGATGTCATAGACCCAGCCATGCAAATTCAAGCGTCCTTGCTCAAGCGCAAGCGCCACCGATGGATGAGTCCGCAGGTTCGCCAGTTGTGCGATCACGTTTTCACGAACGAGGCCATCGAGCTTGTCGCGTGGCGTATCGAACTCATGCGCCGCGTTGATCGCTTTCGCGGCGTCCGAGTGCCGAAGCCAGTTGGCAACTGCCGGAAGATGATCCAGACACGTGCAGCGTGAAATCGCGCCCATCGCTCCGCAATCCGAGTGGCCGCAGATCACGATGTCCCGTACGCCGAGCACTGCAACCGCATATTCGACGGTGGCCGAAACACCACCCGGCTCAGGACCATATGACGGCACAATGTTGCCGGCGTTGCGGATCACGAACAGCTCACCCGGCTCACGCTGTGTGAGCAGTTCAGGCACTACACGACTGTCCGAGCACGTGACAAACAACGCCTTTGGGTTTTGCTCTGTCGCGAGCTGCCTGAAAAGCTCGACGCGTTGTGGATACACCTCACGCTGAAACCGCAGAAAGCCATCAATAATGTCACGCATAAAGTCCTCCAAAGCCTGATTCCGGATGCCGAGACGAGCACTCGATGCCTTCGCGCCTCAGTGGGGCGTCATTATTGCAGACGTCGCATGCGAGTGCGCGGCCTCACACCGCTCAAGCTTCGTTTCAAAACCTGTTACGACCAAAACCCCCTGTGCGGTTCAGCTGCCTCCCCCTCCAGCATCGGCCCCAACACGCTGACCTTGCGTTGCCCCTTGGCGAACACTTCGCGGCACGGCAGCGAGAACGTCGGGTTTTCCGGATGGTCCCCCGTCAGTCCCAGCAAGGCATGCTCCGACAAGGCATAGACCACACGTCCGATCCCCGTCCAATACACCGCGCCGGCGCACATGCAGCATGGCTCGGCGCTGGTGTACAGCGTGCACAGTTCCAACTCCTGCGGCGACAGCAGTTTGGCCGCTGCCGCCGCTGCCACCAACTCGGCATGCTGGGTTGGATCACCTTCCGGGGGCATCGAGTTGTTCCCCGCTTCGACAATCACCTTGCCGTTGCGGTCGGCCACCAATGCCGCGAACGGATGGCGACCGCGTTGCTTCGATGCCTCGGACAAGGCAATGGTCTGGCGCAGTAACGTCAGATCAAGCGCGCTGATGCCAGCCGGGATGAGTTCAGTCAATTGATTCATGGGTAACTCCAGGGCAGTGGAAAACAAAAGTCAGTCGGCCAGTTCAGCCGATGTAGCGCCGATGGTTTCGGTTGATTTTTTTTCATCGTTGAGCAGAACGTTGAGGACGATGGCGGTGATTGCTCCGAGGAAAATCCCGCTGTCGAGCACCAGTTTCAGGGTCGGGCCGACGTGTTCGAACAGCGCCGGAAAGGACATCGGCAGCACCCCGACACTCACTGACACGGCGACGATAATGCCGTTGCGCGTGCCCTCGAATTGCACCCGTGACAGTTCCTGAATTCCCGCGACCGTGGTCATGCCGAACATCACAATCGCGCAGCCACCGAGCACCGGCGTCGGCACCGCGGCGATCAACGCGCCGAGTTTCGGGAACAGGCCCATCAGCACCATGATTGCCCCGGCAGCGGCCACAACGAAGCGGCTTTTAACGTTGGAGAGCGCAATCAAACCGGTGTTCTGAGTAAAGGCGTTGTAAGGAAAGCTGTTGAACAAGCCACCGAGCATGGTCGACAAGCCATCGGCGCGAAATGCATTGCCGAGGGTCTGTTGCGTGGTCGGTTTGCCGGTCAATTTGCCGATCGCCAGACAGTTGCCGGTGGTCTCGGCCATGATGACCAGCATCGCCAGGGTCATGATCAGAATCGGCACCGGCGCGAATTCCGGCGCGCCGAATGCCATCGGCGCACTTAGCTCAAACCACGCCGCTTCGCTGACCCGATTGAAGTGAGTCATGCCGCAAACCGCTGCGATCAGGCTGCCGACAAAAAGGCCAATCAGCACGCTGAGGTTGCCGATGAAGCCCTTGAATCTGGCGTAGATCACTAGCGTCACACTGACCGTGGCCAAACCCAGCAACAGATTGGCGGGATTGCCAAAATCTGCCGAGTCGGGATTGCCACCGCCCAGCCAGATCGCCGCGGCCGGCATCAGCGAGATGCCGATAATGGTGATCAGGCTGCCAATCACCACCGGCGGAAAAAACCGCAGCAATCGGCTGAACACCGGTGCCAGCGCAACGGTGATAAATCCAGCCGCGATCACCGCACCGAAAATCTGACTGAGGCCGAACTCCTTGCCAATCATGATCATCGGCGCCAGGGCAATGAACGAGCAGCCCTGAATCAGCGGCAGGCGGGCGCCGAATTTCCAGAAACCGAGGGTTTGAATCAGCGTCGCCACACCAGAGGTCAACAGGTTGGCGTTGATCAGCAACACGACTTGCGCCGAGGTCAGCCCCATCGCGCTGCCAAGAATCAGCGGCACCGCCACCGCTCCCGCGTACATCACCAGAACATGCTGCAAGCCAAACGTGAACAACTGTCGCAGTGGCAAAACCTCGTCCACCGGATGAGTGCGTTGTGTGGTCATTTCACACGCTCCTGAAGGTGCGGCATCTGTTGAGATTGCGGGCATGCCCAGGGCGTTTGGAGGTGGATCCGCCCCGGAGATCGTTTGAAGCGGGGCCATATTTGAACGTTTATTGCGATGAAACAAATTAGCAACCATCGCTTTTTCCGATGGCACGGATCTGGCATCCGTTAGCCGCTCCAAACCTTCATTTTCGAACCGGGAGTTCAACGCTTGCGCTTCTCACTCGATCAACTGTTGATGTTCGTCCAAGTAGTCAAAAGCGGATCGTTTTCCGCCGCCGGGCGCAAACTGGGCAAGACCCAATCGACCATCAGTGCAGCGATTGCCAACCTCGAAACCGACCTTGGCGTCGACCTGTTCGACCGCAGCAACCGCAGCCCTGCCCTCACCGCCAGCGGCCACAAATTGCTGGTGCAGGCCGAAGCCGTGCTTGAACGCTGCATGACCTTCGAAGCCCACGCCGATTGTCTGTCGGAAAACGTAGAGCCCAGCCTGACACTGGCCATTGAAACGCCGTACGGCCCGATCATGCCGGTGCTCAAAGCCTTCGAAGCAGCCTTCCCCTTTGTCGACCTGATCATTCGTCATCCGGTCCATGGCGACGTCAGTGAACTGGTCAGCAGCGGCGAAGCGGTGCTCGGTGTGGCGTTCTCACAGCCTGGTTACCCCAAGGAGCTGGCGTTCCAGCAACTGGGCAAACTGATCATGCTGCACGTCTGCCATCCCC
Organism: Pseudomonas sp. 22082; assembly: GCF_052046055.1. Taxonomy (NCBI): domain Bacteria; kingdom Pseudomonadati; phylum Pseudomonadota; class Gammaproteobacteria; order Pseudomonadales; family Pseudomonadaceae; genus Pseudomonas; species Pseudomonas sp. 22082. The sequence continues at coordinate 225,178 of NZ_JBQEQB010000003.1, forward strand.
AGCACCCATTGGCGCAACTCGATAACGTCACGTTCGAGGACCTGCACGTCCATCGCCGCCTGGCCTTCAGCGCCCACGCGAGCAAACTGCCGAGCAGCGAATATCTGCGTTCGACCCAGCTGTGGCAGGCGGAAAGTTATCTGGCGTTATTGGAAATGGTCCGCGCCGGACTCGGCTGGGCCACCCTGCCCCGCCAACTCATTCAGCGTGAACTGGCCAAGGGTGAGCTGGTGGAACTGCAGCTCTCGGCGTATCCGCATACCGACTGGCAGATTGGTGTGGATTTGCTCTGGGCGCGGCAGCGGCCGTTAGGTAAGGCAGAGCGATGGCTGAAGGAGAAGTTGCAGGGCAACAAGGTGTATGAACTGGATCGCAACGGGCAGACCACCACGCTTTGAGATCAATGCAGATGGAACAAGTCGCCTTACGCCTGCCCGATGCTTTACCAATCCCCTGCTTCAGATTTGCGATAAACCACCATCGACCATCAGCTCCACGCCGTTCACGTATCTGGCGTCGTCCGAGGCGAGAAACAGTGCCGCGCTGGCAATTTCTTCGGGTTGCGCCATGTAGCCCAATGGCGTGATTTGCTCGACGTGCTGGCGCAGCGCGGCAATGTCGCTCTCGCTCATTTTCAGCCCGTTGTCCATCAGCGGTGTGCGGGTGAAGCCAGGGCTCAACACGTTTGCGCGGATTTTGCGGTCCTTGAGCTCATTGGCCCACGTGCGTGCAAACGATCGCACCGCCGCCTTCGACGCGTTGTACAGACTCAATCCTTCCATGCCGTTGCTGGAGCAGATTGAGGCAGTCAAGACGATGGACGAAGCGTCTTTCATCAACGGAAGAAGCGTTTGAACGCTGAAGAAAACGCCTTTCACGTTCACGTCGAACATGGCGTAGTAAGCCGCCTCGCTGGTCTCTCCGAGCGGATTTTTCTCACAGATCCCGGCATTTGCGAACACCGCGTCCAGCCGGTCGTCGCGCGTTTGGATTGTCGCTTTGAGCGTGTCGAGATCGGCCTGAAGCGAGACATCGGAAACCACCGCGACAGCTTTGTCGCCGAGTCTGGCAACTGCCGCCTCCAGCCTGTCTGCTGCCCGTCCAGTGATGTAAACGCGTTTGGCGCCCTCGGCGATCAAGGCTTGCGCGATGGAAAACCCGATCCCTGTGGAACCGCCGGTCACGACGGCAACCTGATCGCTGAATTTACCTGACATGTCTGACTCCTCGGTCGTTGATGAAGGGAATGTCTGAAACGACCTGGCCCATGGTGAGCGTCAACGGCGCAGAACGGCACTGACAGCAATGAACGTTGGCCGTGCAGTTTTGTAAGGCGAAAACGCAGGAGAGACTCCCTAAATTGGGACCCGGCGACCTGACCCGGGCAGGCGCGAAGCCTTGCCCTTCAGTCGTCGTCAAACCTGAGTTTCCCTACAGGATGCCTGTCATGTCTCGAATCGAAATCGAAGTGCCCGAACCTCGGCGCTGGTTGATGTTTGCCATCTTGCTCGTCGGTGCGTTTCTGCCGCCCCTGGATTTTTTTATCGTCAACGTCGCCCTGCCCTCGATACAGGAGGATCTTGGGACAGGCTCCTCTGCCGAGCAGCTGGTGATTTCTTCCTATGCAACGCTCTATGCCGTGACGCTGATTACCGGCGGACGACTCGGCGATCTGTACGGCCGCGGGCGGATGTTCTTCCTTGGCCTGCTGGGCTTCGCCGCCGCGTCGCTGATGTGCGGCGTGGCGGTTTCGCCGTGGATGCTCATCCTCGGACGCGCCTTGCAGGGTGTGACCGCCGCGGTAATGGCCCCTCAGGCACTTGCATCGGTGCAGGCGATTTTCCCAGTGTCGGAAAGACCATTGGCATTGAGCATTTACGGGGCCGTATTTGGACTGGCGTCTGTGATCGGTCAGGCACTGGGCGGCTTTTTGATTGAGGTCGACGTGTTGGGCATGGGATGGCGCGCGATCTTCCTGGTCAACCTGCCGATCGCGTTGCTGGTGATTGCGTTCGGCATCCGTGTGCTCAAAGAAACCCGTGCGCAACACGCGAGCAAGCTGGATCTGGTGGGCACCGCGTTGTCGATGCTGACCCTGACCACCCTGGTCGTGCCGTTGATTGAAGGCCGCGAGGCGGGATGGCCGTGGTGGGCCTGGCTGTCGCTGGCCGCCAGTCCTGTGCTGGCGGTAGTGTTCTGGCGCTACGAGAGCTGTTTGCACCGGACCGGAGGAACTCCCATCCTCGCCCCGGCCGTACTGAATGCACCGGGCCTGGGGCGAGCGCTTCTGGTCGCGCTTTGCTTCTATTCAATCGGTGTGTTTTTTCTGATGTTTTCGATGTACATGCAAAGCGCATTGCATATGAGCGCACTGCATGCCGGCCTGATCTTTCTGCCGTTTGGCGCGGGATTTCTGCTCGGTCCCCTGTCGGTTCCGCTCCTCAGGCGCGTCCTCGGGGGCTACGTGAATCCTGTAGGCATGGGGCTGGAAGTAGTCGGATTACTATGGCTGGGCTGGCTCGTGTCAGTGACACCGACTACCCTCGCCCCGCCCTTCACTTCCATGACGGTCATCCTTTTCCTGATCGGTCTGGGACAGGGGCTTGGCCTGCCGACGTTGATGCGCATGGTCACGGGCCGGGTAGCGCCAGCGTATGCCGGAATGATCGCAGGCATTACCAGCGCCACGCTGCAGATCAGCACATCGCTGAGCGTCGCACTGATTGGCGGTGTCTTTTATACCTTGCTCGGAGAACCGGCGACGGCGGTCAGCATCACTCATGCGTTCACGATCGCTGTTCTGTGCATCGCCGTTTGCCTGGCCGTAGGGGCAGCGATAAGCCTGACGTTAGCGCGCGAGCCAGCGACGGTAGCGCAAGCCTCGGCTGTTCGCTCGACCTGAGGCGCGCTACCCCGCACCGATCATGTTGGAGGCGAGGTCGGCCAGCGCGCGCAGCCGGTCCATCTGGCGCATGTCCTGGTGATACCCCATCCAGATATCGCGCCCTGGCGGTGGCTCGTGCTCATCCAGCAGTCGCAGTCCCGGCACGGAGTCGCCGAGGACGCGGGGCAACACCGCAACACCCAGCCCCTTCGCGCACATCTGTGCCTGAACCGTACGGCTGCTGCTGGTGAACACGGTGCGGGCCAGCGGATAGCGTTGCTGCAGCCATTGCACGTCCGGGTAATGGGCCTGGGCGATGTTCATCAGGATCAGGCCAAGCCCCTCGCCGTCCGGCTGCGGCGCCGGGGCATGCAAAGCCGCGTATAGGCCGTACGACAGAGTTGTCAGCTTGCGGTGCACTATGTCGGGTTCGGTGAAAGGCACGATCCGGAAAGCGATGTCGGCATCCCGGCGGGCAAGATCGAACAGTCTATGCCCGGCGATGACTTCGGGAACGATCAACGGGTAGCGGTGCACCAGTTCGCTGAGAACCGGCGACAAAACATGACAGGCGAACCAGTCGGCTGAGGATATCCGCAACAGGCCTTCAGGCTGATCACCATGCCCCGCCAGACGCCGCTCGATGGCCAAGGCGCTGTGTTCCATGTCCTGCGCCAGACCGAGAATCCTCTCGCCACTGTCCGTGAGCACCAGCCCCTGGGCGGTCCGCAGGAAAAAGGCTTGCCCACTGGTTTGTTCAAGCATCTGCAAGCGCCGTCCGACCGTCGGATGACTGACCCCCAACTCCCTGGCGGCTCCGCCCAGCGAGCCGTTGCGGGCAATCGCCAGGAAGATCCGCATGTCACTCCAGTCCATGCCCTCGCCCCGTACAAAAATGAACATTGAGTGGTCAGCTTATAGTTCAAGTAGATGGCTGTTCATGAATATCGATTCAATCAGCCGATCTGATCAGCCTCGCGACAATGACTTCAAACGCTCCACCAGCGCGGCTTCGAAAATGATGTACAGCCTCTCGGCATCGCCGGCACGCAAGGCCCCGCCGGTTTCCAGTCCCAGCACGAAACCATCCGCCCGCGCCCCTGCCTTGACAGCAATGATCATCGAGTCTGCCCGGACAATCTGCGCCAGCAGTCGATCCGCTTCTCGCTGAATCTTGTCGCCCAACACCACGCCTTCCACATCGCCACCCAATACGTTCAATTAGACATCCAGTACATGACCGCGATAACCGCTGAAACCCAGATGATGGTCAATACAATCGAGTAACCAGCCAGTTGCTTGTCCATTTTCACCACGGCATCAATATGAATCTGAATGATGGGTCAGGATCGTCCGGCTGGCAACGTCAGCTCGTCCCCTTCATCCATTGCACTCCGGGTAAATGTCCGGACTCCGATTTGTAACAGAACCCCTTTCAGCAACAAGGGTCTGCTCTCTTAATACACCTCGGAAATCTATCCAATGTCCGCGCAACGCAGTCTCGTCATACTCGCTCGGGGCGGATACGCCGCTCGCGGAGTGCTTTATTTGATCATCGGCATATTCGCGCTATTGGCAGCCCAGGATTCGACAAAACCCAAAGACAGTCACAAGAGCCTGGAGGCCTTGCTGAGCCAGCCGTTCGGCTATTTTCTGGTGGGCCTTGTGGTGGCGGGTCTGCTTGCGTTTGCCGCCTGGCGTGTCCTGCAAGCGATACGCGATGTCGATCATCACGGCACGCAGCTCAAAGGTCTGGTGATTCGTGCAGGCCTGTTTGCAGGAGGTCTGGTCAACGGTGCTCTGGCGTTTTTTGCGTTGGGCCTGCTTGTGAGCGGTAGCCGCCGTTCGAGCCATTCCGCTGAGCAGACCAAAGACTGGCTGGCGCATCTTTTGTCGTGGGAACACTCGAATCTGTTGTTGTACCTGATTGCGCTTATTCCGCTGGGGGTTGGCGTTGCGCACATCATCAAGGGCTGGAAGGCCTCGTTCGAGAAGTATTTTGAGGCCGACGAAGAGGTCATGCGCTATGTCCGTCCGGTATCTCGCTTCGGTCTGATCGCTCGCGGCGTCGTGTTTATGGAAATTGCTTTGCTGCTGGCCGTCAGCGGTTCCGCTTATCAAGCCATGGACCCGCCTGGCATGAAGGAAGCGCTGGACGCGCTGCAGAATCTGCCCGCTGGATGGCTTCTTTTGATGGTAATGGCCCTCGGGCTGATTGCGTTCTCGGTTTACAGTTTCTCGGAAGCGTGTTGGCGCAAGATCAATATGGATGTGCTTCAGTAACTGAAGTCATGCCCCAACTCACGCTGCATCCATTCCAGAAAACGCCTCACCCGTGGAAACCCCGCATGCGCCTTCGGGAAAACCAGGTGGTGTGCGGTGATCGGGGCGCTCAACCCGGGAATGACTTCGACCAACTCGCCGCGCGCCAGGTAGTCCTGCGCCAGCAGCGTGCTTTCCAATGCAAATCCAAGCCCGTGGCTGGCGGCTTCGAGGGTCATGTAGGAGCGGTCAAAGCTCAAGGTATAGGGGCTTTCAGGGCGCGACAGCCCGTGTTGAGCAAACAATTGCGGCCACTTGATCAGCGTCGCTTCCGACAGGATCAGGTTGCAGTCCAGCAAGTCGGCGACGGCGCGGATGGGGCGTTTTTCCAGAAGCTTGGGTGATGCGAGAACTGCGATTTTTTCGTTGCGCAGCGTACGCACTTCGAAACTTGGCCAGTTCGGCATGCCGTGGCGGATGTCCACGTCGATCTTGTCCCGACTGAAGTGCAGCGATTCATAAGAGCATGAGAGATTGAGCTGAATGTCGGGATGGCTCTCGCGAAACTGTTCCAGGCGCGGCATCAGCCACAACAGGCCGAAGCTGGGTGATGAATGCAATCTCAGACAGTCGAGGCTGACATCACTGGTCGCACGCTCTGTTGCCACCGCCAGGCTGTGCAGGATGCCGGAAATCTCGGACAGGTATTGCTCGCCCACGGGCGTCAACGTCACCCCTCTGGCCGTTCTGAGGAACAGCTGCCGCCCGATCATCGCCTCGAGTTTGGCCAGTTGGTGGCTGACTGCCGAGGGCGTCAGGTCCAACACTTCGGCCGCACGCGCGACGTTGCCAAAGCGCGCAGTTTGCTCAAAGGCCTGAATGGCTTTCAGGGGTGGCAGGATTGGCGGTGCTTCGCCGGATGAACTCATGATGAGGGTTATTCCGCTGCAAGTGGCTGAGGCCGGGCGTTCGGCTATTCAAACACCGCAACCGCATGTTGGCGAGTGCTGAATTTTTTTCAGCATCCAGTGAAGTTTGCGTTATTGCTCAGGGTCGTTGCGGGAGACAAGCTGAGTCATCGGTTCTGTACGGACCGACTCAATAACAACAATCAGAGGTTTCTCCCATGCTTCTTCAAGGCAAAGTCGCGATCATCACAGGTGCTGCCTCCGCACGTGGTATCGGCCGCGCGACAGCTACGACCTTCGCTCAACATGGCGCCCGGGTGGTGATTCTGGATCTGGACGCATCCGCTGCCCGCGATGCCGCTGCCTCTTTGGGCGAGGGTCATCTCGGCCTGGCTGCCAACGTCGCCGACGAGTCCCAGGTGCAGCAGGCTGTCGCCACCGTCATCGAACACTTTGGCCGGATCGACATACTGGTCAACAATGCCGGCATCACCCAACCCCTCAAGACCCTCGATATCCGCCCCGGTGATTACGACAAGGTGCTGGACGTGAGCCTGCGCGGTACGTTGCTGATGTCCCAGGCGGTGATTCCGCTCATGCGCCAGCAAGCCAGCGGCAGCATTGTGTGCATGTCTTCGGTTTCCGCACAGCGTGGCGGCGGCATTTTTGGCGGGCCTCATTACAGCGCCGCCAAGGCCGGTGTGCTGGGCCTGGCCAAGGCCATGGCGCGTGAACTGGGGCCGGACAACGTGCGCGTCAACTCCATCGCTCCCGGCCTGATTCACACCGACATTACTGGCGGCCTGATGCAGGACGAGCGCCGCCACGCGATCATCGACGGCATTCCGCTGGGTCGCCTGGGCGAGGCCCAGGATGTGGCCAATGCGGCGCTGTTCCTGGCCAGCGACCTGTCTTCCTATCTGACCGGCATCACCCTGGATGTGAACGGCGGCATGCTGATTCACTGACACACGTGGCGGGCCTCGCGGCCCGTGCGGTTCTGGATCGATGATACGGCCGGGCAGACTTGCCCGGCGGTCAATAAAAACAAGAGATCAGACCATCATGACTACCCTGTCGCTCGAAGCCGTTTCGGCGGTGCGTTCCAACGCCTACCGTAAAACCGCCTGGCGCCTGATGCCGTTCCTGATGCTGTGCTACCTGTGCGCCTACCTCGATCGCGTCAACGTTGGCTTTGCCAAACTGCAAATGATGAACGATCTGGCGCTCAGCGAAACAGTCTACGGGCTGGGCGCGGGCATGTTCTTCATCGGCTACTTTCTCTGCGAAGTGCCCAGCAACATCATCCTGCACAAGGTCGGCGCGCGAGTCTGGATCGCGCGCATCATGATCACCTGGGGCATTGTTTCCGCCCTCTTCGCCTTCGTCGAAACCGCCTGGCAGTTCTACGCCCTGCGCTTTCTGCTGGGCATTGCCGAAGCCGGCCTGGCGCCGGGTCTGCTGCTGTACCTCACCTACTGGTTTCCGTCCTACCGGCGTGCGCGCATGACGGTGTTGTGGTTCATCGCCATCCCGTTGTCGGGCATGGTCGGCGGTCCGCTCTCCGGCTGGATCATGAACCACTTCGCCGGTATGCACGGCTGGGCCGGCTGGCAATGGATGTTTGTGCTGGAGGCTGTGCCTACGGTGGTTGTCGGACTGCTGGTGCTCAGCTACCTCAAGGATGGCGTGCATCAGGCCAGTTGGCTCAACGACGACGAAAAAGCCCTGATCGCTCGTGAGCTGGCGGAGGACGACCAGCAGAAAGTGACGCATGCGTCCGTGGGCGAATTCATTCGTGACCGTCGCCTCTGGCTGCTCGCGGGGATCTATTTCTGTGTGGTGATGGGGCAGTACGCAATCACCTTCTGGCTGCCGACCCTTGTGCGTAATGCCGGGGTCTCCGATCCGATGAAGATCGGCTTGCTGACCAGCCTGCCTTACCTCTGTGCCATCGCCGCCATGTTGCTGGTCGGACGCAGTGGCGACAAACATCGCGAACGCCGCTGGCACCTGATCGTGCCGATGATCGCCGGGGCCATCGGCCTGACCCTCGCGGCGCTGATGGGAGGCAATGTGATGCTGTCCATTCTCAGTCTGTGCCTGGCGGCTTCCGGCATCCTGTCCGCGACCTCGCTGTTCTGGATGCTCCCCACCACGCTGCTTGGTGGTGTCTCCGCCGCGGCAGGCATTGCCGCCGTCAACAGCTTCGCCAACCTTGCCGGTTTCTGCTCGCCCTACCTGATTGGCTGGATAACCACACTCACAGGCTCCAGCGCTATCGGCATGTATCTGATCACCGGCGTGCTGCTGATCGGCGCCTCGCTGGTCCTGCGCATTCCCGCTGCCTTGGTCAATCGTTGATTCACAGGAGAATTCACCATGACTGCCAACCTTTCATTCACAACACCCCAGACGCTGGCCGAGCGCGCCCACAACATTCGCCGCCATGCCTTGCGCATGGGGCAGGTGCAAGGCCAGGGCTACGTCGGCCAGGCCCTCGGTGCGGCGGACCTGCTCGCGGTCGCCTACTTCCATGCGCTGAGCTATCGCCCCGAAGACCCGGCGTGGGAGCCGCGTGATCGTTTCTATCTGTCGATCGGTCACTATGCGATTGCGCTGTACGCGGCGCTGATCGAAGCCGAGATCATTCCGCTCGATGAGCTTGAAACCTACGGCTCGGATGACAGCCGATTGCCGATGTCGGGCATGGCCGCCTACACGCCGGGCATGGAAATCACCGGTGGCTCGCTGGGTCAGGGGCTGGGCATCGCGGTCGGGGCCTGCCTGGGTCTCAAGCGCAAGGGCTCGACATCGTTCGTCTACAACCTGCTGTCGGACGGCGAGCTGAACGAAGGCTCGACCTGGGAAGCCGTAATGTCGGCCTCGCACTGGAAGCTCGACAACCTGATCGCCATCGTCGATGTCAACAACCAGCAAGCAGACGGCCATTCCAGCGAGATCCTGTCGTTCGAACCCATCGTGGATCGCTGGAAAGCGTTTGGCTGGTTCACCCAGCGCGTCGACGGCAACGACCTGGACGCACTGGTCGAAGCCTTCGATGCCGCCCGCCACCACCCCGGCACTCAGCCACGGGTGATCATCTGCGACACCACCATGGGCAAAGGTGTGCCCTTCCTCGAAAACCGCGAAAAGACCCATTTCATCCGTGTGGACGAACACGAATGGGATCTGGCACTGACCACGCTTGAAGAAGGAAAAAACCAATGAGCAACGCCGCCAACACACCGACCTCGACTGGCGAACCGATCAAGAAGCGCCTGACCACCTCGGCGATGATTGCCTCGATTGCCTCTGAAGGCCAAGCCACCCGCTCAGCACCTTTTGGCCATGCATTGGCTGCACTGGCGGATCAGCGTCCGGACATCGTCGGCCTCTCCGCTGACCTGTCCAAGTACACCGACCTGCACATTTTCGCCAAGGCCCACCCGGATCGTTTCTATCAGATGGGCATGGCCGAACAGTTGCTCATGAGTGCGGCCGCAGGCATGGCCCGCGAAGGCTTCGTGCCGTTCGCCACCACGTATGCGGTGTTCGCCTCGCGTCGCGCCTATGACTTCATCTGCATGGCCATTGCCGAGGAAAACCTCAACGTCAAAATCGTTTGCGGATTACCCGGCCTCACCACCGGCTACGGCCCCAGCCACCAGGCCACCGATGACCTGGCGATCTTCCGGGCGATGCCCAACCTGATGATCGTCGACCCTTGTGACGCCCTGGAAATCGAACAGGCCGTGCCCGCCATTGCCGCGCATCAGGGGCCGGTCTACATGCGGCTGCTGCGCGGCAACGTGCCGCTGGTGCTGGATGAATACGGGTATCAATTCGAGATCGGCAAGGCCAAGACCCTGCGCACCGGTAACGATGTCCTGATCATCTCGACCGGATTGATGACCATGCGCGCATTGGAGGCTGCCAAGGCGCTGCAGACCGATGGCGTCGATGTCGCCGTGCTGCATGTGCCGACGATCAAACCGCTGGATGAACAGACCATTCTCGCCGAGGCCCGCAAGTCTGGCCGGCTGGTGGTTACCGCAGAAAACAGCTCGATTATTGGCGGGCTGGGTGAAGCGGTTGCCGGGGTACTGCTGCGCAACGGAGTGACGCCGACATTCAGGCAGATCGCATTGCCCGACGCCTTCCTCGACGCCGGTGCATTGCCGACACTGCATGATCGCTATGGCATTTCCACCGACGCCGTCTGCGCGCAAATCAAGTCCTGGCTTTGACTGCTGGCTGATCGGGGCGCTTACGGATTAGCGCCCCGATGAGGTGTATTCCCCCTGGCCGATCCGCCTGGCATCTCGTCGAACCGCCTGCGGCGGAACGCCAAACCCTCGCATGAACACTTCGCGCATGTGGCGACGGTCTCGAAACCCCGTTTCCTTCGCCACGCGATCCAGGCTGTGACGACTTTGCTCGATCATCACGCGAGCGGCCTCCAGACGCAGGCTTTCAACAGCCTTGGCCGGTGACTGGCCTGTCTCGGCAGTAAATACCCGGGTGAATTGTCTGGGACTCAAGTGCACGACGTCGGCAAGTTCCTCCACGCTGAGCGGGCGGTCCAGGTGCGTGCGCGCATACTCCAGCGCGCTTTGAATACGGTCCGACTTTGGAGCAAGCGTAAGCAGTTCCGAATGCTGGGATTGCCCACCCGAACGCCGTTGATGCATGACCAGTTTGTGCGCCACCGACCTGGCCATGTCGGTGCCCAGATCCTTTTCCACCATGCCCAGCGCCATGTCCAGCGCGGCTGTCATGCCTGCCGACGTCCAGACGGGACCGTCGACGATGAAGATGCGGTCTTCCTCTACCTCGATTCTTGGATGCAGCTCACGGAGCTTGTTCGCATAGGCCCAGTGGGTGGTCGCCCTCCGATCGTCCAGAACCCCAGCCTGCGCCAGAACGAACGAGCCGGTGCACAGACCTGCTGTGCGTCGGGCTCCATCGACGAAGGCGCGCACACTGGCCAGCACTTCTTCATCTGGTGGATTCAACGGGGTCAGCGTACCGGTAATCATCCACGTGTCGGCCAATCCCGGGGTGCCCAGAGGGAGCGTGTCGATGTACATGCCCAACGAAGAACGCACGGTCCCACCGCCGATCGAGAAGTTCTGGACCTTGTAGAGCTCTTCCCCCGCAACGATGTTGGCGAACTCGAATACAGCCTGGGTTGCCAGGGACATCACCTGAAAACCCTCGGTAATCAGATAGCCGACGCGATGCATGACTGAACTCCTTTTTGAATGTCCTTAAACACTACCATATACGTCGTTTAAGACATCAGTCCCCTCCTTCATCATGGCTCCACACACAACCCACGGAGCTTGATCATGACGCAACAATACAAAGGCACTGCGCTCATCACCGGCGCGTCCACCGGCATCGGCTCGATTTACGCCGAACACCTTGCCCGCCGGGGTTACGACCTGGTGCTGGTGGCGCGCAACCGCGAACGTCTGAACGCACTGGCCAGCCGCCTGACCAGCGAAACCCGGCAGAACATCGAAGTGTTGCAGGCCGATCTTGGCCGCCCCGAGGACCTCGCCAAGGTAGAACGCAAGTTGCGTGAGGACGCCAGCATCACTTTGCTGGTCAACAACGCCGGCATCGGCACCCATACCGGCCTGCTGGAGAGTGATGTCGAGCGGATGGCCGAGATGATCACGCTGAACGTCACCGCCCTCACCCGCCTGACCTACGCCGCGATTCCAGGTTTTGTCGCCCGTGAACAAGGCGCCGTGATCAATATTTCCTCGATCGTCAGCCTGGCGCCGGAGCTGCTCAACGGCGTGTACGGCGGCAGTAAGGCCTACGTCACCGCGTTCACCCAGTCCCTGCATAAGGAACTCTCGGATAAAGGCATCCGGATCCAGGCTGTCCTGCCCGGCGCAACCGCGACGGACTTCTGGCAAATCGGTGGATTGCCTGTCGAGCATCTGGATCCGGGCATCGTGATGTCGGCCCAGGACCTGGTCGCCGGCGCTCTGCAGGATTTCGACAACGGCGTACTGATCTCCATCCCCTCGATGCACGACCTGCAAGGTTACGAGCGTTACGAAGCCAGCCGCCAGGCCTTGTTCTCCGAGCTTTCGAGCAACCGGCTCGCGCCGCGCTACAACGCCAACTGATCGCTATCAAAAGGATATGAATCATGAAACTCAGCGCTAACACGATCTTCATCACCGGCGGCACCTCCGGCATTGGCCGCGCTTTGGCCGAGGTATTTCACCAGCGCGGCAATCAGGTCATCATCGCGGGCCGTCGCCAGGCCCTGCTGGATGAGATCGCCCAGGCCAATCCCGGTATCGACACGGTCCAGCTGGACATCAATGACCCGCAGCAAATCAAGGACGTCGCCCAGGAAGTCATACGCCGCCACCCCTCGCTGAACGTGATCATCAATAACGCCGGGATCATGCCGTTCGATAATCCAGCCTCGGGTGATTACGACGACGAACAGGCGGTGAGTCTTTTGCAAACCAACCTGCTCGGCCCGGTGCGTGTCAGCGCCGCATTCGTCGAACACCTCAAGCGTCAACCCGAAGCCTTCATCATCAACAACAGCTCCGTGCTGGCCTATCTGCCACTGGCTGCGACAGCGTTGTACTCGGCGACGAAGGCGGCCATTCACTCCTACTCGCTGTCGCAACGCTTCACCCTGCGCGACACCCGCGTAAAAGTGCTGGAGATCGCGCCGCCATGGGTCGACACCGACCTGATTCACAAAAGCGGCGATGAACGCGCCATGCCGCTCGACGAATTCATTCGGGAAACCCTGGAAAAACTCGAAACGGCGACCACGGAAGTGTTGGTGGATCGGGTCGTCCCGTTGCGAGCCAACCAAGGCATTAATGAGCACGCTCTGATCAATCAGTTCAATCAGGCACTGGAGGAGAACCCGATTCCGGTCGCCTGAGTTGAAGCCATCTGTCGTCAACGCTGCCAGCCCTCCCTGATGGAAGGCTGGCAGTTTTGTATTTTCCGCAAAATGCGGAAAGTCTTCCTGCGATCTGCTTCTGTCTGAAGAAGGTCTTCGTGCATAGCCTGTCACTGCCTTCTCGCGCTCACTGATTTATCGCGACTCGTGCTTGAAGGCTCCTCATATCACTGGCGCTCAAGGACTTGAACATGAACAGATTATTTAAAATCGCAGGCCTGGCCCTTGCGGTATCCGTAAGCGGCCTGGCCGTAGCGCAAAGTGATACGGGCAAAGGCGCCGGCATCGAACGTGTTTACGCGTTCAACGGGGCCATGCCGACAGGCGTGACGGTGACCGAAACCGGCCGTATCTTCGTGAACTTCCCCCGCTGGGGCGATGACGTGCCCTACACCGTTGCGGAAATTTTCAACGGTCAGCTTGTGCCCTACCCTGATCTGAAAACCAATGTCGCGGATCCGCAGAACCCGGCCAAGGGATTCATCAGCGTGCAAAGTGTGGTTGCCGACGGCAAAGGCCGCGTCTGGGTGCTCGACACGGCAGCACCGAAGTTTTCCGCACCTCAGGCGGGCGGAGCCAAGCTGGTGGCGATCGACCTGGCCTCCGACAAGATCACAAAAACGATTGTGTTCCCTGACGACGTCATCCTGCCGACCACCTATGTCAATGACGTGCGCTTTGACTTCCGTACAGGCAAGGAAGGGACCGCCTACATTACCGACTCTTCGGTCAGTGGTCCTGGCGGCATCATCGTGGTCGATCTGGCGAGTGGCCAGGCAAGCCGCAAACTGACTGGCGCCCAATCCACCTCGGCCGACCCGTCCTTTATCCCGAAGGTTGAAGGCAAGCCCGCACTGGTGACGCGCGACGCTCAAGGCAAAACCGGCCTGTTGACGGTGGCGTCTGACGGTATTGCCCTGTCCAGTGACGGCAAGACGCTTTACTTCTGCCCGTTATCGAGCAGGCATCTGTACGCCGTGCCGACTGCCCTGCTGCGTGATCCGGGGGTGAGCGATGCCGAACTGGAAAAAGCCGTCGTCGACCTCGGTGAAAAAGGTGCTTCCGACGGTCTTGAAGCCGATGCCGACGGTGCCGTGTACGCCGGTGACTACGAGCACAACGCGATTCGCAAACGCCTGCCGGACGGTCGCTGGCAAACGCTGGTCGAAGACTCACGAGTGCTTTGGCCCGATACGTTGTCGATCGGCCCGGACGGCTATCTGTATTTCACCGCCAACCAGCTTCATCGCTCGGCAGGTTTTAATGACGGTCAGGACAAACGTGTCAAACCGTACAGCCTGATGCGCGTCAAGATCGGCGCCAGGCCTGCAGCGACGTACTAAAGAAACGTCAGAACAATGAGGTGTGGCTCAAAAGCCTGAACCTGACGCGGCACTGCAGCCTCGTCAGGTTCTCATTGAGCTACGTAACGTTCGAATCGTTGCGCCAGGAAAGCCCTCAAGGCCTGTACGGCAGGTGTGAGCGAGGTGCGATGGGGGCACACGAGTTGGAGCGGTGCCGGCTGTCCGACGTCTGCCGGGAAAAGCTCCACCAGTCGACCGCTGCGCAAGTCATCCAGCACATCGATTTTCGACCTGTAGACGATTCCGAAACCGGCAACCGCCCAGCGCCGGACGATATCGGCATCATCACTGACCCGGTCGCCCGTCACCTGAACGGTCCTGACACCGTCCGCCGAATGAAAGCTCCAGCGTTCGTAGGTCTGCTCCCCCATCACAAATCGAAGGCAGTTATGGTTGCCCAATTCTTCAGGTGTTGCTGGCCGGCCGTGGCGGGCCAGATAGTCCGGCGAGGCGCAGACCGTTCTTCTGTTCGACGGCGCCAGGGCCAGAGAGACGAGGCTGGAATCGGCCAGCAACCCATAACGGATACTGGCATCCAGTTGTTCGCCGACCAGGTCGGCAACCTGATCGCTGACCCGTAACTGCAACAGCACCTTCGGATGCAGCTGCTGAAACTCGTCGAGCCATCGCAACAGCACGTTTCGGCCGATATCCGATGGTATGGACAAGCGAATCGTGCCAGCGATTTCATCGCGACCTTCACTCAGTGCGATCTCGCCATTTTCGAGCGCTTCGAGTGCCTGCCGGGCATGGGAAAGATAGCGTTCGCCATCGTCCGATAATCTCAAGCGCCGGGTCGAGCGAACGAACAACCGTGCTCCAAGACTGCCTTCAAGACGCTGAACCGCTCCGCTGGCCAAGGCTGGAGAAATGTCCAGCAATCGGGCGGCGGCGGAGAAACTGCCGGCCGCAGCCGTGGTGACGAATACCTGAAGGTCATCTACGCGGACTATTTTCTTCACGATCACGAAATTCTGTAGGGTGCGGACGAAGTTTTTCAGCGTAATGGGAAAAATGATCATTGCCCAGCCGCCGCTCAGACGCCGGCGCTGTTAGCCATTAGTCTAATCAGCCCAGGCACCGACGTAATCACTGCGCGAGCCATATCTGTCACAAATCCCACTTCCCCTGACAGAAAAACGACTTTCAACCGCATTTCAATATCGCTTGCAGCCTGACAGGCGCAAACCGTCCCCCGATCCGACGCTGCGCTGAGCAGCAAACTACACTTCATGCTGATTTAGTGATTTAACTAGGTAGTTACCTAACTATATAATGCACGCCTCATTTCAACGGGACATTCAACGTGAAGCAGAGTCAACGCCTCTCGGGCATATCAACATTCATTCTGGTCGGGCTCGGGGTGATCATCGCCCTGCTCGGCCTGGCACTGGCTGCTGGCGGTGTGAAATTGGTCAGCCTGGGAGGCTCCTGGTACTTCCTGGTGGGTGGTCTGGTAATGGCCGTTTCCGGTCTGCTGATCGCGCGGCGCAAGCCTGCCGGGGCCTGGCTGTTCGCGGCGTTTCTGGTTGGGACCGCCATCTGGGCCGTGATCGACGCAGGGCTGGTGTTCTGGCCAGTGTTCTCGCGCCTGTTCATGTTCAGCGCGGTGGGTCTGGTGGTCGCGCTGGTCTATCCGCTGCTCAAACGCGCCAATGGTGACGTTGCGGGTCGCGGTGCTTACGGCGTTGCGGCTGTTCTGGCCGTTGGACTGGCCGTGGCTGCCGGCAACATGTTCGTTGCGCACCCGACCGTCGCCCCTACCGGCACCGGTCCGGGCCTGACGCCGGTCGAGCCGGAAAAGGCGCAGAAAGACTGGGCGCACTACGGTAATACCGAAGGCGGCAGCCGCTTCGCCGCGCTTGACCAGATCAATCGCAGCAACGTCGACAAGCTGAAAGTCGCGTGGACCTACCACACCGGCGACATCGCCGAGAGCGATGGCAACGGTGCCGAAGACCAGCTGACTCCGCTGCAGATCGGCAATAAAGTCTTCATCTGCACCCCGCACAACAACCTGATCGCACTGGATGCCGACACCGGTAAAGAACTCTGGAAAAACGCGATCAACGCTCAGTCCAAAGTCTGGCAGCGTTGCCGTGGCATGGCGTATTTCGACGCCAGCACCGCCGTCGCCAAACCGGCCAGCTCGCCAGTGACTGAAACCCCGACCGCTCCGGTCGCCAACTGCACACGTCGCTTGCTGACCAACACCATCGACGCCCGCCTGATCGCGGTCGATGCCGACACCGGCGAGTTCTGTCGAGGCTTCGGCAACAACGGCCAGGTGGATCTGAAGGCCGGTCTGGGTGATGTGCCGGACAGCTACTATCAACTGTCCTCCGCGCCGCTGATGGCCGGCACCACCGTGGTGGTTGGCGGTCGTGTGGCTGACAACGTGCAGACCGACATGCCGGGCGGCGTGATCCGTGGTTTCGACGTCATGACCGGTGCCATGCGCTGGGCGTTCGACCCGGGCAATCCAACCGATCGCAAGGCACCCGCGGACGGCAGCACCTATGTGCGCAGCACGCCGAACAGCTGGGCGCCGATGTCCTATGACCCGGCGACCAACACCGTATTCCTGCCGATGGGCAGTTCTTCCACTGACATCTATGGGGTCGAGCGCAGCAAACTCGATCACACCTACGGTGCCTCCGTCCTGGCGCTGGACGCCAACAGCGGCGAAGAAAAGTGGGTATTCCAGACCGTCCACAACGACCTCTGGGACTTCGACCTGCCGATGCAGCCAAGCCTGATCGACTTCACCAAGGACGGTAAAACCGTACCGGCGGTGGTGATCGGCACCAAGGCCGGGCAGATTTACGTGCTCGACCGCGCCACTGGCAAACCGTTGACCGACGTTAAAGAAGTGCCGGTCAAGGCTGCCAACATCCCCAACGAGCCGTACTCGCCGACCCAGCCGAAATCGGTGGGCATGCCGCAGATCGGTGCCCAGCACTTGACTGAATCGGACATGTGGGGCGCCACCCCGTACGACCAACTGCTGTGTCGGATCGATTTCAAGTCGATGCGTTACGACGGCTTGTACACCGCGCCGGGCACTGACAAATCCCTGAGTTTCCCGGGTTCGCTGGGCGGCATGAACTGGGGCAGCATTTCTACTGACCCGGTGCACGGTTTCATCTTCGTCAACGACATGCGTCTGGGCCTGTGGATTCAGATGATTCCGTCGCAGAACAAGGCTCAGGCCTCTTCCGGTGGCGAAGCGCTGAACACCGGCATGGGTGCCGTGCCGCTCAAGGGCACGCCTTACGCCGTGAACAAAAACCGCTTCCTGTCGGTTGCCGGCATTCCGTGCCAGGCCCCGCCGTTCGGGACGCTGACCGCCATCGACATGAAAACCCAGAAAGTCGCCTGGCAAGTGCCGGTCGGCACCGTTGAAGACACCGGTCCCCTGGGCATCCGCATGCACCTGCCGATCAAGATCGGTCTGCCAACCCTCGGCGGCACGCTGTCGACCCAGGGCGGCCTGATCTTCATCGCCGGCACCCAGGACTTCTACCTGCGCGCCTTCAACAGCGCCAATGGTGAAGAAATCTGGAAAGCGCGTCTGCCGGTCGGCAGCCAGGGTGGCCCGATGACCTATGTGTCGCCGAAAACCGGCAAGCAATACGTGGTCATCACCGCCGGTGGCGCTCGCCAGTCGACTGATCGCGGTGACTACGTAATGGCTTACGCCCTGCCGTAAACCGTCGCGTTCGCCTCCGTTTCACTTGTGCGCGGCACCTTCGGGTGCCGCGTTGTTTCATGTCCTTCGCTCTGGATTTGCGCAATGTCATTGGCTGTTCGCTTTTCTCACGCCGGGGTTTTCACCGGCATGCTGTTCGGTCTCACCTGCGGCGCTGCCCTGCCCGCCCTTGCCGATACCGATTCGAACGTATTTACCCGCAGCACCCTGACCGGCGACTGGGGCGGCCTGCGTCACCAGCTCGACGAAGACGGCATCAAGTTCACCGGTGATTACACCGGCGAAACCGCCTACAACGCCGACGGCGGCCTGCATCGCTCGGCGCGTTACTCGCAGAACATCAAGCTCGGCGCACAGTTCGACCTGAGCAAACTGTACGGCGTGGACAACGCGGGCAAGATTCAGCTGACCATCAACGACCGTCGCGGCAACAGTGCTTCTGAAGATCTTGTCGGCAACCGTCTGCCGATCCAGGAAAACTACGGTGGTCTTTACACCCGCCTCACCGAACTGAGCTACGAGCGCAGCCTGTTTACCCCGGCACTGAACGTCAAACTCGGCTACATGGCCATGGGCAACGACCTCGGTGGGCTGGACAGCGGCATTCTCTGCAACTTCATGAACGCCGGTTTCTGCGGCCATCCGCTGAACATGTCCGGTGGCAGTGGCTGGACCAACTACCCCAACGCCCACCTGGGTGTGCGGGTGAAATATGACCTCTCCCCGGCCTGGCAACTGCGCGTAGCCGCGTTCAATGTCGATCCGGAAAGCAACGGCAATTCCAGCCGTGCCTGGCACCTGGGCCCGAAACACACCACCGGCACCGTGGTGCCGATCGAACTGGTCTACAAGCAGGCCGGCAAACTGCCCGGCGAGTACAAGCTCGGGTATTACTACGACAGCTCCGACGTCAAACGCATCGGCAGTGACAAGGAAGTGTCCGGACGCGGCGGTCATTACGTCCTGATCGACCAGGCCGTCTGGGCCTCGGAGACCTCCGAAGGCCGCAGCCTGCACGCCTTCGGCCAATACTCGGCGGCCAGCGAGGCAGCTTCGCCGTTCAGCAAGTGGTACGGCACCGGTCTGGTTCTGTACAAGCCTTTCGAAGGCCGCCCGCGTGACACCGTGGCGCTCGGTTACGGCCGAGCAGTGCCGAACCCGCGCAGCCGCGATGTGCTGCAGGACACCGCCATGGCCAATGGCGCCGCGTTCCCCAATCTGGACAGCGCCGAACAATTGATCGAACTCGGCTATGGCTACCAGGCCACGCCTTGGCTGACGCTGCGCCCGAATGTGCAATACATCATTGAGCCGGGCGCGTTTTCCGGCCAGGACATCGACAATGCGTTGGTGTTTGGATTGCAGGTGAAAGCCGCGCTCTGACACCATCATTTGCCGACCACAAAAAAAGCACTCGAAGGTGCTTTTTTTGTGCGTGCCGCCAACCGAATCAACCCGCGAAGTTGGCCCGCGCTGCGTGCAGTTTCTTGTAGCTCTCGATCAGGCGCAGATGCCGATCCAGCCCTTCCAGCTTCATGCTGGTCGGCGTCAGGCCGTAGAAGCGCACAGTGCCGTTGACCGAGCCGATCGCCGCATCCATGCGCTCGTCGCCGAACATGCGGCGGAAGTTGGCTTCGTAGTCTTCCAGCTGCAGATCCTCATCCAGCTCCATTTCCAGCACGACGTTGACCGCTTGATAGAACAAGCCGCGCTCGACGGTGTTGTCGTTGTATTGCAGGAAGGCTTCGACCAAATCCTTGGCCTGCTCGTACTTCTGCAAGGCGAGGTAGATCAGCAGGCGCAGTTCGAGAATGGTCAACTTGCCCCATGGCGTGTTGTCGTCGAACTCAATGCCGATCAGCGTGGTGATGTCGGTGTAATCGTCCAGCTCGCTGTGTTCCAGACCTTTGGCGAGGTTGCGCAGGCCGACTTTGCTGAGGTTGTGCAGGTTGAGGATGTCGGCCCGGAATTGCAGCGCTTTGTTGGTGTTGTCCCAGATCAGGTCTTCTACCGGATAGATCTCCGAATAATCCGGCACCAGAATACGGCAAGCCTTGGCGCCGATGTGCTCGTAGACCGCCATGTAGACTTCCTTGCCCATGTCTTCGAGGATACCGAACAGCGTTGCGGCCTCTTCGGCGTTGGAGTTTTCGCCGTTGCCGGAGAAGTCCCACTCGACGAATTCGAAGTCGGCCTTGGCGCTGAAGAAACGCCACGACACTACGCCGCTGGAATCGATGAAGTGCTCCACAAAGTTGTTCGGCTCAGTCACGGCCTGGCCCGAGAAGGTCGGCTGTGGCAGATCGTTGAGACCTTCGAAGCTGCGGCCCTGCAGCAACTCGGTGAGGCTGCGCTCCAGCGCCACTTCAAAGCTCGGGTGCGCGCCGAACGAGGCGAATACGCCGCCGGTGCGCGGGTTCATCAGCGTCACGCACATCACCGGGAATTCACCGCCCAGCGACGCGTCCTTGACCAGCACCGGGAAGCCCTGCTCTTCCAGCGCCTGGATGCCGGCGAGGATGCCCGGGTATTTCGCCAGCACCTCTTGCGGTACATCCGGCAGGGCCATTTCGCCCTCAAGGATTTCGCGCTTGACCGCCCGTTCGAAAATTTCCGACAGGCACTGCACCTGCGCTTCAGCCAGGGTGTTGCCGGCGCTCATGCCGTTGCTGAGAAACAGGTTTTCGATCAGGTTGGAGGGGAAGTACACCACTTCGTTGTCCGACTGACGCACGAACGGCAACGAGCAGATGCCGCGCTGGGTGTTGCCAGAGTTGGTGTCGTACAGGTGCGAGCCGCGCAGTTCGCCGTCGCGGTTGTAGATGCCCAGGCAATATTCATCGAGGATTTCCGCAGGCAACTCATCCTTGGCGCCGGGCTTGAACCAGCGCTCGTCCGGGTAATGCACGAACTCGGCATTGGCGATGTCTTCGCCCCAGAACTGATCGTTGTAGAAGAAGTTGCAGTTGAGCCGCTCGATGAACTCGCCCAGCGCCGAGGCCAGCGCGCCTTCTTTGGTCGCGCCCTTGCCATTGGTGAAGCACATCGGCGACTGCGCATCGCGGATGTGCAGCGACCAGACGTTGGGCACGATGTTGCGCCACGAAGCGATTTCGATCTTCATGCCCAGGTCGGCCAGAATCCCCGACATGTTGGCGATGGTCTGTTCCAGCGGCAGGTCCTTGCCGGCAATGCAGGTGCCCGCGCCTGAGGTGGACGCCGGCATCAGCAGGGCCTGGGCATCCGCGTCGAGGTTCTCGACTTCCTCGATCACGAACTCCGGCCCGGCCTGCACCACCTTCTTCACCGTGCAACGGTCGATCGAGCGCAGGATGCCCTGGCGATCCTTTTCGGAAATGTCCGACGGCAGCTCGACCTGGATCTTGAAGATCTGGTTGTAGCGGTTTTCCGGATCGACGATGTTGTTCTGCGACAGACGAATGTTTTCGGTCGGGATGTTGCGGGTGCTGCAGTACAACTTTACGAAGTAAGCCGCGCACAAGGCCGACGACGCCAGGAAATAGTCGAACGGACCCGGTGCAGAGCCATCGCCCTTGTAACGGATCGGTTGGTCGGCCACCACCGTGAAGTCATCGAACTTGGCTTCGAGTCGGAGGTTGTCGAGAAAATTGACCTTGATTTCCATGCGGGTTACCAGAATAGCGAGCTAAACAAATTGGCCGCCATTATCCGGCTTTTGAGCGTGAAGTCTTGTGCTTTGAGCAATCAATCCTGAGCCGGCCGGCGGAACATGACGCTTGTTCACACATTCAACTCAGCACATGCGCTCAATCGCCGGCAGCCGATCCGCGTGACCATGGCGTCACCTTCCGCCAATCCTGGTTGCTGACACATGATGGTTTTATCCAAGCCGCGCCTCGCGCTCGCCTTAATGATTGGCGGGCTCGCCGACACCGCGTGCGCCAGCGGATTTCTCGACGACGCCAAGACCGAAGTGCTCAGTCGCAATTTCTACTTGAGCAACGATTACCGCTCGCCCTCGCCTGCCGGAAAAAACTACAAACAGGAATGGGCTCAAGGGTTTATCGGCACTTTCGCATCCGGTTTCACTGAGGGAACCGTCGGGGTTGGTCTCGATGCCCACGCCTTTTATGGGCTGAAACTCGATGGCGGCAAGGGGCATTCCGGCACCGGACTTTTGCCGGTGGACAGTGATGGCCGTAGCGAAAGCGAATACTCCAGCGCCGGTGGTGCGCTGAAGTTGAAGACTTCGAAAACCACCCTCGCCTTCGGTGAAATGACCGTGGAAACGCCGGTGTTCGACACCTCGGACAAACGCCTGCAACCGGAATACGCCACGGGGTTGCTGCTCGACAGCCACGAGATCGATAACGCGCGCCTTGTCGCCGGGCGCTTCACGGCATTCAAGAACCAGGACAGTTCTTCCGGCAAAGGCGACTTTCAGGGCTATGGCGCCAGCACCCAAGGCGAAAGCATCAGTTTTGTCGGCACCGACCTGTTCAGCGACAGCCCGGTGGGCGGCGCGCTGTATGCGTCCGATCTGAGCGACACCTGGCGCCAGTACTACGCCAACCTGCATTTCAAGCAGTCCGGTCTGTTGCTCGACGCCAACGTCTACCACACCCGCGACACCGGGCAGGCATTAGCCGGCGACATCGACAACACCGCGTTCAGCCTCTCGGGCAAATACACCGTTGGCGCCCACGCGGTCATGCTCGGTTGGCAACGCATCAATGGCGACACACCCTTCGATTTCGTTGGTGGCGACTCGATCTACCTGGCCAACTCGATCAAATACGCCGACTTCAACGGCGCCCACGAACGCTCCTGGCAAGCACGTTACGACCTCGATCTCGGCGCCTTCGGCATTCCGGGGCTGAATTTCATGACCCGCTACGTTTCCGGCAGCCACATCGACGGCACCCACGCGCCCAAGGGCGGCGCCTATAACCCGTTCGACGCGGATTCCGGTGGATATCAGCCTCAGCAAGGGGACGGCGGCAAACACTGGGAACGCGACATCGATCTGCGTTACATCGTCCAGTCCGGCGCAGCCAAGGATCTGTCGCTGCAGCTGTCCCACGTTTCGCACCGGGCCAACAGCGCTCAGGCGGGCGACGACATTGACCGGATCTACGTGGTGATCCAGTACCCACTGGGTTTTTAACAGAAAAGTTCTCTACGGTACTGTTAAGGCCATGAAGACCCTATTTAGGGAGTCGAGGGTTGACTTGAAAAAAGTGTGGGAGCTTTAATTTGCAAAACTGGAAGAAGTAAATTATTCAGCATCTCTTGAGACCATTCAGACAGTGTTAGGTCAGGTGAGTTAGTAAGCTCAAGCAGTGCGATGTGTGTTCGGCATAGCAAGGGGATCGAATTTATATTCAGAATTTTATCCAAGAATACACGCGCGCGAGCAGTGTCAGATTTAAGGTAGGTCAGTATGGACAGTGTTATTTGTTCAACAATGCCGGACTCATGGCAAATAACTGATTCATTCGGCGCGGCTTGTTGAATCTTTATTGCTTTGGATTCCTTGCTTGCAGGATAAATTGGATTGGAATATGTACCAATTTTTAGCAAGATTCCTTCAGCACTGTTCAGCGACTCATTCATGCCTGTATTTATTTGTAACTCTGCCAAGTGCGAAAGTATTTCCCAGGGTGCAAAGTCACCAGTCATACCCATGAGTTCAATTTTGCCTCTTACAATTTTTGGCGGCTGCCCCTTTGCCAATACTTCAAAAACGTCTTTTTCTAACATGCGCAGCGTAGTTGGTAGTCCATCTTCATTGAATACCGTGAACTCTTTTCCTTTGCTTGGAGTGTAAGTTTTAGGTTGTATTAATATAAGCTTACCTACCGCGTCTGTCAGAAGTTCCTTGTTTTTGCAGCCGACCTGCCACAGTGCGTGAGCAACAGTTATCCCACCTAAGGGTAGGTGCTCCACTACGCCGACCATCCAATTAATCGCATTCTTAGTCTGAGTGGTAAAGAAAGGGATTATATTGTGTTCCAACACCCTTGATATTTCACTTGCTAACAGTGCAGGTTGGCGCACGTAGAAAACATGCTCATCTGTGATGTGGTGAATTACTTCGGTAAGATAACCATTATCAATCAGATAGCTCTCTGCTGAGGTGTCTATATTTCGTCGAAGTGTCTTCTTTCGAATGATAGGTGTCAGATTTAATTCGTCCGCTAATGTACGATGAAGGCTCTTGTCTTTTGCTTCTTCAATAATTGCAACTGCCAATGCGTTAAAGTATTCACGAACTTGAATGTCGGGAAACCGTTCTCGTGCAAACGTGATTAAACCCATGCCAGATAACGGAGGGATATGAATCTCAGTGAAGGACTTCCTAGCATTATGCATTGCGGATGCACAAACGGACCTTATAATCCAAGGCTGCCGGTACTCACTGCTAAATTTAGCTCCTTTCATAAAAAACATTTTTTTCTCTTCAAGCAGGCATTGAGCGCTTGCAAACTCTTCATTATCAAGGCTTGAAAGTTTTATTATGGATGCTCTGCCTCCTATAGTTGTTTTGCCTCGTCCTTTGTCTGTGGAAAGCCTAGTCGCAACAGATATATCTAACGCGATGATTATTTTCAATCGAGGGCCAAACATACTGCTGGACAGCTCTTTTATTTCTTTCTGGATCCCCTTTGATTCGTTACTCAATCCGTCAATGACAAGAACTAACTCTGGTCCGTCCGTTTTGGATAGCCTTTTTAGCCACGATCGTGCCTCATCAAGTGTCAAAGTCCAGTTCAGGGAGTCTTCGAGCGTATCAGCCATGGTCTGATAAATGCTGGAGTGGCCGTCATTGTGTATATAAAGTGTTGAGCGTTGATCGCTGTTGGAAGTCAATATGCACAACTCGCGCAAAACACTGCTTTTTCCAGAAAGGGAAGCCCCCTCCAAAAATACAAGGCGTTCTCCATTATTAAGTTTCTCAAGCAGTCGTACCGTTGCTGCGCGCTTGATTAAAAAGTTTCGAACGAACGGTTGATTTAGCTCTGACAGATCCCCAGTCAACTCTTCCAAAGTAAACTCAGTGGTTTTTCTGATGGCCTGCATCCAGAAGTTTGGATTTGTACCCATCAGTGTTTCGATAGCAAATTTCATATCTGAACGGGCGGCACGAAATGCACTATCCATCAGTGCTTTCAATGACTTTTCAGTGACCTCCAGTGTTTGCCAATACTCTCCTGTTTGCGTTTCGAGAAAAACATTCTCTTCACCGTTTGTAATTACGACAAGAGGTGCAGCCGGAAAGAGTGCGCGCGCATATGATAGGCCTTGACTACCATCCTCAGTTGTAAGCTTGACTCCAGGGCGCTTTAGTTCCAGCACCGCTAAAGGCTTATCTTTCCAAAAAATAATTACATCGGCGATGGCTTGAGCGGAAAAAGGCTGAGCCCCATCGATTTCAATTGTCCTGTGTCCAAAATTAAATTTAAACCTGACTTGGTGGCGAATTGAATTACTAGGCAGATTAAAGAAAATACGTTTGATCACGGCGTGTATCTGTGCTTCGAGGTCCGTTTCTGTTGGTGTGCGAGTCACTGTCTTGATACCCATCGCCGCGGCGCTTCCTTGTCATATATCTTATCTATTAAATCGAGATTTTAATAAATTTGGATTTTTAGAAAAGCTTAGGTGCAGGTTAATTTTTGCACCTGAAGCCGTCTACAAGATGTTATTCGATTTCAATGGCATAGGTGCATTTGCTCGATGCATTCAATAAAAATGGCGGAAGGCAGCCGGAGTCGAACCTGCCCGGGAACGGATGCCGTCCCCAACCGGGTTTGAAGCCCGGCCGCGCCACCGGGCGCGATTGCCTTCCTTGAACTCAGTCCGCGCCGGGGTTGGCCAGCGCACTGTCGGAGCGGATTTGCCGGCCTTCGCCGACGCGCCGGGTCAGGCCCAGCCGATCGAAGTATTCAAGGATCTGAATACTGCGCTTGCGTCCCAAGCCTAGCGCATCGCGGAAGGCCGTGACTTCGATCTGCGGACTTTCTTCGGCCAGGCGCAGCAGCACCGCCACCATTTGCCGCAGCGTGATGTCGGTGACAAACAGGTCGCGCACCACTTGGTGCATTACGCCAAGACGCGCCAGTTTGCGCAGCAACAAACGGACGGCCGCGTCGTCCTGACCGACAACCTTCGCCACGTCGCGTACCCACGGTGGATCGAAGCCGGCCTGTTCAAACAACGGCTGCAACGCCTGCCACAGGGTTTCGTCGTCGGCGCTCAGGCGCACCTGATGGTCGGGCAAATGCAGCCACGGGCCGCTGGCGACCAGTGAGCCGGCGCCGAGCAACTCTTCCAGCAGGCTGATGAAGGTCGCGCGCTCAAGGCTCAAATTGCTGAAACGCCGCAGACGGTCGCGGTCCGGGCCCATCTGATCGGGCTCCAGCGCATGAAAGCGCGCCAGTTGCTCCAGCAGCCTGAACTTGAGCATGCCCCAGCGCTGCGCATTGAACAGCACCGGGCCTTGGCGGGTTTCGATCAGGCGGATGTTGTCCGGCAGCGTCCAGCCGTCACGCGGGCGATTGAACTGACGCTCCAGGCGCTGCGGATCGAGGCCGCTTGCGCTGTATTCCAGCAACGTCGGCAAGGCCTGTTCCAGCTCGGAGCTGATCGCCAGCACACGCAGTTGCGCCAGCCGTTCCGGACTGCGCCGTTGGCGGGCCGGGGCGAAGGGATCGAGCACGCGCCCGCCACCGAGCGTTCGCTGGGCGCTGGCGTCACGCAGGATCAAGGGATCACCGTGGACGCCGTGCACCGGGACGTTCGTCAGCAGTTGCGCAAACATGCGCTCGCCAGGTGCCAGACTCGGTCCCTCCAGCAAGGCGACTCGGGCGATCACATCTTGCGTGCCCAGATGCAGGTGCACTGGCTGGAAGTGCTCGAAAACCCGCTCGCTCGGTAACAGCCGGAATTCGATGTCCAGCCGCTGGGTCGGTGCGTGCAGCCATTCGGCGAGCAACCATTGGCCGCGATGGATCTGCCCGAGTTCCAGGCGATCCGCGCTGATATTCAGGGCCACGCGCTGGCCGGCGAAGGCTTGTTCGGCGGCCTGATTCTGCGCGTGCAGGCCCCTGACCCGCACGGTTTTGCCCGCCGGGCCGAGGCTGAGCTTGTCACCCACGACGACCGAGCCCGAAAGCGCCGTCCCCGTCACCACAATACCGGCGCCGGCGACACTGAACGCCCGGTCGATGGCCAGGCGAAAACCGCCTTTATGACTGCGCTCCTCGCCTGCTATTCCTAGCAACGCCTCGCGTAGCGCGTCGACGCCCTCGCCCGTCACGCTGGAAACCGTCAGTAACGGTGCTTCGGCATAGGGCCCGGGCGTCAGCAGGCTTTCAACCTGTCGGCGAACCTCTTCCACCCGGCCCGCCTCAACCCGATCACACTTAGTGATCGCCACCAGCGCCCGTGGAATGCCCAGCAGCTCGACAATCGCCAGATGCTCGCGGGTCTGCGGCATCACGCCGTCATCCGCCGCCACCACCAGCAACACCAGATCGATGCCCTGCGCGCCGGCGAGCATGTTGTGGGTGAATTTCTCGTGACCAGGCACGTCGATGAAACCGGTGAGCCCGGTGCCGGGCACCAGTTCGGCGTACAGATAACCGAGGTCGATGGTCAACCCGCGCTCGCGTTCCTGCGGGCGGCGGTCGCCGGATTGCCCGGTCAGTGCCTGGAGCAGTGACGTCTTGCCGTGGTCGATGTGCCCCGCCGTGCCGACGATCACGTTTGCAACTGCCCGAGTTGTGCCTGCCACGCCGGTTCATCGTCGAGTTGCCGCAGATCCAGCCACAACGCGTCGTCATCGATGCGCCCGAGCACCGGGATCGGCAAGGCGCGCAACGCGGCTTCCAGATTCAGCAGGTAACGTCCGCGCAGGCGTTTCGATACCTGCGGGCGCAGGCACAGCGCCGCGCTTGGCAGGCGCGCCACCGGTTGGCTGCCGCTGCCGATCATGCCCAAAGCGGGTTGCGCCGTGACGGTCCAGCCCTCGCCCAGCAGTTGGGACAAGGCCGGTTGCAAGCGTGCGGCCTGGGCCAGAATCTCGGCTTGCGGGCGGGTCAGCAGGCGCAGGCTCGGCAAGCGCTCGGCCAGCCGATCCGGGTCGCGATAGAGCCCGAGTACTGCTTCGAGTGCGGCCAGGGTCAGTTTGTCGACCCGCAACGCGCGTTTCAGCGGGTTCTTCTTGATCTTCGCGATCAAGTCCTTGCGCCCGACGATCACCCCCGCCTGCGGCCCGCCGAGCAGTTTGTCGCCGCTGAAGGTGACGATGTCGGCGCCATCAAGCAACGCTTGACGCACCGTCGGTTCCGCCGGCAACCCCCAGCGGGTCAGGTCCAGCAGACTGCCGCTGCCAAGATCTTCCAGCAGCGGCAGGTCATGCCGATGGGCCAACACGGCCAGTTCGGAGGTTGGCACCCGGGCAGTGAAGCCTTCGATGCTGTAATTGCTCGCGTGCACGCGCATGATCAGGCCGCTGCGTGGGCCGATCGCCGCTTCGTAATCGCGGGCATGGGTGCGATTGGTGGTGCCGACCTCGTGCAGGCGCACGCCGGCGCGGCTCATGATGTCGGGGATGCGGAACGCGCCGCCGATCTCGATCAACTCGCCACGGGAAATGATGCCTTCCTTGCGCGCGCCGAGGCTGTTGAGGGCCAGCAGCACGGCGGCGGCATTGTTGTTGACCACGGTCACGGCTTCGGCGCCAGTCAGTTCGCGGATCAGGCCTTCGATCAGGTCGTCGCGGTCACCGCGCTTGCCGCTGGCCAGATCGAATTCCAGATTCAACGGATAGCGCGCCGCGAGTTGCACCGCTTCAATGGCTTCTTCGGGCAACAAAGCGCGCCCGAGGTTGGTGTGCAGCACGGTGCCAGTCAGGTTGAACACCCGGCGCACCTGGCTGCGCTGCTTCAGGGCCAGGCGTTCAGAAACCCTTCCGGCCAGCGCTTCAGGGCTGATTTCTACGGCGGTCAGTTGCCCCGCCACCACGGCTTCGCGCAAGTCATCCAGTAACTGGCGAAACCCCGTCACCAGGGCCTCGCGCCCGTAACGCTCGGCCAATGGCTGGCACGCGGGATGGCGTAACAGGCTGTCGAGGGAAGGCAAACGCAAGGCACAGACACTGACGGACATCAGGCACTCCGGAAAAAAGCCGATGCGCCTGAGTGTAGACCCTTGCCTCATTCGTCTCCTGGCGCCAACAGCAGATTCGGCGCCAGCCGCTGATAGCCGTCCTGAGCCAGGCGCATGTCGAGCAACAGACTGCCCAGATCCGCCGACAGTGCCTCGCCTTCGCCGTCGTTTTCCAGATACAGCAACTTCAGATAGCTGTTGCAGCCCGGACAGACTTCGGCGCGCAGCGGCGCCTGATTGGCGGCGTGGCGGTCATCCTCAAGGCTCAGGTATTCCAAGCCTTTGCTCTGTTCGCAATACACGCACTTGACCCGTACCACATGCCATTCGCAGGCGCACAGCGAACACACCAGATAACGCAGGCCGTTGTGCTTGCCGCGATGGCGGATCACCCCGGCCATGGCCGGCGAGCCACAGGCCCGGCACTGGCTGAGGCTGTCGCCGGGTGTCAGTTGCAGGTTCGGTGCGCTGAGCAGCCAGTGACTCCACGCCGCTTGCAGCGCCGCCCCGAGAAACGGCACCAGCGCCGCCGGCACCAGCGAATACTGGCCGCTGACCAGCGCCACGGCCCAGGCGCGCCACTGGCCGGGGCTGGCGATGCGCAGCGTGGTCACGGCTTCGATCACGGCCGATTGCTCGGGGGCGACATAGCGCTGGAGCAAGGCCTCGAGATACAGCTGCCAGGTGTCCTCGCGAATCAGGGTGTCGGCGGCGAACGGTGGCATGCCGTGTTGCCGGCAGACTTCCAGCCGCTGTTCATCAAGCGGCGCGGTCGAGGGCGGATCATCGAGGATTTGCTGTTGGACACGGCATAAACCGGCGATCAAATGCAGGTAATCGGCCAGCGGATGACCTTCGGCCAAACGCTCCAGACGCTGGGCCCGCAGCGTGAACAGGTTGTGCGGTGGCAGGTGCAGAAACGGCGGCGAACTGGCCGCCGCTTCGATTTCTCCGGGTTCGAGGATGGTTGGCAACTGTCAGCCCTTTTTCGTGACCGGTCGCTCTGGCGGATCTTTGCTCTCCACCTCGCGATACCAGAGTGCATGGTGTTTCCTGGCCCAGGCGCGGCTGACCCAGCCGTGCATCATCGCGTCCACCGAGCCCTTGATCCAGATCCCGGCGTAGATGTGAACGATGATGCTCAGGATCAGCACAAACCCCGCCAGAGCGTGCAGCAGCATGGCCCAGCGAATCGTGGTGATGCCGAAGTAGTGACTGAAATACGCGCGCCAGATCACCAGCCCGGTGAACAGCAATCCGAGCATGCACAGCAGTAAAGTCCAGAACAGTAGCTTCTGCCCGGCGTTGTACTTGCCCACCGCCGGCACGGTCTCCTCGTCGTTGACCAGCACCCGGTCGATGCGCCGCAGCCATTTCCAGTCGTTGTCGATGAAGAAGTTCGAGCGCCAGAAGCGAAACACCAGACCGAGGAAGAACACGAACATCAGCACGCCCATGAACGGGTGCAGGATTCGCGTCCACGGCCCGCCGCCGAACAGGTTTGTCAGCCAGAACATCGACGGATGAAACAGAGCCAGCCCCGACAACCCGGCCATGAAGAACAGAATCGCCACCAGCCAGTGATTGGTGCGCTGGTTGGCGGTGTAGCGCAGGATCGTCTTGTTGCTCATGGCCGGCCCTCCCCACGTGGGTCGAAGGTGTGCACTGCCGGATCGACGACGTGCACCGAGGTGTCGGGCGGATCGGGATGTTCATCTTCCTCGACCCGGTTCGGGCCGATCCGCACGTAATGGAAGAACCCGGCCAGCACCGCCGCGCCCATGGCCAGCAGACCCAACGGCTTGCTGATGCCTTTCCACAAACCCACCAGCGGACTGATCGCGGGGTTGTCCGGCAGGCCGGCGTAGATTTTCGGGGTATCGGCGTGGTGCAGCACGTACATGACGTGGGTGCCGCCGACGCCTTGCGGGTCATACAGGCCGGCGTTGTCGAAGCCACGGCTTTTCAGGTCGACGATGCGCTCGGCGGCGTGGGTCTTCATGTCGTCCTTGGTGCCGAACACGATGGCCCCGGTCGGGCAGGTTTTCACGCAGGCCGGCTCCAGCCCCACCGCCACCCGGTCCGAACACAGCGTGCATTTGTAGGCCTTGTGATCCTTCTGCGAAATGCGCGGGATGTTGAACGGGCAGCCGGTGATGCAATAACCGCAGCCGATGCAGTGATCCTGATCGAAATCGACGATGCCGTTGGCGTGCTTGATGATCGCGCCGGGGCTGGGGCACGCCGCCAGGCAACCGGGCTCGGCGCAGTGCATGCAGCCGTCCTTGCGGATCAGCCATTCGAGGTTGCCGGCGTCGGTTTCGTGCTCGGTGAAGCGCATCAGCGTCCATGAATCGGCGCTCAGGTCCTGCGGGTTGTCGTAGGTGCCGTGGTTGTGGCCGACCTCGTCGCGCAGCTCGTTCCATTCCGAGCACGCGACCTGGCAGGCCTTGCAGCCGATGCATTTGGTGGTGTCGATCAGCTTGGCCACCTGTTCCTGGCCGCGTATTGAAGGCGCCGGCGTGGTGGTGGCCGAGCGGGCAATGATGTCTTGGCTGGCCATCTAAAGATTCTCCATCAGAGCTTCTCCACGTTGACCAGGAATGACTTGGATTCCGGGGTCTGTGTATTGCCATCGCCGAGAAACGGCACCAGGGTGTTGGTCAGGTAACCGTGGCGTGTCAGGCCGGTGAAGCCCCAGTGCAGCGGAATGCCGATCTGGTGCACCACCTGGTTGTTGACCTGCAACGGCCGGATCCTTTTGGTCACCACCGCCACCGCTTCAATGAACCCGCGCTTGCTGCTCACGCGAACCCGATCCCCGGCGACGATGCCTTTCTCTTTGGCCAACACCTCGCCGATTTCCACGAACTGCTCCGGTTGAGCAATCGCGTTCAACTTGCAGTGCTTGCTCCAGAAGTGGAAATGCTCGGTCAGCCGGTAGCTGGTCGCTGCATACGGATAATCCTTGGCCACGCCGAGGCTGTCCCACACCGAATCGAAGATCCGCGCCGCCGGGTTGCTGGTGGCTTTCTTGTTTTCCGGGTGCAGCGGGTTGATACCGATCGGCGTTTCGAACGGCTCGTAGTGCTCGGGGAATGGCCCTTCGTTCATCTTGTCGACGGCGAAGAACCGCGCCACGCCTTCGGGGTTCATGATGAACGGGTTCATCCCGGCTTCCGGCGGCACGTCGGCCTTGTAGTCCGGCACGTCGGTGCCGCCCCAGGCCTTGCCGTTCCACCAGACCAGGCATTTTTTTGCATCCCACGGTTTGCCGGCGACATCCGCAGAAGCGCGGTTGTACAGAATCCGTCGGTTGGCCGGCCAGGCCCACGCCCAGCCCTGATGCTGATGCATGCCGTAAGGGTCGTTGTTGTCGCGGCGGGCCATCTGGTTGCCGGCTTCGGTCCAGCTGCCGCAGAAAATCCAGCAGCCGGACGCAGTGCTGCCGTCATCTTTGAGCTGGGCGAACCCGGCCAGTTGCGAATTGCCCTTGATCGCCGCACCCGTGGCGTCGGTGAAATCAGTGGTGGCGTAACCGTTGACCTCTTTGGCGATCTCTTCCGGCGAGGGTTCTTCGGCGATCTTGTACGGCCACGACAGTTTCAACAGCGGGTCGGCGAATTTGCCGCCCTCCGCCTGATATCGCTCACGCAGACGCAGGAACAGCGCACTCATGATTTGCACATCGGTACGCGCCTCGCCGGGGCCGTCGGCACCTTTCCAGTGCCATTGCAGCCAGCGGCTGCTGTTGACCAGCGAGCCGTCCTCTTCGGCAAAGCACGTCGTTGGCAGGCGGATGACTTCGGTCTGGATGTCGGCGCTCTTCACATCGTTGAACGGCCCGACGTGTTCCCAGAACTGCGAGGTCTCGGTGGCCAGCGGGTCCATCACCACCAGCCATTTCAGTTTGGCCAGTGCCGCCATCACCCGGTTCTTGTCCGGCAACGCGGCAATCGGGTTGAAGCCCTGGCACATGTAGCCGTTGACCTTGCCCTGCCCCATCAGATCGAACACCTTGAGGATGTCGTAGTTGGGGATGTCGAGTTTCGGCAGGTAGTGGTAGGCCCACTGATTCTCGGCGGTGGCATTGGCGCCGTACCAGGCTTTCATCAGGCTGACGTGGAATTTGCTGTAGTTCTGCCAGTAGGACAATTGCCCCGGCCGCAGCGGGACTTGCGTGCGTTTATGGATGAAGGCCGCGTAATCCTGCTCGGCGTCGGTCGGCAAGGTCAGGTAACCCGGCAGCGCGTTGGACAGCAGACCAAGGTCGGTCAGGCCCTGAATGTTCGAGTGCCCGCGCAAAGCATTGACCCCGCCGCCGGGCATGCCGACGTTGCCCAGCAACAGTTGCACCATCGCCGCGCTGCGGATGATCTGCGAGCCGATCGAGTGCTGGGTCCAGCCCAGTGCATAAAGAATCGTCATGGTCTTGCCCGGCGCCGAGCAAGTGGCGATTTCCTCCCAGATCTTTTTCATCGCATCGACCGGCATGCCGCAGATCTGGCTCGCCAGGTCGATGTTGTAGCGGCTGTAATGCTGCTTCATCAATTGGTAGACGCAGCGCGGGTCCTGCAGGGTCGGATCGACTCTGACGAAGCCGTCGTCACCCAGCTCGTAACCCCAGGTGGATTTGTCGGTGTAGCTGCGCTTGGCCGCGTCGTAACCGGTGAACAGCCCGTCCTCGAAGCCGAATCCGGCTCTGACGATAAACGACACGTCGGTGTAGTTGCGCACGTATTCGTGCTGGATCTTGTCCTCGGTCAGCAGGTAATTGATCAGCCCGCCCATGAACGCGATGTCGCTGCCGGTGCGAATCGGCGCGTAGTAATCGGCCACGGATGCGGTCCGGGTAAACCTCGGATCAACCACGATCAGCCGCGCGGCGTTGTGCGCCTTGGCTTCGGTCACCCATTTGAAGCCGCAAGGATGGGCTTCTGCTGCGTTGCCGCCCATCACCAGGATCAGATTCGCATTGGCGATATCGGTCCAGGTGTTGGTCATGGCTCCACGGCCGTACGTCGGGGCAAGACTTGCCACCGTCGGGCCGTGTCAGACACGCGCCTGGTTATCGAACCCCAGCATGCCGAGACTGCGAACCACCTTGTGGGTGATGTAACCCGCTTCGTTGGACGCCGCCGACGCCGCGAGGAATCCGGTGGTCAGCCAGCGATTGACCGTTTGGCCCTGGGCGTTCTGCTCGACGAAATTGGCATCGCGGTCGGCCTTCATCAGGTCGGCAACGCGGTCGAGGGCTTCGTCCCAGGTGATCCGGGTCCATTCGCTGCTGCCGGGCTTGCGCACCTGCGGGTACTGCAAGCGGCCGGGGCTGTGAATGAAGTCCAAAAGGCCCGCGCCTTTCGGGCACAAAGTGCCGCGGTTGACCGGGTGGTCGGCGTCGCCCTCGATATGGATGATGTTTTGCGCAACGTTCTTCGCGGCATCGCCCTGGCTGTACATGATCAAGCCGCAACCGACCGAGCAATACGGGCAGGTGTTGCGGGTTTCATGGGTGTGGGCAAGCTTGAAGTGGCGCACCTGCTCGGCGAAGGCCTGCGTCGGGGCCATGCCCAACGCGCCCAGGCTAGAGCCTGCAAGGCCGATACCGGCGACCTTGAAGAACTGACGACGGCTGAGATCCATCGTGCACTCCTGATCAGGTGGAACCCGGTACTGGTGCCGGGTTTGTTCTGGACAATCACGGTTGCGGCACACGAGTGCCGACTTTTTCACTGTAGACAAAGCCTCTGCGACCTGTGTGAAAACCGACCGTCGGCCACCCCTCGGTCATAAGTCAGCCCAAACCTTGTGGGAGCGAGCCTGCTTGCGATGACGGTGGTACATCCACATTCGTAGCGCTTGGTCTGACGCTATCGTCGGATCGCCGCCCGGAGCAGGCTCGCTCCCACAGGGGATGGGGGTTTATCATCGCCGGCACGACCCATCTCCGCCTTCAGAGACCGCGCATGACTTTCGATTTTGATCAGGTATTCGACCGCCACGACACCGGCAGCACCAAGTGGAGCCGCTACCCGGCCGACGTGTTGCCGATGTGGGTCGCTGACATGGATTTCGCCGCCCCGCCGGTGGTCATCGAGGCGCTGCACCAACGTCTGCTGCACCCGTTGGTGGGCTACAGCGTGGCCCAGGACAACCTGCGCGAGGCCATCGTCGCCGACCTCTGGAACAAGTTCGCCTGGTGGGTCAAACCCCAGGAACTGATCTTCCTGCCGGGCGTGGAGTCGGGCTTCAACATGGCGCTCAAGGCGCTGGTGCAACTGCAGCAGAACGTCGTGGTGCAAACCCCGAACTACCCGCCGTTGCGCCACGCGCCGGGCCATTGGGGCCTGAACAAGGTCGAGCTGGAATTCAACGCCCAGGCCGACGGCAGCTACGCCACCCCGCTGGACGCACTGCGTGAATCCCTGAAAGGTGGCGGCGCCCTGCTCCTGAGCAACCCGCACAACCCGATCGGCAAGGTCTTTGGCCGTGAAGAACTGCAAGCCGTGGCGGACATCTGCGTGGCGCGGGACGCCTGGATCATCTCCGACGAGATCCATGCCGAGCTGTGCTATGACGGCCGCGTGCACATTCCGACCGCGTCCCTGAGCCCGGAAATATCCCGCCGCACCATCACCCTGATGTCGGCGAGCAAGGCCTACAACATCGCCGGCCTCAAGACGTCGTTCATGATCATCCAGGACGCGGCCCTGCGCGAACGCGTCAACCACGCCCGCTGCGGCATGGTCGACAGCGTCAACCCGCTGGGCATGGAAGCCACGCGCGTGGCCTACAGCGAAGCCGGTCCGTGGCTTGAGGCGCTGAAACAGTACCTGCAAGCCAACCGTGACTGGCTGGTGGACGCGGTGCGCAACCGCTTGCCCGGCGTGACCCTCAATGTGCCGCAAGGCACGTATCTGGCCTGGCTCGACTGCTCGGCGCTGGATCTGGACGACCCGCAGAAGTTCTTCCTGGACCACGCCCGGGTCGGCCTCAGCCCGGGTCTGGACTTTGGCGACCACAGCCAGCAATTCGTGCGCCTGAACTTCGGTTGCCCGCGTTCGATGCTGGAAGAAGGCATTGCCCGGATGGAGCGAGCCCTCAAGTCCTGGTAGTCAAGTCAGGGTAAATCCAAGCGTCAATCCGATCGAACTCAGCGCAAGCGGGTCGGGTCAACCGGCCTACTTGCCATGAGACCCGGAGATTGACGATGACCGACTATCCAAAACCCCCGTTCCCGAAACAGGCGCAGCCGGTTCCCGGTTCGCAGCGCAAGATGGAGCCGTATCCTGATTGCGGCGAACAGAGCTACACCGGCTCAGGTCGGCTGGCCGGCAAGATTGCCTTGATCACCGGTGCCGACAGTGGCATCGGTCGGGCGGTGGCGATCGCCTTTGCCCGCGAAGGTGCCGATGTAGCGGTCGCCTATTTAAATGAACACGAAGACGCCAAGGAAACCGCGCGCTGGGTCGAACAGGCCGGCCGCCAGTGCCTGCTGCTGCCTGGAGACATTGCCCAGAAAGCCCAGTGCCAGGCGTTGGTGGACAAGACCGTCGAGCGCTTCGGCCGCATCGACGTGCTGGTCAACAACGCGGCCTTCCAGATGACCCATGAAACCTTCGAGGAGATTCCTGACGATGAATGGGTGATGACCTTCGACGTCAACATCACCGCGATCTTCCGCCTGTGTCAGGCCGCCATCAAACACATGGGACCTGGTTCCTCCATCATCAACACCAGTTCGATCAACTCGGACATGCCCAAGCCCACCCTGCTCGCCTACGCCACCACCAAAGGCGCCATCGCCAATTTCACTGGCGGACTGGCGCAAATGCTCGGCCCGCGGGAAATCCGCGTGAATTGCGTGGCGCCGGGACCGATCTGGACGCCGCTGATTGTCTCGACCATGCCCGATGAGGAAGTGCAGCACTTTGGCGAGCAAACACCACTCGGGCGTCCCGGCCAGCCAGTGGAGGTCGCGCCGATCTACGTGCTGCTGGCGTCTGATGAAGCCAGCTACATCACCGGCCAGCGCTACGGCGTGACCGGCGGCAAACCGATGCTCTGAACCGCCTGCCAGAAAAAGTGAACCGCTGGACAAGGCGACCTCTCCATACCTTCATGGCCCGTTCGGGTTGCAAGAGATCAGGAGGTC
Organism: Pseudomonas sp. 22082; assembly: GCF_052046055.1. NCBI lineage: Bacteria > Pseudomonadati > Pseudomonadota > Gammaproteobacteria > Pseudomonadales > Pseudomonadaceae > Pseudomonas > Pseudomonas sp. 22082. Next base: position 262,581 of record NZ_JBQEQB010000003.1, read on the forward strand.
GTCATGTCTGCGCCTATTATCAAGCTCTTCACCCAGCCGAACTTTGCCTGGACTGACATCCGCCGCGAAGAAGAGGCCCACCCGCGTCATTACCTTGCTCACCTGCTGTTGCTCGCCCTCGTCCCGGCGGTGTGCCTGTTCATTGGCACCACCTATGTCGGCTGGAGCCTGGCGGTGGGTGAAACCGTCAGGCTCAGCAGTGCCAGCGCCTTGCAGCTGAGTGTCCTGCTCTATATCACCATCGTGGTCGGCGTGGCGATCATTGGCGGTTTCATCCGCTGGATGTCGCGTACCTTCGATGCCCGGCCGACACTCAACCAGTGCATCGGTTTCGCGGCGTACACCGTCACCCCGTTTTTCATCGCCGGTCTCGCCGGCCTGTATCCCAGCCGGTGGCTGGCGGTGCTGGTGCTCGGCGCTGCATCGATCTATTCGACATTCCTGTTGTTCGTCGGCCTGCCGACCTTCATGCACGAGCGCAAGGAACAGGGCCTGTTGTACTCGGCCAGTGTCTGGGGTGTGGCGCTGCTGGTGCTGGTGACGTTATTGGTGTCGATGATCCTGCTGTGGTTCAACGTGCTGACGCCGGAATACCTGCGCACGACTGCAGGTTAGGCCGATCATGTCGGGGCGGCATCGAACTGACCTTACGGGCCGCGCGTCATGAGCTTCATCATCTGGGTGGCGGTGCTCGGTGCCGTGCTGCTGACCCTGGCGCTGACATCGTCGTACCTGCGCTGGATGCCGGTCACGACCTCGGCTGTTTGCCTGCTGCTGGGCGTCGGCATCGGGCCGGCAGGGCTTGATCTGCTGAAACTGCCGCTGGACGAAGCCTCTTTGTGGATGGAGCACCTGACCGAAGTCGCGGTGCTGTTTTCCCTGTTCGTCTGCGGTTTGAAGTTACGTTTGCCATTGCGCGACAAACGCTGGCGGATTGCATTCGGTCTGGCAGGTCCGGTGATGGTGCTGACGATCATTGGCGTCTGCCTGTTGCTGCATTTTGGCCTGAACCTGAATTGGGGCCCTTCGCTGTTGATCGGAGCGATTCTGGCTCCGACCGACCCGGTGCTCGCGGCGCTGGTGCAGGTTAACGATGCGCGGGACGTCGACAGCGTGCGTTTCGGCCTGTCCGGCGAGGCCGGGCTCAACGACGGCGTTGCATTTCCCTTCGTGATCCTCGGGCTGTTGCTGCTGCACGGTGAAGGGTTTGCCGCCGAGTGGCCCGACTGGGTACTGCGCAGCCTTTTGTGGGCGGTTCCGGCCGGGTTGCTTTGCGGCTACTGGATGGGCCGTGGCATCGGTCGACTCACCTTGTCGCTGCGCATTCGCAACGATGACAGCACCCTGAGCCCGAACGACTATCTGGCCCTGGCGTTGATTGCGCTGGCGTATGTGGTGGCTGAATCCATTGGTGGCTACGGCTTTCTGTCGGTATTCGCCGCCGGCCTCGGCTTGCGACAGGAGGAAGTCAAATCCACCGGCGCCCACCAACCGCCCGCCGAACACATGGTGCAACCGGTGGTCGGTCATCAGAACGTCGAGCCGCAGCAGGCTGTGCACGGCGATACCGAGCGGCTGGAAGACAGTCAGGTGGCCGCCGGCATCATGATGGGCGACATGCTCGCGTTCGGCGGTTTGGTGGAACGGGCGATGGAAGTGTTTCTGGTTACCCTGCTGGGCGTGGTGCTGGTCAGTCACTGGGATTGGCGGGCGCTGTTGGTCGGCGGCGTGCTGTTCTGTGTCATCCGCCCGGTCTGCGTGGGGTTGATGCCGTGGGGATCGCTGCTCGCGGGGCGCCAACGGTTATTGATTGGCTGGTTCGGTATTCGTGGGATCGGCAGTCTGTTCTATCTCTTCTATGCGCTGAACCATGGGTTGGGCGACAGCGTGGCGACGCTGTGTACCGACCTGACCCTGTCGGTGGTGGCGCTGAGCATTCTGCTGCACGGCGTCAGCACCCAGCCGATCCTCGCCAGCTATGAGCGGCGCAAGAATCGAAACGGGCGAAAAAAGCCCGGCCATGATGACCGGGCTCGATAGCGGGGTGACATTCATCCTCCCGGATTGGTTACCTGAATATAGAAGGCATAGCTGCCGAGCAACATCCAGAATGTGGCGAAAATCCACGGCGTACGAATGGAAAACAGCAATGACTTGCGATACCCCTTGTGGCTCGACTCCATTTCGCTGAATAACGGCGATTCGTCATAAGCCAGGCCCATCAGCGGTTCGCTGCGCAGCAATTCACTTTGCTTGTAGTGCCAATGATCGATGATGTCGTAGGCAGCACGAATTCCCGGCCAGGCATTGAGCGAACTGAGCAGGCCGAGCAAGGCCAGGAACGGTGGCACCACCAGGGTGAACAACTTGCCCCACTCGGGGTTGAGGTTGGCCATGCAGGACGCGAAGGCAATTACCAGAAACGATTGCGCTGCCAGGTAGGCGTCGGTGCGGTTGGCCAGGATGCTGGTTTCGTACTGGATTTCCCGACGGTAGAAATCCAGCCGTTCCTTGGGTGAACCGAACATCTTCGCGTTGTGTTCAGTCAGGGTTTCTTCGGCGGTCGGTTGGGTCAGTATGCGAGGCACGGTACGAACGCTCCGAAAGGCAAAGCGTTTGGAGCCGCCCCGTCGCGGACAAGTTCAGCCGGATTCAGCCCCGGTTCGTTTCATCGTCTGGGCAATAATCGTTACAAGATTCATCTGATTGAACGGTTTCGACAGCCGTGGCAACCCCGCTGCGAAGCCTTCGAGGCGTTCGGCAAAGCCGGTGGCGAGAATGATCGGCAGATCCGGCTTGAGCAAACGCACGGCATGAGCCAGTTGCGCGCCGCTCATATGCGGCATGGCCATGTCGGTGATCATCAGGTCGATGACCTCTCCCTGGTCAAACAGCTCAAGCGCGTGGGTACCAGAGGAGGCGCTGATCACCCGATGGCCAAGGTCTTCCAGCAGCAGGACGGTGCTGGTACGCACCAGACTGTCATCATCCACCACCAGCACGCTGAGGCGCGGCACTGTAACGGTGGACACCATCGTGCCAGACGATTGGGTCGCGACTCCGTCGAGGGCGACCGGTAACCAGAGCTCAGCAGTGGTGCCCTGCCCCTTGATACTTTTCAGAAAGAACCGGCCGCCCAGTTGTTCGATGAAGCCATGGACCATCGACAATCCCAGGCCGGTGCCCTTGCCCAAACCCTTGGTGGTGAAAAACGGATCGGTTGCCGACGCCAGCGTATCAGCGTCCATGCCTTCCCCGGTATCGGTCACCCGCAGACAGACATAGCGCCCGGCCGCGAGCGTCGAATCGTTTTGTTCGATGACCACTTCAGGTTCCGCGCTGATGGTGACGCTGCCGCCCTCGGGCATGGCGTCGCGGGCGTTGGTGGCGAGGTTGAGCACCGCCAGTTCGAGCTGATTGCTGTCGGCCAGCACCGCTTGCAGGTCTTCGGGAAACTGCGTTTCGATGCGGATCCCCGGCCCCAGCGAACTGCGCAGCAGCCCGGTAATGCCCTGCACCAGCTTCGCAATGTCGACAGGTTCGGTCTTGAGCTCCTGACGCCGGGCGAAGGCCAGCATGCGTTGGGTCAGCGATACGCCGCGCAATGCTCCCTGAGTGGCGTTCTCCAGCAGGCGGCTGACCTTCGGGTCGTCGCCTACACGTTTGCGCACGATCTCCAGATTACCGAGGATCACCGTCAGCAGATTGTTGAAGTCGTGGGCAATGCCGCCGCTGAGTTGACCGATGGCCTGCACTTTCTGCGCCTGAAACAGCGCTTCACGGGTTTTCTCCAGTGCGTGCTGGGCCTCTGTGGCTTCGGTCACATCACGGGTGATCTTGGCGAAACCAAGCAGCGTTCCGGTTTCACCGCGAATCGCATCGACCACCACATGCGCCAGGAATCGCGTACCGTCCTTGCGCAGACGCCAGCTCTTGTTCTCGAAACGGCCCTCGCGCGCGGCGGTTTCCAGAGCGCGCTGGGGTTCGCCGATCTCACGATCTTCAGGGGTGTAGAACATCGAAAAGTGCTGGCCGATGACCTCTTCCGGCCTGTAGCCCTTGATCCGCTGCGCACCAGGGTTCCAGTTGGACACGCGGCCGTCCGGGCTGAGCATGTAGATCGCGTAGTCGCTAACGCCCTGCACCAGCAGGCGAAACTGCTGTTCGCTCTGCTTGAGGGTTTCTTCGGCCATCTTGCGGTCGGTCAGGTCGCGGGTGATCTTGGCAAACCCGAGCAGTTGCCCGCTCGGGCTGAAAATCGGATCGATCACCACGTGGCACCAGAAGTGCGTGCCGTCCTTGCGCACCCGCCAGCCCTCACCCTCGAACCGGCCTTCGCGGATCGCCGTGTCCAGCGCCCGCTGCGGCATACCGTTGGCGCGATCTTCGTCGGTGTAGAACCTTGAAAAGTGCTCGCCAAGGATCTCGGCTTCTTCGTACCCCTTGAAGCGTTTGGCGCCGGAATTCCAGCTGGTGATGATGCCTTCGGGGTCGATCATGTAGATCGCGTAATCGACCACCGCATCGATCAGCAAACGAAAACGCATGTCTTCGATTGCAGCGGACTTCTTGTTATCGCTCATCAGGCTTGGCTCAAAGCAAATTCTCAATGACAGGAGTATGCGTCAAACCGGGGGAATGGACAGCGTCTTCTGTGTGAGCGAGGTGCCACCAGCGCGGCAGCAACTGCCGGATACGACTTTCGGCAAAGCGATCATCGATCAGCATCACCACGCCGCGATCCTGCTGGGTACGGATCACCCGCCCGGCAGCCTGCACCACTTTCTGCACGCCTGGGAAAAGATAGGTGTAGTCGTAACCGGCACCGAAGATCGCCGCCATACGGCGCTTCATCTGTTCATTGACCGGGTTGAGCTGGGCCAGCCCGAGGGTGGCGATGAACGCGCCGATCAGCCGCGCGCCGGGCAGATCGATGCCTTCACCGAAGGCGCCGCCGAGCACAGCGAAGCCCACGCCTTGGCTGTCGGCGGTGAATTGGTCGAGAAAATCCTGCCGCGCGCCTTCGGTCATGCCCCGGGACTGCTGCCAACGGGTGATATGCGGGTGCCGCTCGGCCAGTAACTGCGCAACCTGTTGCAGGTAATCGAAGCTGCTGAAGAACGCCAGGTAGTTGCCCGGGCGTTCGTTGAACTGGCGGGCGATCAGCTCGACAATCGGTTCCAGCGACGCTTGTCGGTGCGTGAAACGCGTGGAAATCCGGCTGACGATCTGCACCTGCAATTGTTCGGCACTGAACGGCGACTCGACATCGATCCAGACCGTGTCGGCCGGGGTGCCCAGCAAGTCGGCGTAATAGTGGCGCGGGCTGAGGGTGGCGGAAAACAGCACGCTGCTGCGCGCCGCCGTCAGGCGCGGGCCGATGAACGCCGCCGGCACCACGTTGCGCAGGCACAGTTGCGATAACGGGCGTTTGCGTTCGAGATCGCGTTTGCTGATGTCGAACAGGTAATGCGCGTCGAACAGTTCCGCCACCCGACCGAACTGCAGCATCTCGAAGTAGAAGTTCTGCAATCCGCTGTCGAGCCCTTGCGGGTGATCGTTGAGGTAGTCGCCGATGCTCGCCGTGCAGGACGAGAGCGCCTGCAGCAGTTTTTCCGGCGCCTTGTCGTAGGCCTGATACGGCGCCAACTGGTCATTGTGCAGGGCGTTCCATTCACGGTTGACCCGTTGCAACGACTTCTTCAAGACCTCGGGCGCGGTTTTGCGCACGCTGCCCAATGTCGCCTGATCGAGGGTGGCGCTGTACATCTGCCGCCCGCGCTCGACCAGGTTGTGCGACTCGTCCACCAGCACCGCAACGTTCCATTGATTGAACTGGGCGAGACCGAACAGCAGTGCACTGAAATCGAAGTAATAGTTGTAGTCCGCCACCACCACGTCGGCCCAGCGGGCCATTTCCTGGCTCAGGTAATACGGACACACCGCGTGTTGCGCCGCGACGTCTCGCAGCGCGGTCTGATCCAGCAGGCGCAATTGGCTGGCAGCCTCACGGGCGGCGGGCAAACGGTCGTAAAAGCCCTGAGCCAACGGGCAGGATTCGCCATGACAGGCCTTGTCCGGGTGTTCGCAGGCCTTGTCCCGGGCGACCATTTCCAGCACCCGCAGGGGCAAGGTTTCGCTGTGATCGAACAGCACTTGCGCTGCATCCAGCGCCAGTTTGCGTCCGGGCGTCTTGGCGGTGAGGAAGTACACCTTGTCCAGTTGCTGCGGCGCCAACGCCTTGAGCATCGGAAACAGGGTGCCGAGGGTCTTGCCGATCCCGGTCGGGGCCTGGGCCATCAGGCAGCGGCCGGTGCTGACGGCCTTGAACACCGATTCGGCGAGGTGACGCTGGCCGGGGCGAAAGGCAGCATGAGGAAAACCCAGCTGCTGCGCCGCCCGGTTGCGCGCTTCGCGGTGGGCCATTTCCTGTTCGGCCCACGCCAGGAACAAACCGCACTGTTGTTCGAAGAACTGCCGCAGCGTATCGGCGCTGAACGCTTCGACCAGACAGGTTTCCTTTTCCGTGACGATGTCGAAATACACCAGCGCCAGATTGATCTGCTCAAGCTGTAATCGACAGCACATCAACCAGCCGTAGATTTTTGCCTGGGCCCAATGCAACGAACGGTGATTGGTCGGTTGCTTGCTCAGGTCGCCGCGGTAGGTTTTGACTTCTTCCAGGCAGTTCTGCGTCGGGTCGTAGCCGTCCGCCCTGCCCTTGACCTTCAATGGCCCGAATGCGCCCTCCAGCGCCACTTCGCTCTGGTAGGCGTCGTTGCGCCGGGACGCCACCGTGCGATGCCCGGCGATGCCCTCCAGCGCGGTCGGCGACGGCGTGAAGCGCAAGTCGAGGTCACCGGTTTTTGCGGTGAATTCGCACAGCGCCCGCACCGCGATGCTGTAGCTCAAGCGCCCTGCTCCGCCCATTGCACGTAACACACGGCGACCGGCATCCGATGCGTGTTGCAGAACTCCAGCCAGCGCAGCTGGTTGTCCTGCAGGCGATCGCCGGGGCCTTTGACTTCGATCATCCGGTAGGTCCTGTGCTGCGGCCAGAACTGGATCAGGTCGGGCATGCCGGCACGATTGGCCTTGATGTCCAGCAGCAGACGGCTGAACCAGTGCTTGAGGTGTTCAGCCGGCAGACAGGCCAGCGCCTGCTCCAGCAGTTCTTCATTGAGCGCGCCCCAGAACACGAACGGCGACTGCACACCCCATTTGGCGCTGAACCGCGCGCGGATGGTGTCGGCATAACGGCCATCGTCGAGTTCGGCCAGACAGGCCTGGAACAGCTCCGCACGTCGGGGCTGGAAGTCCTCGTTGAGCAGATCCACGGGTCCGCGCTGGAACGGGTGAAAGAACGCGCCGGGCAGCGGCGCGAAGATCGCCGGCCAGCACAGCAGGCCGAACAATGAATTGATCAGGCTGTTTTCCACGTAATGCACCGGGCCCGTCTCTTCGTGCAGATGCGCCTGAACGTGATACTCCACCGACAACGCCGGATCGAGACGCGGCAGGTGCAGGTCCAGCCGCTCCACCAGGCCGGGCGCCGTGCGCTTGATCGGTGGCCCGCCGAGCTTGCGCCGCAAACGCGGCAACACCCGTTGCAGGCCCTGTTGTTCGGTGGCGGTTTCAGGTGCCTGCTCGGCAATGACCGCCAGTTCCAGGGCCAGCGCATATTCGGCGCTGCGCTCCAGCACGCGGATCATCCGCAATCGGGCGCCGGGATAGGCGCAATCGCGATAGATCTTCAGGGCCAGGGAGAATTCGCCGATGCGCTCGCAGTATTGGCCGATCTGGAACAACAGCTTGCCGCGCCGGCGTTGCAGCCACGGGTTGTCGAAATGCAACGCGGCGACCTGTTCGACGATCGGTTCCAGTGGTTCGCCCGCTTCGAAATACAGCTGGCAGTTGTGCAGAAACAGGCACGCATCGACGTCGGCACGGCTGCGCAAGCCAAGGGAATCGGCACTGAATTCGACTTTTTCGTAGGTGAAAATGCCAAGGTCGGCGAGCACGAACTCTGACCAGTCCTGATAGAGGTTGCCGAAAAACATCAGGCGAAAACGGTCGCACAGGTCCATCAATGTCAGGCTGAACAGCCGGTCGGCCAGCGTCGGGCACCATTGCTGGAAACTGCGTGGCTCGGGGAATTGTTCGTGCAGCAGCGGCAGCCAGTCGACTTTCTTGCTTTTAGGCTGGTCGATGGCCGGGGCGAAGGCTTGCAGGATCTCGGCCTTGAGCAACACCTCGAACAGCTCCACCATCGTCAACGGTGCCTGTTCATCGAGCCAGCCATGCTCCAGCAGTGGTTGCGCCGCTTCGGCGATGTCGCCGATTTCCGTGTAATTCAGCTTGCTGGCCCGGAAATGTACACCCTTGCGCATCACCATACGCACCAGCAAACCCTGGGACGGACGCGGCAGCGCCTTGAAGTCGCGAATGAAGGCATGTTCCGTTTCGCTCATGACATCGGCATAGCGAAGCTCAAGCCAATCAAGCACCTGGCGGAAGTTGTTGAGGTAATAGAACGGGTCGTCGAGGGGATTGGCAGTCACGGTGGTTTCGGGGCCATGGCAAGCGAGTACTGGTTATGCGTACAGATACCAGCCTGTCCCGGCGGGCGCAAACGGAAAAGGATCAATGGCATCGGCAAAGCAGTTTTTTTCACTTGGCCATCGAACTTTTCCGGGTGTCACGGCACCAACCGCGTTAGAGGACCGACAATGGTCGAAATGAATGAGGAAGCCGTCCTATGAAAATCAAAACCTTGGGTATCCCGCTGGCAGTCGCTGCGCTGTTGACGCTGGCCGGTTGCTCGACGCCAACGGTGGTCACCCTGCAGAACGGCACCCAGTACCTGACCGAAGACATGCCCGATACCAAAACCGAGGATGGCTTCTACGAGTTCAAGGATATTTCAGGCGCCAAAGTCCGCGTACGTGCCGACGAAGTGGCCACGGTGCGCAAAGAAGACTGACGGATAAAACATCAAAAAAGGCTGCGAACCCTATGGGATCGCAGCCTTTTTTGCATTCATCAGCGTGGTAACGCCATGCCCGGGAGTGAGCCGTCGCAACTGAAGGGACGCTCGCCACGGCGAACCAGTTCTTCCTGCAAGCGCTGGCAGCGCTGACGCTCCTGTTGCGCCATGCGGTCGATGCTCAGATTTCCGGTCATTTCCGGCTCATGGTCTTCGCCGATGCGAATCGTCACGAACGGTTGTTCAGGCTGGATATGAAAGCGGCTTTTTTCTTCGACGGGTTTGGCGTCTTCGCTTTTGGCCGGCTCTGGCAGTTGATCGGGTGTCACGCCATAGCGGCTCAGAATCGAGCTGTGAGGCAGATCGGCCCAGGCATTGGCCGACAGCAGCACAAGCCCCGCAACACCGATATACCCCTTGAAACCTTTCACGTGTGAATCTCCTGTACTCGTTGGCGACCCTTACATGACGAACGTTGTCGTCATGGCTTTAGACCGCATTTCCTGTTGGTGCAGGGATTGGAGTCAGGGAATGGCTGGTGAGTCACTTTTGCTATGGGGAGGGAATACGCTCCCTCCCCAACCTTGCCGTCAGGCGATCACGATCCCGTCGGCACTCAGGCTGTTCAACGCAACCCCGACCAGCGTCACCGAGTCAGCGCCGAATTTCAGCACCGTGTCCTGCCCCACCGCCGTGGCATGGGCGCGGAAGTCGTCGTTGGGCGATACGCCCTGCACGCCGAGGAATACCAGTTTGTCGTTGGCGGTGTAACCGACCACGCGATCCTGACCGAACGCGCCGCTGAACAGGAAGGTATCCGCCCCGCCGCCCGATTCCAGCAGATCATTGCCGGCACCGCCGACGAACACGTCGTTGCCCGCCCCGCCGATCAGGTGGTCGTTGCCGTCCAGGCCGAACAGCCAGTCTCCGCTGGCCTTGGCCTTGAGGGTGTCGGCACCGCCGGTGCCCTTCACGCTCGATTCGTACTGGGTGACGTTGTTGCCGACCTTAAGACCGGCCGCCGTGACGCTGTGGGTCACGTCGTCCTTGAACAGGCCCCAGAGGAAGCCCGGCTCCTTGGTGACGATGCTGCCGATGTCGCGGGTGATGCTGATCCCGCCGTTGGCATCGCGGATGTACAGGTTGCCGGCGCCGTCGTTGGCGAAGTCGAAGCTATTGACTGACTTCTGCAACTCCAGGGTGTTGTTGCCCGAGCCGCCGAGCAGGATGTTGTAACCCCCACCATCGCGGAACGTATCGTTGCCGGCGCGGCCCTCCAGGTAATCGTTGCCGTTGCCGCCCTGGATCAGGTCATTGCCGTCGCTGCCGATGATGAAGGTGCTGCCCTTGTGGGTTTCGGCGTTGCGGTTCAGGTCTTGCACCCAGGTGTTGGCCCGCGCCGGATCCGACAGGTTGGCGACGATGATCGTCGAGTCCTTGCTGGTCAGGTCGTAAAACTTCGACTCGATCACCCGGTTCATGCCGTCGCCATAGGCGGTCGGCAGGTGCGAGATCCAGGTCGGAATGTTGACGATCGAGAACGGCAGCACGTTCCACGCCGCCGAGGCGTAGTGGTCGTTGAAGCTGACGATGTTGTCGGTCGCCAACTCTTTGGGCGCGTCGTGCACGCCGAGGGATGCACCGGTGAAGGTCGAGCCGTCGAGGGCGCGGAACACCGGATCGTTTTCATAGCCGACGTTGAGCACCTTGTCGGTGCTGCTCTGGGTCGGCGAGGCGTAGGCGATGTAGTTGGAATCCTGAAAGAACCCGTCCCATTTGCTGGTGCTCAGGTCCGCCATGCTGTTGACCGCCAGCCCGCCCAGGCTGTGGCCGCTGACCAGCACGTCCTTGCCGGTCAGGCCGTTGGCCTTGGCGAACGCCACCACATCGTTCATCAGGTTGCCGAACGCTTCGCCGACGTAGTTCTTAGCGTAATCCTTGGGCCCGAATGCAGCGAGCAAGTCGTTGATCACGTCGCCGATGGAGTCGCCGATCAGGATTTCCCGTGGGCCGCTGGTGCCGCGAAAAGCGATGCCGATTTCCGTCAGATGACCCTGAGCGTCGTATTTGCCGAGGATTTCCACCTGGGCGCTGGTGTAACCGGCCTTTTCACCGAAAAAGGTGCCGCGCGCGTCGGTCTTGCCCTCGTACCCCAGTTGCGCGGCGGTGATAGGGGTCCAGCCGGCTTTTTTCACCGCATCGAGCGCGGCTTTTTCCGAATCGGGGTTCCACGGAATGCCGGGGATCACTCCCTGGGAGTCCGTGCCGCCGATCAGCGCGGTCACCAGCGTGGCCGGCAAGCCGAGGCCGAAGCCGTTGTGCTGATAACCGACGGCAAAGCCGTTATCGAGGTTGTGGTAGGAATACAGCGTAATGGCCATGGCGTCGCTGAACAGCGCCTTGGATTCCGCCGTACCGAAATTCTTGTAGTCATACACACCCATTGCTGTTGCCTCTCTCTTTGTTGGAATTGTTCAGAGATAGCTCACAACCAGAACGCCCCTCCCGAGGCGCCCCGGAGCATTTCAGTACAACTTTCGTTTGTCAGGCGAAGACGAAACTCGAATCCGACAGGTTAGCCACACCAACCCCGACCAGCGTCACGGCAAAGTCGCCAATCTTCAGCACGGTATCGCTTCCGGACTGCGACGCGTGTTGCTTGTAGTCGTAGCCCTGCCCTGCGCCTTCGACGCCCATGAACACCAGTTTGTCGCTGCCCTGGTAGCCATTGATCGCGTCGAAGCCAAAGGCGCCGCTGAACAGGAAGGTGTTGTTGCCACCCACCGCGCTCATCACGTCGTTGCCGGCGCCGCCAACGAAGGTCACGTGGGCCTTGTCGCTTTGCAGGTGATCGTTGCCGCCCAGGCCAAACAGCCAGTCGCCGTCGGCGGTGGCTTTGAGGGTGTCGCCCATGGCGCCGCCGCTGAGCGAGTGGTTGTACTGGGTCAGTTCGGCACCATTGGCCAGGCCTTTGGCGGTGACGGTCCAGGTGATTTCCTTGCTGCCCCACCACGAACCCGACTCCTTGCTGACCAGCGCGCCGATGTCGCGGGTCATGCTGATCCCGCCGTAGGCGTCACGCACGTACAGCGTGCCGTCGCCGTCATTGGCGAAGCTGAAGTTCTGCAGCGGCTTTTGCAGCTCGAAGGTGTTGAGGCCCTGGCCACCGAGCAGGATGTTGAAGCCGCCGTCGTCACGGAAACGGTCATCGCCGCCCAGACCTTCCAGGAAGTCGTTGCCCGCCCCGCCCTTGAGCCAGTCACCGCTGTCGGTGCCGATGATGAACGTGCTGCCGGTGTGCGGTTCGCCGCTGCGGCCCAGATCCTCAACCCAGGTCTTGCCCCGCGACGCTTCTTCAAGGTTGGAGACGATGATCGTCGAGTCCTTGTGCGTCAGGCCGTAGAACTTCGACGCAATCACCCGATTCAGGCCATCGGCATACCCCAGCGAGCTGTGGGCCGACCAGTTCAGCGGATTGGCGATGCTGAACGGCACCAGGTTCTGCGCGGTGGACGCGTAGTTGTCGTTGAAGTTGACGATGTTGTCGGTGGTCGAATCGTGCGGCTTGTCGTGTTTGCCCATTGACGCGGTACTGAACGTGGTGCCGTCGAGCACGCGGAACACCGGGTCGTTCTCGTAGCCGATATTCAGCACGTTGGTGCCGGTGCTGCTCTGGGTCGGCGAAGCGAACGAAATGTAGTTGGCGTCCTTGAAGAACCCGCCCCAGTTGCTCGCGCTCAACTCTGCCACGCTGTTGACCCCGAGACCGCCGAGGCTGTGGCCGCTGATCAATACGTCCTTGGACGCGATGCCATGGGCGACGGCGAACGCGGCCACCGATTTGAGCAGGTTGTCGAACGCGTTTTTCGCGTACTGGGTGGCGTAATCCGACGGGCCGATGGCAGCCAGCAGGTTGTTTTTCATGTCGCCGAAGGTGTCGCTGTAACCCAGTCCGCCGGTGCCCCGGAAGGCCACGCCGATGCCGATCAGCTTGCCCGCGGCGTCGTACTTGCCGAGCACTTCGGCTTCGGCGCTGGTGAAGCCGTCCTTCTCGCCGAAAAATGTGCCCTGCGCCCCGACCTTGCCCTGATAGCCCAGCGCCGTGGCGCCGATCGGCTTCCAGCCAGTGCCGGGCAAGGCCTGCCCGGTCGGCGTGTAGGCATACAGCGTCAGGGCGATGGCGTCGCTGTACAGCGTTTTGCCGTCGGCGTTTTTGTAATCGAACAATCCCATGTTGTGCTCTCTCTTCCTTTCAAAAACGGCAGTTCTCGAAAGAACTGCCGCTACCCCTTAGAACTGCCAGTCCAGCGTCAGGCCCACACCGTGGTCCTTTTCGTTAGAGCCGATCAGCCCGTTGTAGTCCAGGTTGACCCGGACATCGCGATTGAGCGCCAGCCCGGCGCGCACGCCGACCACCGCTGCATCTCGATCCATCGACACACTTTGCACGGTGAATGCACTGTTGCCATTGGCGAACGCCAGGTGACTGTCAGCATCCACGCGGCTCAAGTTGTGCTGCCAGCCCAGGCTTGCGCCCAGTTCCAGCTGGTGTTTCTCCGACAGGGCAAACGTGCGTTTGGCCCGTACACCGAGGGTCGACAACACCACGTCGCGGTTGTCTTCACCGCCCTTCAGTGCGGCGGCATCACCCTTCTCGGTGAAGCTGTCGCTATTGAGGTGCACGTAGGCCAGATTGGCGTACGGCTCCAGGTTCATCGGTTGCAGGCCCAGGTCGTAAGCCGCTTCGGTGAACAATTGCGCGGTGGTCGCATCGCGCTTGGTTTTCTGTTTGCCGCTGACGCCACCGAACTGCAGGTCGCGTTTGACGTCGATGCGATGCCAGCTGTAAGCCGCACCGGCGGTCAGACGCAGCGCATCGATCTGATGCCCCAGGTACGCGCCCAGGTGATAGCTATCGACCGAGGCGGACGAATGTGTGCCCTCGCCCATGCTCAACGAGCTGTCGCTATAACCGGTCACGAAACCCAGGCGGGTATCTTCAGCGATCAGGCCGTCGACACCGGCCAGCAGGCCGCCGATGGAACTGGTGGAATCGGCGTATTTCGATCCGCCATCGCTCTTGCCCCAGGCGCCCAGCACTTTGAGCCAGGCGTTGCTGCGGTCATCGGTCGGCGCGCCGGCATCGAACAGATCACGCTCGCGCAGACGTTCGCCCACGGCATCGCGCAGGTAGCGGCTGTCGTTGATCAGCAGCGTGCCGATCGCCGGGTGAATCTCGCCGGACAGTTGCTGGAAGGCATCCTGCGCAGCGGCCGCCGACGGCGACAGCAACAGGGTTTCGAACAACGCATTGCCGGCGCCGAGGCGTTCGGCGGCAGCACCGACCGCGCGCTGGTTCGGGGTCAGGCCGACGCTGGCGAACGAGGCGCCATTACGGCCGACGTCCAGTTGCACACCGTTTGCCGAGTAAGCCAGGGTGCCGCCGAGGAACGCGTAGTCGGGCAACACTTGTCCGAACTGCCCTTCAATACCGCCCGCTGCCTGCAAGATGTTGAACTGGGTGCCGAGCAGGCTTTTCACTTCGCCCGTGGTCAGCAGCGTCGGGCTGTTTTCCAGCGACATAGTCACGGTTGCGCCTTCGATCACCGCTTTGCCGCCGGCGACGATCCGGTCGCTGCTGGTCGGGGACACTTCCACCGCATAGGTCGAACCCGGTGCGAAGGTCACGTCACCGGCCACGTTCAGGGTGCCGATGGAGTTGCCCGGCGCCACGGTACCGCCGCTGTTGGCGGTCAGCGCAGCGATCCGGCCGTTACCGCCGAGGATGCCGCCGTCATTGACCGTCACCGCCGATTGCAGCGAGCCATTGATTGCCAATCGCCCCTGATTGACCAGGGTCGGGCCGCTGTAGGTGTTGTTGCCGGTCAGCACCAGGGTGCCGATGCCCTGCTTGGTCAAACCGCCATGGCCGGAAATGTCGTTGCGCCAGGTGTCGAGCCCGCAGGTGATGTCGTTGCACACGCGCTCGGTGGGCTTGCCCGCATCGATGATCGCGCCGATGCCCGGCAGATCGGCCACGAACTGACCGGAACCGTAGGCGCCCTGGATGCGGAATTCTTCGGGAATGTCCTGCTCGGTGACGAACATCGCCGGGCCGTCGATGCCCTTGCGCAGGTTGATCATGCCCCAGCCGTACAGGGCGTCGATGCCCGGTGCGCCGAGGTCGGTGGCCGTGGTGCGCAAAACGCTGGCGACCTGATCGCCGGTCATGTACGGGAAGCGCTCCATCAGCACTGCGATGGAACCGGCCACGTGGGGCGCGGCCATCGAGGTGCCGTTGTAGTTCTTGTAACCCGTGGTCAGGTTGTCGGCGTTGGTGCCTTCGATGATCGAACTGAAGATTTTCGTACCCGGTGCCGACACGCAGAAACTCGCGGTGTAGCCGCAGCGCGAAGAGAACGTACTCATGATGTACGGGTTGGCACTGGCCAGATCCGGGTTCTTCTGCAAGGCGGCGACGGTGATCCAGTTCGGCGCGATGTCCGGCACGAAGTAACCGAGGCCGGCGATGGCGTCCGGGTTGTTCAGGTTGTAGTCGTTGCCCGCTGCGAAAATCGTCACGATCCCGCTGCGTGCGGCGGCGATTGCGCCGTCGTAGGCGCCGCCGGGTTTGGTGCCCAGCAGTGTGCGGATCTCGTTGAACTGCAGTTGCGCGTCGTTGACGGTGAAATGCGGGTACGCCGGGTCACGGCCGCCGAGGTCGAAACGGTCGGTGATGCCGATGCCCCAGCTGTTGTTGATGATCCGCGCGCCGCTGGCGATCAGCGCATCCCAGCCGGCCTTGTACACCGCGCCGTCGTTGCCGCGCACGATGCCGTCTTCCGGGCCCGGGTCGCCGTTGTCGGCGCTGATGATCTGTGCGCCGAACGCCACGCCGTGCATCGGCCCGCCGTCACGGCTGCCGGCGGCGATACCGCCGACGTGAGTACCGTGGGCGCCGAGCTTGCCGTCGGAGCCGACCGAGGGCGAACCGTCATAGCGAAACGCGTCCCCGGCTTTGACCGGAATGTACGGGTCGGTGTATTCGCGGATCCCCGAGGTCACCAGGGTGATGACTTTGTTACTGCCGGAAAACTCCGGGTGCGCGGCGTAGACCGGCTGGTCGAAGATCCCCAGTTTCACGCCCTTACCGGTGTAACCGGCGGCGTACGCGTGATCCGCACCGATGGCGCCCAGGCCCCAGTCGGCCTGGAATTCGGCGCTGCGCCAACTGCCCGGATCCCCTGCCCGGCCGCTTTCCACGTAGGGCGCCGCGTTTGCGTTGCCCCAGGTGGCCAGTGCGCAGAGCAAGGCGACGTTGAGAGTTTTCAGGCGAAAGCAGCCACCCGATTGCGCGGGGGTGTTGTTGTTTTTCATCCAGCGACCTTCCTTAGTGATGTTGCGAAAAATCCGTCTATTGAAGTGATCGTTGATCGTTCCCACGCTCGCGCGTGGGAATGCAGCCCGTGACGCTCCGCGTCCCTAGAGGCATTCCCATGCAGACGGTTCGACGCCTCGACGTGGGAACGATCATCCGTGTGTTTAGAACTGCCAGTTCAGGCTCAGGCCCACGCCGTGTTGTTTCTCGCGGCTGGCCAGTTGTCCGGTGTAATCGAGGTTGACCCGCACGTCGCGGGTCAGCGCCAGGCTGGCCTGCACGCCGACCAGGGCGGCGTCGCGCACCAGTGGCGAGCTTTCAACGGTGTACGGCGCGCTGCCGCTGGCGAAGCGCAAATGCTGTTCGGATTCGATGTCGGTCAGGCTGTGCTGCCAGCCCAGATGACCGCTCACTTGCAGTTTCTGCGCGGACGGCAGGTCAAAGGTCTTGATCGCCCGCACGCCGAGGGTGCTCAACACCGCGTCGCGCTGGTCGTCGCCGCTTTCCAGCGCGGCGGCGTCGCCCTTCTCGGTGAAGCCGTCGGTGTCGAGGTGTACGTAGGCCAGGTTGGCGAACGGCTCAAGGGCCAGTGGTTGCAGGTTCAGTCGATAAGCCGCCTCGCCGAATACCTGAGTGGTGGCAGCATCGACCTTGGCTTTCTGTTTGGCGCTGACATTGCCGTACTGCAAGTCGCGCTTCACATCGGCGCGATGCCAGCTGTAAGCGGCGCCGGTACTCAGGCGCCAGGCGCCGATGTCGTGACCGGCGTAGGCGCCGAGGTGATAGCTGTCGACCTTGGCCGAGGAATGGGTGCCCGAGCCCATGCTCAGCGAGCTGTCGCTGTAACCGGTGACCAGACCGATGCGGGTCTGCTCGTCGACCGCGCCGTCGACACCTGCCAGTAGCCCACCGATGGAGGTGCTGTAACCGGCGGTGTCGTGTCGCGAGTCGGTCGTACCCCAAGCGCCGAGGGCCTTGATCCAGCCGTTGCTTTGCGTGGCTTGCGCATCGTGCAGGCGTTCGCCGATGGCGTCGCGCAGTTGGCGGCTGTCGTTGATCAGCACCGAACCGAGGGCCGGGTAGATTTCACCGCTCAACTGTTGAAAGGCTTGTTGCGCGTCACCGGCGTTGGCCGACAACAACAGGCTTTCGTACACGGAATTGCCCGCGCCCAGACCTTCGACGGCAGTGGCCACGGAGCGCTGATTCGGTGTCTGGCCGACACTGGCGAACGATGTCGCGTTGCGCTCGACATTCAAACCGATGCCGTTACCGCTGTAGGCCAGGCTGCCACCGATGAACAGGTAATCCGGCAGCACCGCACCGAACCGACCCTGAATGCCGCCCGCCGCTTGCAGAATGTTGTACTGCTGGCCGAGCAGGCTTCTGGCTTCGCTGGTACTGAGCAGTGTCGGGCTGTTTTCCAGCGACAGGCTCACGGTGGCGCCGTTGATGGAGGCGATGCCGCCGGCGACGATGCGGTCGCTGCTGGTGGGAGACAACTCCACGGCGTAGGTCGAGCCTGGCGCGAAGTTCACGTCACCGGCCACATTCAAGGTGCCGATGGAATTGCCCGGTGCGACACGGCCACCGCTGTTAGCGGACAGTGCACCGATCCGCCCGGTGCCGCCGAGGGTGCCGCCGTCATTGACGGTCACGGCCGATGTCAGCGAGCCGTTCACTGTCAGCAGACCACCATTGACCGTGGTCGGCCCACGATACGTGTTGTCACCGGTCAGAATCAGTCGCCCGTCGCCGGATTTGATCAGGCTGCCCTGATACACCCGACCGGCCGCCGCTGCATCGCGAGCCATGCCCACAGCGTAATCAGTCTGATCCTGTTGGCTGGCACCGGCCGGCACGCCGTTCTGCCAGCCCTTGCTTTGCAGGGTTTGCTGCCAGGCGCTGTGTTCGGCGAGGTCTTCGCTCTGGCGCTGGATCAGGGCTTTGTCGCTGATGTCATTGCTCCAGACATCGCTCCGCCCGGCCGCCAGATGGGCGTCGAACGCCCCGAGCAATTGCCCCGGCCCGCGTATCGCCCGGTAGATATTGGCCACGCCCCAGCCGACCCGTTCGGTCGGCGCATCGGTCACCGAACCGTCGAGCTGGGTGGCGGTGGTCAGCAACACTTCGAGAGCCTGCTGATTGTTCATGTACGGATAGCGCTCCATCACCAGCGCCAGTGCGCCGGTGGCGTGCGGCGCGGCCATCGAGGTGCCGGACTTGATCGCATAACCGCCGTCGGGAATGGTGCTGTCGATCTTCGCGCCCGGTGTGGTGATGCACCAGTATTTGGCGATGCCACACTGGTTGTACTTCTGCTGATTGCTTTGATCCAGCCCGGAGACCGCCAGCCAATGCCCTTCCAGGTCCGGCTGAAAGTACGGCAGCGCCGAGCGCACGCTGGCATTCGGGTAGCCGCTGTTGCCGGCGCTGAACACGTTGATTACACCGCGACGGGAAACGTCCGCCGCTGCGTCAATCCACGTGCCCTTGTTCCAGTGCTGAGCGTAAGCGGCGTGCAGATCCGCAAGGGTTCGATAGCTGACATCCGGCGGCTGGCTGCCCCAACTGTTGTTGATCGCCCGCACGCCGGCATCCGCCAGGGCGTCGTACACCGCTTTGAAGTAACGCGGATCAGGGTTTGGGCCGAACAGGAAACTGTCGTTCTTGTTGGTGTTGCCAACGTAGATCTGCGCGTTGTACGCCACGCCATGCATGCCGGTGCCATCACGGGACGCGCCCATGGTGCCGACCACGTGGGTGCCGTGGGAATCGTTGTTCGGATTGAGGGTGCCGTTGACATTGAACAGCGTGCCGTCGAGGTAGCTGCCGCTGGCCAGTACCGGGTGATAACGGTCGCTGGCGAACTCGGGATGGGCGGCGTCGAAACCGGAGTCCAGCGCGCCGACCTTCACACCCTTGCCGGTGATGCCGGCGGCGTAGGCCTGATCGGCCTGCATCCGGCCCAGGCCCCAGTCACGCAGGAATTCGGCGCTGCGCCAACTGGCGGGATCGCCGGGTTTGCCGGCTTCGAGGTATTGGGCCTGAGCCTGGGTTGCAGACATCACAAGCAGCAGGGTGCCGACCGTGATCGGCTTGATGCATACGTCCATGTTCACCACTCTTTTTGTTGTTTTGGGTTGAAGCTTTTTTGCGTTGAAGTTACGGCGTTATTGCGTCCTTGGGCCTTGTCCGAAGGCCTCATCCACCCGCGCCAGATCCTGCTCGCTCAAGGTTCCCGCGTAGTAATGCAACTTGGTCCAGGCCATGAGGTAGTCATAGCGTGCCTGGGCCAGGTCGCGGCGGGTGGTAAATAGTTGTTGCTCGGCGTTCAGTGCGTCGAGGTTGGTTCGCTCGCCACCGAGAATGCTTTGCTTGGTCGACACCACCAGCGCTTCGGCCGAGGCCAGGGCCTTTTGATAGGCGCGCAGCTTGTTGACCCCGGACAGGCAGGCGCTGAACTGACGACGCAATTCGATCAGCGTCTCGCGGGTCTTGCCGTCCAGTTCGTATTCGGCCTGTTCCATGGTGCGGCTGGCCTGGCGGGTCGAGGCCGACACACCACCACCGGCGTACAACGGCACGCTGACTTCAAAACCGATGGTGTTGGTTTCGTAGCGCTGGTTGTAGGTGTTGCCGCTTTCCGATTCGTTCTGGCGCATCGTGGCGTAAGCGCTGACTTTCGGCAGGTGCCCGGCGCGGTTGCGCTCGACTTCGTAACGCGCCACTTCCACCGCCTGACGCTGGGACGCCAGGTTCGGGTTGTTGCTGATCGCCAGTTCGTGCCAGGTGTCGTAGTTGGCCGGCATCAGGGCGAATGTCTGGAAGTTCTGATCCAGTGGCGCCAGATCACTGATGTCCACCGCCGGCACCCCTACCAATGCGCCCAGTTCCCGTAGCGCGGCGTCCTGCTCGTTGCGGGCCTCGATTTCCTCGGCGGTTGCCAGTTCATAACGCGACTCGGCTTCGAGGATATCGGTGCGAGTGCCCTCGCCTTGGCGGAACATGTGCTCGTTCTGCTGGAACTGCTGCTCGTACGCCTTCTTCTTGGCCAGCGCGATGTCGATCTGGTCCTGGGCAAACAAAGCCTTGGTGTAGTTATCCAGTACGCGAACCAGCAGTTCCTGGCTCTTGCCGCGGAAGTTCTCGTCGGCAAACAGCGACTGGGCCACGCCCTTGCGATACGCCGCGTAGGCTTCGTAGTCGAGCAACGGTTGTTGCAGGGTCAGGCTCGAGCCGTAGCTGTTGTAATTACGCTCATCGGTGCGATTGCGCGCGCGTTCGTCGAGGGACGTGGCCTTCGACGAGTTGCGACCCTTGTTGTAGTTGTAACCCAGTTTCGGCAACAGACCGGCGCGGCCGATGGCGCGGTTTTCGAGGCCTGCATCGCGCTCCTTGATCGCGCCGAGGAACACCGGGTCATTGCGCAACGCCTGTTCGTAGATCTCGAACGGCCCCATGGCCGCCACTGCACTGTTGCCCGCGAGCAGCGCGAACGCTGCCGCCAGCATGGAAAGCTTATTCATACAGCCGAACATCCTTATTCTTCGGTCAACGCGGAACCGGCGCGGTCGAGCAGCGGCTTGAACAGGTAGTTGAGGAGCGAACGTTCGCCAGTGCGCACGAACATTTCCGCCGGCATGCCGGGTTTGATCACCAGGCCGTTGAGTTTTTCCATGGCCTGATCGCTGACGCTGCTGCGCAACACGTAGTACGGCACGCCGGTTTTCTCGTCGACCATCTGGTCGGCGGAAATCAGGCTGACTTCGCCGGGCACCCGTGGCGTCTTGCTCTGGTTGAACGCGGTGAACAGGATGTCGACCGGCAAGTGCGTGCCGACCTTGTCGATCAGGTTGATCGGCAGGTGCCCTTCGACTTCCAGGCGCGTGCCTTGCGGGACGATTTCCAGCAGGGTTTCGCCCTGACGGACCACGGCGCCTTCGGTGTGCACACCGAGGTTGACGGCCACGCCATCAGCGGTGGCGAGGATTTCGCTGTGTTGCAGGTCGAAACCGGCGGAGGTCAGTTGCTCGGACAGGGTGACGCTTTTCAGTTGTGCGTCGGCCAGCTGGGTGCGGACTTCCTTCTGGTATTCCTCACCGTGCTGTTGCAGTTTCAGGCGGGACTCAAGGATGCCCTGCTCCACTCGACCACTTTCGCCGGTGTTTTCGGCCAGTTGCTGCTGAACCTGCGACAGCTGACGCTGATATTCCATCAAGCGGTTGCGGGGTATGTAGCCGTTGTCGGCCAGCGGTTGCAGGTTGCTCAACTGCTGTTGCAGCGAGTCAGCCTGGGCGTTGAGGTCAGTACGGGCGCGGCGCATGCCCGCCAGCTGCGCGGTGGCGCCCTCGATGCTCGCGCGCAGGGCGGCCTGTTCGCGGGCAAACGCTTCGCGACGGCTGCTGAACAATTGCCGCTGACCTTCCAGCACCAGCGCCAGGCGCGGATCGGCGTTGTCGCTCAGTTCTGCCGGAAACGTCACTTGCTTGAGGTTGTCACGCTCGGCCTGCCAGCGCGCCAGGCTGGCCCAGGCCATGCGGTATTGCGCCTGAAGTGACTGCACGTCGGCGGCAACCTGGGTCTGGTCGAGGCGGAACAGTGGCTGGCCCTGCTTCACGATTTCGCCTTCACGCACCAGAATCCGGCTGACCACGCCGCTGCTCATCGACTGCACGGCCTTGCGCTTGCCCGACACCACCACGGTGCCCTGCACCGGAATGCCCTGATCCAGCGGCGCCAATGCCGCCCAGGTGAAGAAGCTGCCGGCGCCGACCAGCGCCAGAATCCAGCCCATGCGGGCGAAAAATCTGGCGTCGCGTTCCGGGCGCTCGGTGATGTAGTCGTGTTCCATCGTGGCTTCGTTTTGCGTGTTCATGCTCGCGCTGCTCATACACCCGAATTCCTTGTCGTCGGCTGATACTGGCGGCTCATGCTGAGCCCGGCCGGTGCTTGCGCAGGTTTTTCGTTTGGTTGTGGCGGGTTGCCGGGCTGGTTACCGGACAGTGCCTTGAGCACATCATGGCTCGGGCCGAAGGCCTGCAGACGGCCGTCGTTGAGTACCAGCAGCTTGTCGGCCTGAGCCAGTACCGAAGAACGGTGGGTGACCAGTACCACGGTGGTGCCCTGGGCCTTGAGCTGCACGATCGCGCTGGACAACGCGGCTTCGCCGACGGTGTCGAGGTTGGAATTCGGCTCATCCAGCACTACCAGGCTCGGGTTGCCGTACAGCGCACGGGCCAGTGCCACACGCTGTTTCTGGCCGCCGGACAAACCGCTGCCGTCCTCGCCCAATTGCGTGTCGTAGCCTTGTGGCATGCGCAGGATCAGTTCGTGCACGCCGGCCTGTTGCGCGGCAGCCACGACCTTTTGCGGGTCAGCTTCACTGAAGCGGGCAATGTTCTCGGCGATGCTGCCGCTGAACAGCTCGATGTCCTGCGGCAGATAGCCGATGTACGGGCCGAGCTGATCGCGGTTCCAACGGTGGATGTCGGCGCCGTCCAGACGCACCGTGCCACCAAGGGCCGGCCATACGCCGACCAGCACACGCGCCAGGGTCGATTTGCCGGAACCGGAGGCACCGAGCACGCCCAGCACTTCACCGGCCGCCAGGTTGAAGTTGACCATGTGCAGGGTCGCGGAGCGTTGACCCGGAGGGCCGGCGCTGACTTGTTCAAAGGTGATCTGGCCTTTCGGCGCCGGCAGCGCCATGGCGTCATCGCTCGGCGGGAAAGCTTGCAGCAACGCATCGAGGCGACGGTAAGCCAGCTTCGCCCCGCTCCACTGCTTCCACACGGCAATCAACTGGTCGATCGGGCTCAAAACCCGGCCCATCAGGATGGAGCCGGCGATCATCATCCCGGCGGTCATGTCGCCCTTGATCACCAACAGTGCGCCGAGGCCCAGCACCAGCGATTGCAGGCACAGGCGCAGGGTCTTGCTCAGCGAGCTGATCACCGCGCCAGTGTCGCTGGCCTGATTCTGCAGGCCGAGGAAGCGCGAGTGCACCTGGAACCAGCGCTTGCGCAAGGCGCCGAGCATGCCCATGGCTTGAATGGTTTCGGCGTTGTGCAAGTGGCTGGTGGCCAACTGGCTGGATTTCTGCGAATAACCGGCGGCTTCGCCCAGCGGCTTCTTGGTCATGTATTCGTTCAGGCACGCCAGCGCGATCAGCAGCAACGCTCCCGCTGTGGCCAGCACGCCGAGCCAGACGTTGAACAGGTAAATCACAAACAGATAAACCGGGAACCACGGCGCATCGAAGAACGCGAACAGCGCAGGCCCGGTGACGAATTGGCGAATGTGGGTCAGGTCGCCCAGGGACTGCCCGGCGTTGCCCTCGCCCTTGAACAGGTTACGTTCGAAAGCTGCCTGATAGACCCGCAGGTTGAAGCGGCGCTCCAACTGGCTGCCGATGCGGATCACGATAAAGCTGCGCACCACTTCCAGCAGGCCGATAAACGCGAAGAAACCGACGACCATCAGCGACAGCATCGCCAGGGTAGTTTCGTTCTGCGAAGACAGCACCCGGTCGTAGACCTGGAGCATATATATGGAAGGCACCAGCATCAGCACGTTAATCAGTGCGGTAAAGCATCCGACGCTGATCAGAATGCTTTTATAGTCACCCAATGCCTTGAATAAGGGAGCGGTGGCTTGGGCCTTCGCCATCTTCATTGATTATTCCTGAAATGGTATTTCCCGCCCTGCTTGGCGAGACTTCAAATTAATTGCTCGCCATGAGAGCGAGACATACACCGCCAGCATTTGCTTACACTTCAATAACAACTTCCCCGATTAAAACCGGCCTCCGTGTTATTGCACTGCGGCTTATAACTGTAACGGGGTGCTTTATATTTAAACTGTCAGTCGGTTTTGGTCATCAAGGTTGCTGTACAGCACGCTTGAGTGTAATCACCAGGCCCGACTTCAAAGTGCTCAGATAAAGCCCATCACGTTGTCGGCTGAAAAACTGGATTCTTGAGCCTTCCTTGCCAGTGATCGACAGACCGTCAGGATCGGGAAACCAGCCGATGGCAGCGTCCTGCAACCACGCGCTCAGGCAATCGGCACCTTTGCCCAAGGTCCGGTTGGCTTCGAGATCGATCTGGCAGGTATTCGACGGTTTGTCCTGCATCGCTTGTGCTTCGGCGCTGTCACTGCGGGCACTCAGGGTCGCTTGCCACTGCCCGGCAAATAGCGATGGGTCTTCGAGTCTCAGGCTGCTTGCCATGGTTGTTTCTCCGGAAATCATCATCAGCATCGGCAACAAGTACGCCGCCGCATTGCGGGTAAAAGCGAATTGGATCATGGGAAATTTCACTCCGGCACGTAGCCTTGCTTACCGGTCACGGCGATGCAAGTGAAGAAAACGGCGCATGACGCGCCGCTTTCCCGTGTTACATCACGCCACGATGTCGCTGGTGGCTGCCTGGCCAACGGTGCTGACCTGGAAATCAGCCACGCCGTGACCGGAGAAGTCCACTGACAGCAGGCTGTTGCCGCCCGAGGACGTCAGAACCGCATCACCCGCCGCGCCGGTGAAGGCGCTGACGAAGTGCAGGCCGGCGCCCTTGGTGATACCGGTCAGGTCGATTTTGTCGAGACCGCTGACGAAATCGAGGATCTGATCGATCGCACCCGGCTTGGAGTCGGAGCTGGCCGCGAACACAAAGGTGTCCGAACCCGCGCCGCCCCACAGCTTGTCGGCGCCACCGCCACCCCAGATGATGTCGTTACCGGCACCGCCCTTGAGCTCGTTGGCCGCGCTGTTGCCGATCAGCAGGTCGTTGCCCGAACCGCCGATGGCGTTCTCGATGGTGACGCCCTTGGCGATGGACACGTTGCCCACCAGGCCGCCAACGTCGGAGAACGAGGCTTCATTGAGGTTGATCTTCTGGTTCTGGGTGAAGCCCGAGAAGTCGAAGGTGTCCTTGCCGCCCGCATCCCACACCGAGAACACCAGCTTGTCGGCCGACGACGAGGCGCTGAGGAAATCGCGACCGGCGTTGGAGTTGAAGCCGTAGGTGGTGTCACCGGTTCGGGTGGTCATGTTGGCGCCGTAGAGCTTCTGGATCGCGGCGATGTCATCCATCAGCGGACCGGAGGAATAGGCTTCCACCCCGCCCTTGCTGAAGTTCTGGCTGGTGTTGCTTTCGCTCCAGTAGCTCATGACGCTGTAGCCGCGGGTGTCTTGACCGTAGGTCGCGTCATTGTAGGTCGGGTTGCCGTTGCCGGCGTTGTAGTCGCCCGGGTGCGCCAGGCCAAGGGTGTGGCCGATTTCGTGGGTCAGGGTCTGACGGCCGTAGTTGTTCAGGTCCGGGGTCTTGTTCTGCGTGTAACCGCTGTTGATCAAGTACCACGAAGTGCCGTCGTAACCCGGACCGGTGCCCGGCAGGTAGGCGAACGCTGCTGCGCCGTCCACGCCACCGCTGTAGTTGGCGAAGGTCATGTGGCCATCACCGCCCGACGCTTTCTCGGTGAAGGTGACGTTGGCCACGTCGGCCCAGGATTGCATGGCGAGCACGGCCTGGGCTTTCTGTTGAGCACTGAACTGACTGAACCCGGTGATCCCGTGCTTGTTCATCGTGCTGGACGATACCGAAGTCAGGAACGTGTAGGTAAGTTCGATCTTGCCGCTGCCATCCTTGTCCTGGTAGGCAGCGCCGTCGCGCAGCAACTGGGTTGCGGCCTGGTCGACGGAAAAGGAGGGTTTGCCATTGACCGTGAGGTTACCGCCACGATCGTACTGATGGCTGAAGCTATTGATCTGGTTATACGCCGTGCTGGTCGCTGCCAGAGGTTGCGGCGCCGCGTTCAGCTCAAAAGCCTGTTCGGCGGTATCAATAGCGTTAGCTTTTACTTTCGACATAAACACACTTCCTTGTTTAGCAATGGAACAGTTTTTGTCCGATAGCGACAACCTCTGGCGAGATTGTCCTATCACTCGCCCAATGAAGGCGTAAGAAACCTGACACAATTTGAAATCTGTCGTCTAGCATTTTTTCGAGATCAAATTGAACTGTTCCGGGAAACTCCCGTAAACAAAGCACGTGCCGCCGAAAGAAGTTTGAAAGTGTGGTGAGGCTGCCTAATTGTCTGACGATTTCTTATTTAAATATTAAATATCGGTAAGTTGTTTTTTGTTAGCAGCGTCTCACTTTGCTGCACTTTAGCGATGCAATGCCAGTGGTTTGATATCAAGTTGATCCAACAGAACATAGTCAGGCGAGGGCTGTGCCGCCCTCGCCTTTGTTCCTTCAGCTGCCGGTTCGAATCTTGTTCCACACCCGTGTCCGGATCCGGTCGATGTTCAGCGGCATCGCTTCCAGCGCGAACAGCTTGCCCATCATTTCCGGGCTCGGATAAACCTTGGTGTCGTTCTTGATCTCCGGGTCGATCAGGCTGTCGGCCTGTTCGTTGCCATTGGCGTAGTGAACGTAATTGCTGATGCCGGCCATCACGTCGGGCTGCAGCAGGTAGTTCATGAACGCATAGCCGGCCTTCTCGTCCGGTGCGTCGGCGGGCATGGCGACCATGTCGAACCAGATGGCGGCACCTTCCTTGGGAATTTCGTAGCCGATGTCGATGCCGTTCTTCGCCTCTTTGGCGCGGTTTTCCGCTTGCAGGATGTCGCCGGAGAAACCGACAGCTACGCAGATGTCGCCATTGGCCAGATCGCTGGTGTACTTCGAGGAATGGAAGTAGCTGACATACGGCCGCACTTTCATCAGCAGCGCTTCAGCTTTTTTGTAGTCCTCGGGGTTCTTGCTGTGATGCGGCAACCCCAGGTAGTTGAGCGCTGCCGGCAACAGTTCCGGGCCGTTGTCGAGGATCGCCACGCCGCATTTCTGCAGTTTTTCCATGTATTCGGGCTTGAAGATCAGGTCCCAGGAGTCCACCGGCGCGTTGTCCCCCAGCACAGCCTTGACCTTGGCGATGTTGTAGCCGATGCCAGTACTGCCCCACAGGTACGGAAAGCCGTGTTCGTTGCCCGGGTCGTTGGTCTGCAGGGCTTTGAGCAATACCGGGTTGAGGTTCTTCCAGTTGGGCAGCTGGCTCTTGTCGAGCTTCTTCAGCGCCCCGCCCTCGATCTGCCGCGCCATGAAGTGGTTGGAGGGAAACACCACGTCGTAACCGGATTTGCCGGTCATCAGCTTGCCGTCGAGGGTTTCGTTGCTGTCGTAGACGTCATAGGTAACGCCGATGCCGCTGGCCTTTTCGAAGTTCTTGGCGGTGTCCGGCGCGATGTAGTCGGACCAGTTGTAAACCTTGACCGTATCCGCGGCCTGAGCAAGGGAAACGGCGAGCATCAAAGGTGCGAGCGCGAGGGTCTTTCGGATCATGGATCGATTCCTGTATTGGCTATTGTTGTTGGCAGGCAATCAAAAGGATCAAAACGTCAGAAAATCAGGACATAGGTCTTGCGTACGGTTTCCTCGATGTCCCAGATCCCGAGCGTATTGGCCGGCAACATCAGTGCGTCGCCACCTTGTATGTGCAGGGTTTCGCCGCCGTCGTCCGGGGTGAACGTGCAGCGACCGGAAATGAAATGGCAGAACTCTTGAGCAGTGATCTGCCGGCGCCAGCGACCTGGGGTGCATTCCCAGACGCCGGTTTCGACGCCGTCGTCGCGCTCGACGCTGGTGGTCGAGGCAATCGCTACCGGCGTGCCGAGCGGCACGGCCACCGGGTTGGACTCATCCAGTTGCAACGTGGCGGTGTTCTTGAATTGGGTGATGCTCATGGCGTTACCTGTCTGATAGTAAACAACGTTTAGTGCATGAAACCTTCCATGAACCCGGCCACCTGGCTGGCAAGCTTGCGCCGCCAGGGCGCAGTCGCCGGGTTGGCCAGGGTCTGGTCTTCGTGGACGAAGCTTTTGATGATCGCGTTGTAGCCGAGCCAGCGGCACGGTTCCGGCTCCCAGGCGCGCAATGCGTGGATCCCGCCATCGGGCAGCACCCATGGTTGATGCGTCAGCTCGGTATCGTGTTCGAGAATCAGATCCGCCAGCGTCCGCCCGCCCAGGTTGGAAGCACCGACACCCTCCCCGCCATAGCCGCCGGACAGCGCGATGCCGTTGGCCCGGTCACACAACATGTGCGGTTTGAAATGCCGGGACATGCCGAGGTTGCCGCCCCAGGCGTGGGTGATCTGCACGTTTTTCAGTTGCGGGAACAGCTCGCCAAACAGGTAGCGACGCAGCTCGACTTCATCACGGGTCAGGTCGAAGTTGTGGCGCAGCTTGCCGGCGAACTGATAACCGCCACGGGCGCCGAAGATCAGGCGGTTGTCGGCGCTACGCTGGCCGTAAGTGACCTGACGGCTGAACTCGCTGAAAGCCTGGCCCCGACTGAGGCCGATTGCATCCCAGGTCGCAGCGGGCAACGGCTCGGTGGCGACGATCAGGCTTTGCACCGGTAATTGATAACGACCCAGCGGTGGCAGCGTGACGGAATAGCCTTCGATGGCCGGAACGATCCAGCGACTGCGCACACTGGCGTTGTCGGTCCGCAGGCTGCCGGCCTGCCAATGGGTCACCGGGCTGTTTTCGTAAATCTTCACCCCCAGGCCTTCGACGGCTCGCGCCAGACCGCGCACCAGTTTCGCCGGGTGAATGGTCGCCACATGCGGGGCGAAGATGGCGCCGTAGGGTTTGGCAATGCGCAGCTGCTGCGCCAGTTGCTCCGGGCTGAGCCAACGGTAATCGTCGTCGGTCAGGCCCTGGGCGTGGAGCTTTTTCAGGTAGTCGCGAAGACTGGCTTCCTGTTCGGGATAGCGCGCGGCGCAATACAGCACCCCGCCCTTGCGGTAGTCGCAGTCGATGCCTTCGCGTTCCAGGACGATTTCTACTTCATCGGGAATGCTGTGCAACAGGTCGAACGAAGCGCGGCGTTGTTGCGGTGACAGGCCCGCCAGCAAACGATCCTCGCCCAGCAGATTGCCCATCAACCAGCCGCCGTTGCGACCGGACGCGCCGAACCCGGCGGTTTGCGCTTCGATGATGGCAATGTTCAGGCTCGGCGCCTGTTGTTTCAGGTAGTACGCAGTCCACAGTCCGGTGTAACCGGCGCCGATGATCGCCACGTCGACATCCAGGTCCTGCGCAAGCGACGGGCGCGCGGTCAGCGGCTCGTCGAGTTGGTCCATCCACAAACTGATAGTGCGCCACGCCGGCATGCAAGACTCCGCCAATCCAGGTTTCGATGGCGTCGATCCTAGTGGCTGGACTCAGAGATTGTCTTGCGCGCGTGTCCGCAAAGAAATTTGCTTCGCATAAGCTTTTGGCGACTGCCCTGTGTGCTGGCGAAAGCAGCTATAGAAAGCCGACAGTGAATTGAACCCGGCGGCAAACGCCAGTTCGTCGATGCGCAGTGGCGGCGTAGCGTTGTCCAGCGACTGCAATAGATGTTGCAGACGCGCCTGATTGACGTAACGGTAGAAGCTCTGCCCCAGCACCTGATTCAACAGGTACGAAATCTGGTTGCGGCTGTACCCGCACTCCTTCGCCACCCGTTGCAGGTCGAGTTCGGGGTCGAGATAAGGCTGCTGACGCTGAAAATACTGCTGCAGGTCATCGGCCATGAAGCTCAACTGGCGCGGCGACAGGCCCAGGCGACTCACCGCCGGACGCTGGCGGGTTGTCGTCGGACTTTCAGCCTGCTCACGCACCAACGATGCATATTCGTTGACCCGCCAGATCCGCCCGTCCTTGACCGTGATCGCTTCACTGGAACGAAACGACACCAGTCCGTTACCGCCGCGTAACGTCACTTCGTATTGAATGAAGGCGGTGTTGCCGTCGATACGGATACGGTCGCAATGCTCCAGCGCTTCGTCGGACTCGCGCGGCATGCTGACCCGAACGTACTCGCGCAACTCGTCGAGGCCGAGCACGCGGTTCTGGAAAAAATCGTTGTACTGGATGTCTGGGTGGTACAGCGCCATTACGCCATCCAGGTCCCGGTGTTTCCAGCACAGGTGATAGCGCATGACCGCTTCGGCCGTGGCCCGGGTCTGTTCCGGGCCGTCATCATCGGCGTGCATAAGGGACTCTTGGAAAAAGAACCGAGCTTGCCCAACTTCCGGCGCTGCTTCAACAACCGGTGGTGATGGCATTTTGGCGACGATTGGGGTGGACCGTGACTTACATCAAAAGAATCCTCGCAATCGCTAAATGAACTGAAAATTCTCACAGGAATTTCACATTCAGATGCTACTTTTAAAGGCAGTCACCGGTTGAGCCAATGAAGGCTCTTCCCACCTACCATGAGCAAACGGAAGCGCTCGATGAAGAAGGCGGGCAACACATGATCAAAGGGTCAAGCAAAGTCACGTTCCCCAATGCCTGCCAGCTGATGCGCTGGCATTTTCATCCCATGGGTTTCGAGGCGACCATGGATGCGCCTGGCAGTCTGGTCGCTCGCCTGTTCGATCGGGCCAGCGGCGAAACCTTGATTGCCATCGCCGGCATCCCCTGTGCCACGGTGATGAACGCGGCGGATGTGGAGCGAATAATCGAAGCGGTCGAGGATGAGCTGGAGGCTTTCATTCCTCCGGAATCTCTCAAGAGTTATGCGTAACTGGCTGATTTAGAATAAAAAGCCCGCCTTGTGCGGGCTTTTTCATGGGCATTGGATTCAGGCCATTTTCTTTTCCGGACGATGATCGACGAAGAACGGTTTGCCTTTGGCGACCCGGTCCGAGGCCCGAGGCATGTTGACCGCCTGAGTGTCCTGCGGCTCGACATACCAGTAGCAATGGCTGACTGCACGGGTGATACCGACGTAGGCCAGACGCAGAATTTCGTCTTTCTGCGCGCTGTCGTACGGTTCGCTGTCGCCGGCCTTGCCCAGTCCGGCCATGCGGTACACCTGATTCTTGTACGGTGAGCTGGTCAGATGCTGGCAGTCACCCAGCAGGAAAACCGCGTCGGCCTGCAGACCTTTTGCGCTGTGATACGTCAGTTGTTTCAGGCGACGGGACTCGTACGGCAAGCTCGAATCAACATTAACTACTGATTGAATATGCTGTTCTATCAGTAACTTATCGCTGCTTTTTCGATAGAGCATCAGGATTGAATCGCCCTTTCGGTAGTGTTCCGCCAGGCGCTGGCCGAGTGCCTGATCGTCGCGTTCCAGCACGTTGACTGGCTGCAACGGCCTCTCCTCGCCGCTGGCCTTGGCCTTCTTGCCCGGGATCGCCGGCGCTGCCCGGACGATGTGTTCTGCCGCGTCGATGATGTGCTGATGGCTGCGATAGTTGTCGCTGAGCATCACCCGCGTCGTGCTCGGCGACGGGAATTCCTTGTTGAACTCCATGAAATAGCTCGGCGAACTGCCGCGCCAGCCATAGATCGATTGCCAGTCATCGCCCACGCAAAGCAGCGACGATCGCTGCGCACCTCGTCCGACGTGCATGGCCGGGCCACGACTGCGGATTTCCGAGAGGCTGGCACGAATCCACGAGACGATTTGCGGTGAGACATCCTGAAACTCATCGATCATCAGGTGCGACATTGGCCGCAGCAGTTCATCGCTGAGCAATTTGAAGTTTTCCGGTGAGTGCTCGCTGAACAGGGCAAACATCCGGTTGTAGGTCATGACCGGCGGCTTCTGATCCAGCAAGTGATCTTCCAGCGCTCGCCAGAACAGGCTTAAAGCTTCGAAGAAAAACCGGTCCGGATCGTCCTTGGCGAAATTCATGCGGCCAACGGCGTCCGGAACATCCAGGCCCAGGTTCTCGATGAAGCCTGCGGCAGCGACAAAACAATCGAGCAACGGCGCGGATGCCAGCTCGCCTTTGACCTTGTAATCGAAGCCCGGGCCGGCGCTGGCATCGCCCGCCAGCGTGGCCAATACACGTCTGGATGATTCGTAACTATCAAGCCATATCAACGGCTTACGGCAGAAAGCTTGAAACAGGGTGCGCTTGACTGCCCACTCTGCACGAACCGTCAGCTTGGCGTTGGGACGGCAAACCTGCGAGTTTTCCCGAGGATCGAAACCCAACACGACCCAGGCATCCAGGCTCGGAATGTAACCATGGCAATGGAACGATGCGCCGTTGATTTCGAATGTCTGGCGGCTCGGTTCGATGCCCTTGATCGGCCAGGCGCCCGCGCGCAGCCACATGTCTTCGATCATGTCGCACAGCTCTTCATCGCGACGGGCCGCCAGTTCTGTCACAGCGACGCGTTTTTGCACGTCCGGGTGATCGCGTTCCAGCTCTTTAAGCTGCAAGGCGTGCCGGGACAGCGGCTGGATCAGTTGCGCAAAGCGCGGATCTTCTTTGTAGAGACGGTGGTAACAGGCGTTGAGCTGCTGACGCTGCGCGTCGTTGATGCGCAGATCGAACGGATTGCTGTCGACGTCTTCATCTGCACCCGGCGCGCGGTGGCTGAGGTTTTCGAATGCCTGCAAGCGCTCGAATCCGGGCAGACTGCGAACCATCGGCAAGATCCGCGAGTGGAAAGTGCGCACCAGATCCTTCGCAGCTTTCTGACTGAGTGCCCGGTCCCATAACGCAAACAGTTCGATCAGTTTGCTGATGAAATCCTTGCGCGACTCGCGGGTGAAGGTCACCACGGTCATCGAATCGAGCTCGAAGCCCAGGTAGTGAGTCAGCAGCAGGATCCGCAACACCAGCGTGGTCGACTTGCCGGCTCCGGCCCCGGCAATCACTGATGTTGACGGCGTATCGCTGAAAATCATCTTCCATTGCGCCGCGCTCGGCTGGGCGTGCGCAGGCAGCAGACGCGCGACGTCGGCTTTCATGCGCTTCTTCAGTTCTGCGCTGAGCGGCAGGCGCCAGTCGTCGAACAGGTGATTGTCGATGCCCGGCGGGCGATGCTCGGTATTGCGGCTGTCGCGGATCAACAAGACCTGGCGCCCCTCTTCCAGCCCGTCAGCCTTGCCTTCCTTGTACCCGTAATCCACGCCGGCGGTATGTCCGCTGCGAAAGCCGTCAGCCTGGCCGTGCAGCCACGAGGCACGGTGTTGGGCGCGTAGTTGCGTCAGACCGTGGCCAAGGAAACGCGCCGCCAGGCGTTTGAACCAGGGCATCTCG
Organism: Pseudomonas sp. 22082; assembly: GCF_052046055.1. Taxonomy (NCBI): domain Bacteria; kingdom Pseudomonadati; phylum Pseudomonadota; class Gammaproteobacteria; order Pseudomonadales; family Pseudomonadaceae; genus Pseudomonas; species Pseudomonas sp. 22082. The sequence goes on from NZ_JBQEQB010000003.1 coordinate 296,015, forward strand.
GCCAAGGGACGAAGTTCGGGAGGAAGATCGGGGGTGTGTTGCGCCACGCTGACGGACTCCGGATGTGAGGCTGTTGAGGGCTATGGTGTCTGCATTTGCTTTTTTGTTCTAGTGAAATGCTTACAGGTCATTGGTTTAGGCGATGAATTGAAGGTGAGATGAGACGGTTTCGAGCTTTTTAAATATCAATTGATTCGATTGGAATGCCGCAGTTTTTACGCTTTTTCTCGATGGTTGACTGATAGATGATGGCTGCCATCAATCACCGGTCTCGCTTCGTGGCTCAGGCATCACGCCCCATGACGAACCTTTTGAGGAGACGATCATGCTTGAACTCAGACCTTTCAGCTCGCTGGGCGGCGCCCATCACGGCTGGTTGGATGCCCATCACCATTTTTCGTTCGCCGAGTACTACCATCCGCAACGCATGAGCTGGGGCAACCTGCGTGTATGGAATGACGACATCATTGCCGCCGGCACGGGCTTCCCTACCCACCCGCACCGCGACATGGAAATCATCACTTATGTGCGTGAAGGTGCGATCAGCCACCAGGACAACCTGGGCAACAAGGGCCGCACCGAGGCTGGCGACGTGCAAGTGATGAGCGCCGGCACCGGGATCGCCCACAGCGAATACAACCTGGAAGCCACGGACACCAAGATTTTCCAGATCTGGATTCTGCCGACCGAAACCGGCGCACCACCGTCATGGGGCGCCAAACCGTTCCCGAAAGGCGACCGCGAAGGTTTCGTAACCCTCGCCAGCGGCAAGACTGGCGACGATCAGAGCCTGCGCATCCGCGCCGACGCACGCCTGGTGGCGGCCAATATCAAGGCCGGGGAAACCGCTGAATATCGCCTCGATGCAGGACGTCGCGCGTATCTGGTTCCGGCGACGGGCGTCATTGAAGTCAACGGCTTGCGCGCACAAGCTCGAGACGGTGTGGCGGTGGCTGATGAACAAGTGCTGACCGTCACGGCGCTGGAAGACAGCGAGATCGTGTTGGTGGATCTGGCCTGATAGGCGAATAGCGGGGCAAAAAAAAGGGCGACCTCAGGGTCGCCCTTTTCCGTTGTCTGGATTTACTGGGTGCTGATCGCACCGTCTACCAGGGTTTGCGCTTCGGCCACCAGTTGCTTGAGGTGGTCGTCGCCGATGAAGCTTTCGGCGTAGATCTTGTAGATGTCTTCAGTACCCGACGGACGCGCAGCGAACCAGCCGTTTTCGGTCATCACTTTCAGACCGCCAATGGCCTGATCGTTACCCGGAGCCTTGCTGAGAATGCTCTGGATCTTCTCACCCGCCAGTTCGGTCGAGGTGACCTGCTCCGGCGACAGCTTGCTCAGCAGGGCCTTCTGCTCCGGGTTGGCCTTGGCATCGACTCGCACCGAGAACGGCTCGCCCAGCTCCTCGGTCAGTGCACGGTAGGCCTGGCTTGGGTCGCGGCCGGTGCGGGCAGTCATTTCAGCGGCCAGCAGGGCTGGAATCAGGCCGTCTTTGTCGGTGCTCCAGACACCGCCGTCCTTGCGCAGGAACGAGGCGCCAGCGCTTTCTTCGCCGCCAAACCCCAGCGAACCGTCGAACAGACCGTCAGCGAACCATTTGAAACCGACCGGCACTTCGTAGAGACGACGGCCCAGTCGCTTGGCCACGCGATCGATCAGACCGCTGCTGACCACGGTTTTACCCACGGCTGCATCGGCGCGCCATTGTGGACGGTTCTGGAACAGGTAGTCGATCGACACGGCCAGGTAGTTGTTCGGTGCCAGCAAACCGCCGGACGGTGTGACGATGCCATGGCGGTCATGATCCGGATCACAGGCGAAGGCCACGTCAAAGCGCTCTTTCAGACCGATCAGACCTTGCATGGCATGGCTGGACGATGGGTCCATGCGGATCTGACCGTCCCAGTCGACGGTCATGAAGCGGAACGTCGAATCGACTTCCTTGTTCACCACCTCCAGGTCCAGACGATAGTGCTCGGCAATCGCCGACCAGTAGCGCACCCCTGCTCCGCCCAGCGGATCGACGCCCAAGCGCAGTTTGGCGCCGCGAATGGCATCAAAGTCGATGACGTTGATCAGATCGGCCACGTAGGTGTTCACGTAGTCGTGGCGATGGGTGGTGCTGGCTTTGAGCGCCTGCTCGTAGCTGATGCGTTTGACGCCGGCCAGTTTATTGGCCAGCAGTTCGTTGGCCTTGGCTTCGATCCACTTGGTGATGTGGGTGTCGGCCGGGCCACCGTTGGTTGGGTTGTACTTGTAGCCACCGCTTTGTGGCGGGTTGTGCGACGGGGTGATGACGATGCCGTCGGCAAGACCCGTGGTGCGACCACGGTTGTAGCAAAGAATGGCGTGAGAAACCGCCGGGGTCGGCGTGTATTCATCACCTTCGGCGATCATCACGGTCACACCGTTGGCGGCCAGTACTTCCAGGGCGCTGGCCCCTGCCGGAGTCGACAGCGCGTGGGTATCGATGCCGACGAACAGCGGCCCGGTGATGCCCTGGGCTTCGCGATACAGGCAGATCGCCTGGCTGATGGCCAGAACGTGCCACTCGTTGAAACTCAAATCAAAGGAACTGCCCCGGTGCCCGGAGGTGCCGAACGCCACGCGCTGGGTGGAAACCGAGGCGTCGGGTTGACCGGTGTAATACGCCGTAACCAGTCGCGGGATGTCGACCAACAATTCTGCCGGTGCCGGTTTGCCCGCAAAAGGACTGAGTGTCATGCAAAACCTCTGAAATAGAGTGGTTCAAGAAATTACAAGGGAGTTTACTGGCAGTTTGTCCGGAGTGCGATGGGGTCTATTGCACACAGACCGGGTGTTTTCGAACATCCGCCCGCGGAGCCAGTCGTAACGCATCCCCAAGCAATCCGACAAGTCTTAACAACTCGAGTTCGGCGCTGCCGGTCACACTCAGACGCAGGTTCTGCGCGTGCAGCCCCTGGAGGCTGAACAGCTCTCCGGGTGCAATCAGCACGTGTTGTTTAAGTAGCCGCTGAAACACGGCATCCATGGTGATCGGGCGCGCAGAATGCAGCCAGATCGTTGCACCGCCCCGGGGTTCGATGATCTGCACAATGTCGCCGAGGCGTTCATGTATCAGCTCGATCCATCGCGTCCGACGCTCCCTGAGTATGCGCTTGAGCACCGGCAAGTGCTGGTCGACCCGCCCGCTTCCATAGAGTCGGGCGATGGCCTTTTGCCGGATCGGTGAAAGGCGAAACGAACGCAACAGGAAGTGACGCTGCAAATCGGCGCGCCATTGTCGCGACAGGACAAACCCATAGGGGGCTTCAACCCCGATGATTTTTTCGAACATGGAAAAGATCAACAGCCGGTCGGGATCCACCAGCTCGCGCAGTGGCTCACCGTCATCGTCGTCCAGCAACTCGCCATGACAATCGTTCTCCAGAACCCAGGTGCCATGATTCGCGAGAAGTTGTGCGACGGCCTGGCGACTGTCCGGAGGGTGACGGCTGCCGTGGGGCATGTTCAGTTTCGAGGACAACAGGATCAGCCGCACCCGCTCGGTTTCGAGCAGCCTCTGCAGTGTCTGCAGATCGAGCGCCCCGTCTGGCTGAATCGGGAGTTCAATGACCCGGACTTCGGCAGACTCAAGCAAGCGCAGGATCATCCAGTCACACGGCGACTCGACGACTACGGTTGAGTGGCGCAGCCCGAGAACTGCGATCAGGATTTCCAGCACCCCTCTCAGATCGGCACCGATATAGACATCTTCGGCGTGCCAGCAATGTGTCGCCGACGAGGTGTAGCGGGCCGCCAGCAACGTGCGCAGCTCCAATTCGCCGCAAGGCTGGGCGGGCGTCTGCAAGTGCTGGGGATACTGACGCAGCAGCTCTCGCTCGAGCGTCAGCAAGGGACGATCCAGGGGCTGAACCAACGCCGGCTCATCGGCACTCAGTACCTGCATGCCAGCGCATCTGGCATTGACGTAGACCGTTTCCAGCAAATCACTGCCGCGTCCTGGCGGCATGACCGTCGATGTCGCCTGTGCAAAGTATCCGGACTTGGCCACGGAGTAGACCCGGCCTTCTCTCTCCAGCAGCGCGTAGGCGTACTGAACGGTCGAGATCGATACGTTCAACCGTTCGGCCAATTGCCTCAACGATGGCAATCGAATGGCTCCCTGATTGCCCGGTTCGCTGATCAGTTGGGTCAGGTAGCGGTAGACCGCCTGATAGGCAAAATCGGAGGTTTGCGACTCATTCATGAGCCGGTGCCCGCAGATACTTCCCCGTGGCCGGGCAGCAAGATCACATTCAACCTTCCGCCGAACGATCACTCGCTGTGACCTCGTGCTCGGGCAATTCCTGCGTTTTGGCGAAAGGCTCACCCATACGGATTGCATCCATTGCATACAACCGACAGATCAGTCGCAGGGGTAAACCGCTGACATCGGTCATCCATTGCAAAACCTGCTCTGGCGCGTGCAGGCCCTGCATGGCACGGTGCAGATCGGGCATGGCGACCAGCATGCCCGGATGGCAAGTGCGCAAGAATCGTTCAAGGCCGGCGCCGGCATCGATGAAGGGCGCGAACAACAGACAAACCACCTGTGCCTCGTTGAGGCCGAAATTCTTTTGCAGCGCCGCCGCAGCCAGCGACCGCTGCCCGTCCAGATCGGACAGATTGCCGAACCGGGATATGAAGCGTTCGCAAACCTGTTCAGGCGTGTTCCGGCGGCGCATCATCGCCAGGCATTGCTGCAGATAGTCCGATACACCGGCCTCGTAACTGCGGCCTTCCGTGTAACTGGCTTGCAGCCCCTTCAGGTAGGCACCGAGCAAGGGGTCGTTACATTCACCGGCACGCGCTTCAAACATCAGTTCATCGGCTTGGAACCCAAGAAAATCGCTGAGCAAAGGCCAGCGCTCCTCCATCTTGCCGACCACCATATCGTCGATGCCGATATAGCTGGTGCGGCGACAGGCCTCGAACTCACCCAGCGGCCGCCATGGCACCCGGTCTTCCTCGGAATAGAGCTCGCGATAACAATCGCCACCGATGCTGTCGAGCAATCCGAACAGTTCATCGAACCCCACTCCCCTTCGCACCAGCTCGCCAATGCCGGCCTTGCGCACCGCCCGGTCGAGACCGTCGATAAACTGCTCCTGACGGCGCGCGTTGTCGCTGCTGATCAAGGCGTCGACACCGTTGTTCCAGCGGGCAACCTGGCCGTAGAACTCGACAGTGGTCAGATACAGGTCGTCCCACAGTGTCAGCTCCTCATCCCGTCCACGACGATGACCCACCATCAGCAGATTGAGTCTGCCGGCCTCTCGCCCCTCATCGCTGACAGGCGCCAGATGGTTGAAAGGCAGGATTTCGCGATGATCCACCATCAGAAGCTCGACCCTTGGGTCGTCATGCAGGAACAGAGCACTGAAGCTGCGATGCATGTTGTGCAGTGCGGAATCCGGTACGCCATTGCAACGCAGGGTGGCGACCCGCAACTGAAATGTGGCGGGCGCACGGCCGGCGATGCTCAACTGGGCGGCGCGTAACAGGGCCAGGCTGTAACAGCAATCACGGGTACCGGATTGAGTCACCAATACCTTGAATTCACCGATGCGCTCCATCCCCCCCGCAGCAACCGCCAGGCGCTGGATCAACAGCTGCAATGCCGTGCGTTCGGCACGTGAAAAGAAACTCAGCAGGCGTTGCAATACTTGCTGGTAGACATAATTCATTGCCTGATCATGGATCGTGCTCATCAGTACTTCACCCGGTATCAAAGGTTTATATCGCGCGGCCACGAATGGCGAACGCACAATCATTCTTCATTAATTAATAGACGCTGAAATGCTAACACTTAAGTTTTCGTAGTTATTTGAAACAGTTGAGCGCGCGGCGTCTCGGATTTGCGAGCAGCATGACCGAAAGCCCCGTCGTAGCTGGGCTCTTCGAGAAAGTGAGTTTTCCTAGGAAACTTCTTACAAGCCCCTGCGCACGATGAGCACAAGAAAAAAAGAAGGGATTACATAGCGCCCCTACAAACATTAAACAAAAGTTTGAGGCGCGATGATAAACAGCTGATTGATATTGCACGGAGCAAATAGAATGCACAGACATAGCTCATTCCTTGAGATGAAAGTAGTCATTCAATTATCAGGGTCTTAAGGGCAATTAGAAGATACAGATCGAGAGCAAAAACCAGTTCAGTTGCTGAACAGCCCCAGGCGTCTGGCCCAGGGTTTCTCGATGTCTGAAGGAAAAAACGCACAAGAGTCCGTGGGGCCACGGACTCTAATTGGAAGGTCAGGCAGTTTCGATTTGCAGGGCAACCCGCTCGCGGCATGGGCACTCGTCCATGTAGCGGTGAGCTTCGACAAACTCGTTGAACGGAAACACCCGGGTCTTGAGCGGAAGCAGCACACGGTCGGCGGTGAGCTGGTTGATATCACGCAAGGCACGTTGCAAGGCGACGTGGTCCTGGATGATGCCCAGCTCTGGCTTGCCGGTGAAGTTGCCGATGCAGTGCACGAAGAACTGAATGTTCTTCTGGAACGCTGCGCAGGCCGGAAATGGCGTCTGGTTGCCGCCCTGCAAGCCGTACAGCACCAGGCTGCCACGGGGCGCCAGCACATCACCGAGCAGCGACATCTGTGGCCCGCCGAGCCCGTCGAACACCACGTCGACACCCCGGTTGTCGGTGATCTTGTTGATTCGCATCAACAGATCTTCTTCTTCCGTGACGATCACTTTCTCGGCACCGAGCGACAGCATGTACTCGCGCTCTTCCGCCGTTTTGGTAGCGGCAATCACCCGCACACCCAGCGCCTTGCCCAACTGGACGAAGGACGGCCCGGCACAGTGACTGGCGTCGGTCACCAGGGCGAACTGTCCGGGTTTGACCCGTGCCAGATCGACGTAACCGAAATAGGCGATCAACAGCGGCGTGTAATGCACGCTGGCTTCAATCGGGCTGAGCACATCGGGGTAACGGGTCAGCGCGGTGCGCGGCAGAACGATCAGTTCGCCGTAGACCGGGTAATCATTGGGGCTCTCGGCCGGAAAGCTGGCCACCTTGTCGCCCACGGCCAGATCTTCGACGCCGTCGCCGATGGCCGTGACCACGCCAGCCATTTCATGACCCAGGCCTGAAGGCAGACGCGCCTGGGACGACGCCAGATTCTGGCGCCACAGCGTGTCATACCAGCTGATGCCGATTGCCTCGACACGCACCTGCACTTCGCCAGGACCTGGCTGAGCAGCCGCATGCTCTTCGCATTTGAGCACCTCGGCCGGACCAAACTTGTGAAAACGGATCGTGCGGGACATCGCAAACCTCGTCAAAGTAACCTCTAATGCCCTGAACTCTATCTGGGCTTTCCAGCCAAGACTATCAGTGGCTATTAATAGTCGACATGCCTGTCATTGATTCCGCAGCATGGCCAGCATTGAAAAAATCCATGAAAAATCTGCTGCCGCCTTTTCAGTAAAGCTGAATTACCCGGTGCAGAGTACCAGCCTTTCCCCGTAAGATTCATGCCGGCCATTGTTCTCATATGGTCGCTCTCGTCAAGCTTGATGACTCTGCCAGGACTCCAGATGAATCGTAATGACCTGCGTCGTGTCGACCTCAACCTGTTGATCGTGTTCGAAACGCTGATGCATGAGCGCAGCGTGACCCGTGCGGCGGAAAAGCTGTTCCTCGGACAGCCGGCGATCAGCGCGGCGCTGTCGCGCCTGCGCGGCCTGTTCGACGATCCTTTGTTCGTGCGCACCGGACGCAGCATGGAACCTTCCGCCCGTGCGGTGGAAATCTTCGCCCTGCTCTCCCCGGCCCTGGACTCGATTTCCACCGCCGTCAGCCGTGCAGCGGAATTCGACCCGGCTACCAGCACTTCGGTATTTCGCATAGGCCTGTCGGACGATGTCGAATTCGCATTGCTGCCGATGCTGCTCAAGCGCCTGCGCGCCGAGGCGCCCGGCATCGTGCTGGTGGTGCGTCGCGTCAACTACATCCTGATGCCCGGCTTGCTCGCCTCCGGCGAAATCTCCATCGGCGTCAGCTACACCACCGACCTGCCGGCCAACGCCAAACGCAAGGTGCTACGCCGCAGCGCCCCCAAATTGCTGCGCGCCGATACCGTGCCGGGGCCGCTGAGTCTGGACGATTACTGCGCCCGCCCGCATGCGCTGGTGTCGTTTGCCGGCGACCTCAGTGGTTTCGTCGATGAAGAGCTGGAAAAACTCGGGCGTAAACGGCATGTGGTCCTGGCGGTGCCGCAGTTCAATGGACTGGGTACGCTGCTGGCGGGCACCGACATCGTCGCGACCGTCCCCGATTACACAGCGGAAGCACTGACGGCGGCTGGTGGTCTTCGCGCGGAAGATCCACCGTTGCCGACGCGCACGTTTGAACTGCACATGGCCTGGCGTGGGTCGCAGGACAACGATCCGGGTGAGCGCTGGTTACGGTCGCGGATTCAGATGTTCTTTGGAAGCTCTGTCAACATGGATCAGCTATGACTGACAGCTCTCGGCCAGAAGCAGCCAATCGTGGATGTGCGTTTTCGACCCGGCGGTCACTCGGGATGTAGCGACGGTAGTAGACTTCTGCTGAGGTTAGAGTCCAGCATGCCAACATAGGCCGAGATGGCGATCATGTCGGCGACGCTCAGATTTTCGACCGCAGGCTTCATTTGCGGCGCTTGTGCGCCGTGCCGGTCGCCGCTCTTGAATGCCTGCAATTGCCGCAATACATAGTCTGGTGAAAGACCAGCCAACCTTGGCACCTCAGCCGTGCCTTTGAGGTGCTCTCCATGACAAGCCATGCAGGGAATAGTGCGCCCACCGCCCTCGGTCGCCAGCGTCTTACCCAAGGCGATGCTGCCAAGCGGCACATAAGCTACAAAACCTGCATTGGGGTCGCGCATCTCGACCCGTTCTGGAAACTCAGGCACTTCAATCAACCTACCGTCGATGGGTTCCATCCCCGCGTCAGATACCACCTGGCGCATGCGAAGGCTCGGATGGATGGCCGTTTGCGGCACCATGCCAGCTTCTTCCACACGGGAGGAACGCGCGGGCTTAAGCGATGAAAAATAGGCGCTCACCTCCTGCATCTGTTGCTCACTCATGGCAGAGGCCATCGCGTGCATGGGACTGGGCTCGAAGCGGATACGGCTCTTGTACTCAGCCAATTGCCGCACCAGATAACTCTGTGGCAAGCCGGCCAGATTGCCCGATTCGGGGTGCCCCAAGCCCGAAGCCAGATGGCAAGAGGCGCAAGCCTGAACCTTGCCACCATCACCGTGGCTCACCAGTTTTGGCATCGACGCATGCTGATCGGGAAACCAGTCAGGCGCGGCGTAGGGGTTGTCGATCTCCACTTGCGTATATTGGCGCGTACTGCCGGGAACTTGTTTTCTCTCGGTACCGAGCGTCGCGCCAGTCGCTTGCAGCTTGGCCAAACCGTCCTTCGGCTGGGGCCCACCTTTGATGGTGAGGGTTGCCTTGTCTAAACCAGTGTCCAGAGTCATGAAGCCCAGCATTGCGGGCGTGACGTGCGGGGGCAGATCGAGCTTCTCCACCTTCAGGGCATGCACGGTGATGACGTAATTGTGCGTTTGACCCGCTGGCGGGCAGATACCAGCATAGCCGGGCATGCCGTTGTCACCACGCACGGCCAAGGCGCCTTGAGGCATTGCTCCGCCTTCGCTACCCGCGCCTTCTTTAAGTTCCGTGACACTGGCTGGAATATTGGCCACTACCCAGTGCCACCATCCAGAACCAGTTGAGTCAGGGTCATAAATCGTCACGACGTAGCTCTTCGTGCCTTGGGGCGCACCTTGCCAAGCGACATGGGGAGACAGATTCTCCCCAGTGCACCCCATCGCGTTCGCAAACTGCGCCGATGAAAAACTGCCATTGATCTGGCTTTTGCTAACGACGTTGAAATCGGCGGCTTGTGCTGTTGCCATCCACAATACGGCCATTGGCACGATCAGAGACTTAAGATTCATTTGAATCTCCCGTTGGAGAGTGGATGCTGAGCTTTTGGCTAACGACTAAAAAAATTAGTCATACCTCAGTATCAGCAATCCTGAATTGCTTCCAACTCCTACGAAATAGGAGTTGTCTCAAAGCAACATGCATGTCTCAGATGCGTCACTCAACCGTTTTTTTCTAACTCGTAGTTTCGCTTGGTCTCGGGCAATTACCGTATCTGTTACAACTGCTATTCCAAGGTTTCAGCACGGGTTGCTTGCACCGCTGCATGCCGCTGTCCGCGGCTAAGTTCGCTCTGGGCCAACTCCAGTTTTCGTTGCAGGTCATCATGATTTCGGCTGGCGGTCTTTAACTGCTTCACTGCGGCGTTCTCCTCCGCCCGGGCCCGATCCTCAACCTCGCGCACATAGTTCTCCTGCGTGATTCTCTCCTTCTCGATCTTAAGTCGTACCGAGTCGAGTTCTTGGTAGAGTGTTTGATCTTGCTGCAGGGCATCATGTCGTTCACGCTTTAAGGCATCACGCTGATAAGCGTATCCTCAATTGCTGCGAATAGCCTTTTCTAATAACGACAGCCAATGAAGACGAATGACTTGACCGAATGTCTATGACGCATGAAGAGCTGAATAGATATATAAAAGAACATATTCCTTCACACCTACAACGCCACACACTTTTCCGGCCGTTTGACTTGTTCTCCTACAGTCTATTCAACGCACAACGGCGTACCATTTTTTTGTACGGAGCAGCAACCACGCCCGAGTGATCATCCCCCGTCAACGCGCCTTGAAAAACAAGACAATTCTTATGGGAGGGGCAACTGGAGTTTTCGTATTCTGTAAAAGAGAAACATTCGAACAAGCTAGACTTAACAATTAAAGGTGATATTTCTTGTATCAAGCCGGCGACCTTGGAGGTCTTATGATACGAAACATATACAAAGCTGCATTATTGCTCACCTCTCTCATATCGTCTTATCACGCCAGCGCGGAATGTACTTTTTATCCAGGCCAGCAAGAGGCACCGATTCTATTCAACTTACCCTCGAGCATCTCAATCCCTAGAGATGCAAGTAATGGAACCATTATCTACCACGCAGAGAAGGTAATTAATTCACCGCAGAACTCCATAAAGTGCACGACTCCATTCTTCAGCGGATCGCTAAACGCCCTAGGACCTAGTGACGTTAATGGGGGATATCAAATCGGTGATACAGGCATTGGATGGCGCTGGAGCCGTGAAGGTAGTTCAGTTGGGCGATATCCTGCTGGCGTTCGTAAACCGGCAGGCGATTATGACTCTAACGGAGAAATTCACGGCATATATCTGTACAAATTAACAGACATTAAACCTGGCGCCAAAGTACCGGCCGGTACGCTCGGACACTATGTACATGATGGACTTAAAGTTTTGAATGTCTCGGTATCAGCAATGGACGTCATCGCGCAAACTTGCCGCACGCCGGATAAAATAGATGTTCGCATGGGAACGCCATCCGTAAGCACATTATTTGATGTAATCGCACCAAAATATGTCTATTTTTCGATCTACCTCACCAACTGCCCAAATGTAATAAACAAAATACATTACAAGCTGATACCAGCCGATAGCTCACCTCCAATCCAGGCGAGCTCAGGACTGATTAGATTGAACTCTTCTTCCACTGCCAAAGGCGTCGGGCTACAAATACTAAACAGATTCGGAATGAATCTTAGTTTAGGCGAATATTTCCGACCTAGTGATTTTGAACCAGGGATAGGATCATATGAGCTTCAAATGATTGCGAAATACGTTCGACTCCCTGGGGTTTCGCAAAGCGATATAGTGCCCGGCACAGCAAATGCCGAAATCATGTTTCAAATTGAGTACCTATAGATTAAGCCTCCTATCTAAGAGCCGATTACCAATCAAGATCATCAACAATTTATGCAAACGCCCGACAACTTTGAACACAAAAAATAAGCCCAGACAAACAACTTTCATGAATCTGGAAAAGTCAAATCCTACTGATTGAAAAATGACTGTCAGGTGGCCCATGAAAAAAACTTTATAACATCCGCGCATACAGATGCTTTTTACTTCCAAGTCGGCCACCCGACAGCCTCATAGTCCTGCGCACGAATAATAAATCAGGCGACTTACGAAAGTTTCCAAGCGAAACTCAATTACAAAATAGCCTACGCTTTCACAAGTTGAATTTCTTGGTCAGCATATTCAAATCTGCCGCCAGGCGAGATAGCTCCGCGGACGCGGTAGCAGTCTGTATAGTTCCTTCGGCTGTCTCGCACGACAAGTCACGAATGCTCGCCAGATTTCGGTCAACTTCACGTGCCACTATCGCCTGCTGATCCGCTGCTGTTGCCATCATTTGATTGCGCTCGTTAATCAGATTTAAAGAGTCGGTAATACCAACTAGTACTTTACCGGCGACCTTTGCCATTTCAAGCGTACCATGTGCCTGTTTGCTGGTTTGGCTCATCGAAGATACAGCACGACTCGTGCAAATCTGAATCGACCCCACCATTTTTTCTATATCGTGTGTCGATTGCTGGGTTCGCTGAGCAAGCGCCCTCACCTCATCTGCAACTACAGCAAATCCCCTTCCTGCTTCTCCTGCCCTTGCAGCTTCAATCGCGGCATTCAATGCGAGCAAATTGGTTTGATCCGCCACCTCATGAATCACGTCCAGGACCTTACTTATATCGGTGGCCATCGTCGAGAGTGCTTGAACCTCAGTGGAGGTTGCCTGGACGCTGATCACCATTGCATTTATAGCGGCCACGGTCTCATTAACCTGAGTTCTGCCCGCCATCGCGGCGGTGGTCGATTGAGCCGTCAGTTGTGAGGTCGATGCAGCGTTACTGGCCACGCCCTCGACAGCAGCGCTCATTTCAGTTACTGCAGTCGCTGCCTTCTCGATCTCACTATTTTGACGGTTGGTAATTCGAGAAATGTCTTCGGTTACCGCATGCATTTCTTCAGAAGTTTCTGCCAATTGAGCTGAGGAATCACTGATCAACATCAACGCTGCGCGTAAGTTTTCCCGCATGGCCGCCAAGGCAGTCAGCATTTGTGCGGCTTCATCTGAACCTTCGTGCTCGATCTGTTCGCTCAGATCGTTAGCCGCGATGGTTTCTGCTACCTTCAACGAATCTGCAATAGGAACTGTTAGACTCCTAGTATAGAGCACCGCCAACAACAACGAGACCACGATGGCGAGAAAAATGAAACTGCCTACCATCCATAACGTGTGCTCATAAACGGCATCCGCATCTCGACCGGCCTCATAGGCCTTTATCTCATTTAGTGCGATCATTTTTTTCAATGACACCTGGACAAGGTCAGAGGCTGCTCTCATCTCAATTTTGGAAAATGACATTGCAGCATCCAAGCGCCCCTCTTTCAAAGTAGCAAGATATTGGTCCTGAGCCTTATCGTAAACTAGCCGAGCCTGTATAAACTCTTTGTATACTTGGTCGCCATCCGCTGTCACAATCAAATCACGTAACGTCTGCTCTAGTTTTTTTATCAACTGAAGGGATCTCTGAATATCATCCATCGCCTGTGACTTTCGATCGTTTGTTTCAATTGGATTTCGAAGGCGTGCATTGTTACCTTTGATCTCGACAAACTCTCTATCCAGCTGCCCTAGTAATTTGATACTGGGCACAACATTGGTCTCAACGTATGTCTCTGCCTTGTTGAGAAGATCGACCTGGCGCAGGCACAGCACGCCGATTGCAACTATCATGAGACAAAAAAAACCAAAACAAAAAGTGGATCGCGGAGCAAGGTTGAGCTTTCGAAGCAGCATATTATCTACCTTAAAATATATTTGTGAGACGACTGCTCGATACACACTAAAACATATCTATCGAGTAATTCTTTTTGAAATTTTCAAGCATGAACAACTAGCGGGAATCAAATCGCACCACCAATCACTAATAGCAGATGGGCTTGACTAGTTACTATCTTCCAAGGCCGGATCAACCAACATGAGAAAATCAACTAATTGTTCGAAGTCAAATTTCGAAATTAGACGCATCCAGCGCGCGGGGTGGGGATTGAAGAATGTTTTTGACCATGCGTGATCTTTTTTTTGATCAAAAACCAGCAAATGACGTATCAGAAGGTTTTCTTCAAAAAAACTGCCTGGACTTATGGCAAGTTCTTCAAGCAATTCAACATTAGTGACTACCATTCCCAACCTCTGAGGGCAGTAGTAAGTAAGCATTCTTAAATCACGATAGGTCGAAATGTGAAGTACATTAAAATACCCAAACCTGTTTAATTGCCGCTCAATTAACTTGCCGTTTTTAATGTCCTTATCGGCAATCAAGATCCTCAATAATCTACAGTTCGTTTTTTCAAAAAACATCAAACACCTTCGGTTTTCTACTCTTCTTTTTTTAGAAAATAACCGATTTACATGGAGCCAAAAATGAGAATTGTCTCAAAAGAGAATCAGCCAACTCGAGACACGGCACACTGATAAATTGAGGGCATCGAAAACGCTTGCGGAGGCTCCAGCAGGAACTTATAAGTCCTTTGCGTTAACTGTAGAGTTTAATGCCTCATGACGAAACAGATTCAGCAGCAGGCTCTTACGAAACTATGATTTCCGACCTTATACACACCGCTGCCGAGATCACCTAAAAGCCCAGCCTGCCTGCTCAGCATCTTTCAGTACGTAAATGGCCAAAAGTCAGTGAAGCTCTACACGTTTTATTTTTTTGATCAACTCAAACTGCGCCTGATCCAATTTGAACGCATGACGTTTTATATCGCTCAGACTGAGAACCGGAGCATGACACTCCTCCTCTAAATCGCTGCAGGCTTCTATGACCTGCTCCTCTCCAACAATTCGCGCAGCGCCTTTGATCCTATGAGCCAAATCAGCGAGATGTCCTGGATCGCTATCTATATTCAGCGTGCGTAGCTCTTCCAAGTCTTTTTCACAACTATATAAAGCCTCTCGCAATAACTCCTTCATCATTTCAATATCGCCCCCTGTCAGCTCATGTAAACGTTCCCGAATCGAATCCTCTTCGGCATGCACAATTACAGACGGTTCAGCGACGTCCACCTCTTGAACGGATTTCTCCCAACCTGACAGCATGCCTGACAACATACCGAGGCTGATTGGCTTGAAGAGACAATCATCCATTCCGGCTTCCTGGCATCTGATTTTTTCCTCGGGCTGCGCGTTGGCAGTAAAACCCAGCACAAAACAGCGCGCAGCACCACTTTCACGCTCGTCCTTGCGAATGGTACGGGCCAGTTCGTACCCATTCATTACCGGCATATTGCAATCTGTGATCACGATGTCGAACGGTTCGGTACGCCACAAGGCCAATGCAGCAGCACCATCAGCCGCATCCCGTACGGACTGCCCTAAAAAGCTCAATTGCTGAGTCAGCAACAGACGATTAGCACTTTGGTCATCCACCACCAGTATGCGCAATGTTGACGCTGGCTTGCCTTGACCGGCCGAGATTTGAACAGCCTTTTCTCCCACAGGACTGAGCACATTGAAAAATAGCGACACTTCAAGGCAGGTGCCTTTACCCAGGGTGCTCGTAATGTTGAGTTGGCCACCCATCAATTCGCACAAAGAACGAGAGATCGCCAACCCAAGCCCCGTCCCCCCTCTTGGGGACGGGCCATGATTAGCCTGGGAAAAAGGTTGAAACAGTGTTTGTAAGTCGGCACTGGAAATTCCAATACCGGTATCCTGTACTTTGAGGTCCACTTGCAGGCGCTCATCGGCGAGGCGCTGACCGCTGAGAGAGACGCTGACCTGGCCGGTATCAGTGAATTTAATAGCATTACCCACAAGATTCGATAGCACCTGTTGAAAGCGCATTGGATCGACCAGCACATCGCAACCCACATTTGCATCGATATCGAGTTTCAGTACGAGACTTTTTTGGCGTGCAAGTCCGTCGAATACCCGCGCTACAGATTCCACGAGCTCTCTTAGATTGGCCCGCTTAGGCGATAGGCTGACATGTCCGGACTCTATTCGAACTACGTCGAGAATGTCGCCGATCAACTCCAGCAATCCTTTAGCAGAATCGTAAGCGACCTCAATGGCAGGACGATCAAAGTGCCCTTGTTCTGCACGCTTGAGTGTCAACTCAAGCATACCGATGACAGCACTCATTGGCGTGCGAATCTCATGGCTCATGGTCGCCAGAAAAGTCGTCTTGGCCCGACTCGACTCGTCAGCCAACTCTTTAGCCGCACGCAATTCTTCAATCAGTTTCCGTCGCTCACTGATATCTATCCAACCACAGATAACTCCCCTCACCTCTCCGGCAGTGTCATGAAAGGGTTGAATCCAGTGATAAATGATGAGACAGGTATCGCCCACATGCAGCGTGCGATCCACTTCATAAGGATCGTCCTGCTCAATTACGCGCAGGTAGTCATCATGGAATTGCAGCGCTTCCTGACGATTGCGCTTACCGCTTTCCAGCACAGTTTTGCCGATTACGTCTTGCTCTGTTAAACCGAACGTTTCCAGATAATTGTTGTTGCAGGTCAGTAAGCGCCCCTCACGATCGCGAACATAAATCGGGTGCGGTGTGCCATTGATCAATGCGCCCATGAACTTTAACTGATCACCAAGTAAACGCTCAGCGCGACTGCGTTCACGAATCTGTCGGCGAATATAATAGTTCCAGGCCAGCGAGCACAGGATTATCAGAAGTGCGCCTGCACCAATCTGAAAGATCAGAATTTTGTAATCGCGCCAGGATAATCCAGAAAACGCAGCTATCGGGCGCCAGCGATTCAGGATTACATCTCGTTCATCGGGTGGGATACTTAAGAGAGCCTTATTAAGGATGCTGACCAATTCAGTATCTGCGCGACGTGCCGCAAAGGCTAAAAAGCCTTTACTCATGCCCACAATGTTGGAGATACGTAAAGAATCACTATAGAGATGCGCTATATAATAACGCGCACTGTGCAAGGTGGTAATCATCGCATCAGCTCTACCTTCATTTACATCAGCCAATGCCTCTAATACCGTAGCACTGTTAACGATCTGGATATCAGGAAAATCCTTGAGCAACTCATGTTCTGCGGAGCTTTCCGGGACTACGACGCGTTTGCCACGAAGCTCTTGCAGACTAGAAGGTGAAGTTGATGTTTTGGTCGTAACAATTACGAAAGGACTGGCCAGTAACGGGTAAGTGAAACGCATACCCGCCTCCCTCGATACTGTAGGAGTCAGCAATGACAGGTCGGCATTACCGGCGAGTAGACTGGAGCTCAGGCTGGAAAAACTATCGGTCCTATCGACGACTATTTGCAGGCCCGTTCGCTGCTGAATCAGTTCAAGCAGATCAGCACCGATTCCACCGAAATTCCCTTCTGCATCAAAAAATGCAAAGGGTGCTTGATCGTCATTTATTACAAAACGTGCGATCGGGTGTTGCTCAAGCCAACGCGCTTCGGAGGGAGAAAGGTCAACCCGTTTGGGCACTAGAGCCCCTCCACCACCAGACCAGCGCTTGGAAATCTCCTCAATCCTTGTATCGCCCAAGGACTCGATCGTCAGATCCAACAGATGCTTAAGTTGGTCGTTGCCTTTGCGTAGCGCAAAACTGAAACCACTGGTTTGCAGTTTGACAAATGAATGCAGGCGAACATAGTTGAAGTAATTCAGATTAATCAGATAGTTACTGGAGACGGTATCGCCCAGATATAAGTCCACTTTGCCAAAGGCTAACGCCGCCAATGCTACTTCGTTCGATGGAAATAAGACGAATTCGGCATTAGGGTACAAAGTGTGCAACTGATTTGACGGTAAGTAATCATCCGCTACCGCAATACGCAGACCGGCGAAATTTGGCGGCATAGGACGCCGATCATCACCCCGTACAAAAATCGCCGGCAGGTCGTGAACGTAAGGTTCACTTAGCACGACGAGTCCATCGGTAGTCTCATAGCTGTTTGAACTGCCAAGCAAATCAATCTCACCACGTTCCAATGCAGCCATCGCACTACGTCGATCAGGATAAGCTTTTACGCTGATTTCGACATGCAATGCTTGACTAATAATGCAGGCGACATCGGCCACAATTCCTTCATAACGGGATCCGCTTGAGGTCATCACGTATGGTGGAAAATCGGGTTGCCCTGCGCCTAGAACCAGACTCCGCTTTTGTCGCAACCACCCCCACTCTTCATTTGAAAGATTGAGATGTAAATCTTTGCATTCAGACCGACCAATTACTTGCAGCAAGCGCGGCTCGGCTGCCAACAACGACCCCATGCCAAGTATTGAAACAACGCAAGGCAATAGAAAAATTCGTAACAGGTAAGCCATAAACTTGGTATCCCTACATCTCGGCCGTCAGACTTTGCTGCAATTTAAAAAGCTCCGCATCGCCGCGGATGCCTAGTTTTTTGTAAGCCGACTGTTTTTGGCCACTGATGGTTTTACGGCTGCGTGAAAACTTAAGTGCAATTTGCGTCACGCCCATTCCTTCCAGGCAGCAACGCAGCACTTCTTTTTCCTTTGGAGAGAGCAACGGATTGCTCAGAAAGCCATCCGCATGAGGAGAACCATCACCATGGTTGGTAACGAATTCTTCCCCCGGTATGGGAAGCGAATCGAGTTCAAACGCCATAGTTGGCGAAAGATACAACTGTCCGGACGCTGCAGTACGAATCGCGTTGATCAGATCATCAACCGGTTGCGATTTTCCAAAAAAACCGCTGACGCCAGCCCCGACAGCCATATTCACCACGGCGGGCCGTTCTTCAGAAGAAGAAATCAGAATACACAACGCTGGGTATTGCTTGCGTAGAAGGCGGATCAGATTGAGCCCATCCAGCTCCCCGTCATGCAGTTTGTAATCCAGTATCAGCAGATCAGTTTCTATCTCACGCAAGCCCGTGAGCAATTCGGCACTGCTGCCGAAAACGCCGACTACGTTGAATTCTGCTTCACGCGTTAGGCGAGACTTCATTGCCAAGCGTATGAGCGAGTGGTCATCAAGGATAGCAACGCGTAACGGGTTTACTACGGACCAATGCATGACCTGCTCCAAGACATGAGGAAAAAAAATGATGAAGTTGTCGGCGATCACTTCCAGCTCATTAAGCGACACGCCGCAATTTTCGGACATTTCCCACAGCATTCTCGACCAATCATGATTGTTTTCACAGCACGCCGATATAGGGTTTTGTCCCAAAAACGAAAACAATTGCTGCGATCAGCGATCCGGCGATCCAATCGCTCTCCGCCAGGATGATTTTTCCCCCTCAAAACGCCAATCCACCAGGTGCGCCCAATTCATCGGTCTTGCATAGAAAAAACCTTGGCCCCATTGACAGCCGAGACTGGCCAAATGGCGCACCTGATCAGCGGTCTCAATACCTTCAGCCACAACACGCATATCCAGTTCTCGCGCCAATGCCAGAGCAGCATGGATGACTGCGCTGTAACGTGCCTGCTCATAATTCTGTACGAACCCTGCGTCCAACTTGATTTCGTTGAACGGCATCTGACAGAGCCTTTCGAGCGATGAATAGCCTACACCGAAGTCATCAATCGCCAGACTAAAGCCCAGCATACGTAAGCGGACCATGTTTTCCATGCATATCTCAGGCATCTGAAGTAGCCCCGTTTCGGTTAATTCAAAAATAAGACCGGCGGGAGAGGCACCATGAATTCGCAACAGCGCCTTTATTCGATCAACCAAATTCGGATTGGCCATCTGCGATACATCGAGATTAAAAGCCAGTTTGAATGGCTTTCCATTTGACTGAACAAATCGCTGCAAGCTCAGCCCCTGAGTCAGCAAGCTGAAAAACATTTCATCGAGCAAACCACATCGCTCTATAGTTGGCAGAAACATCCCAGGGGATAGCAAACCTCTACTAGGACTTTGCCACCTGACCAAAACCTCTGCTCCATCAACTTCCCCACTGCGCAAATGAAACTTTGGTTGAAAATAAGCCCGAAATTCTTGTCTACGTATGGCTTCTAGCATCTCGTGCTCTGAGGGTTGATCCGGGATCGTCTCGGTTGATTTGATCGCGAGCGATTCTCTAGGCCGGTAGCGCATCAGTAACGGCTGGAGCACTTCGACCGATAATGGCTTGCCAACGCTGCCCACCAACTCCAACCCTTGCAGGGTGACGATCCGGTCAACAGTGCGCAGTAGGTCATCGGGAAGCGAACTGCAAATAATCACGGCGCGTATCAATCCAGACTCTCTAGCAAGTCGCAGAAAAGTCAACCCGTCCATTCCGGCCATATTCAAGTCACACAGCGCAATGTCGACACCACCTGTCTGAGAAATAACGGACAGTGCTTCTTTACCATCTGCCGCTTGAAATATACTTTTGCAACCCAAGCTGGTAAGTGCACTAACGGCTGCCGTTCGTTGAAAAGCATGATCTTCAAGTACCAATATACGAAGCGTGTCCACGAACCGGTATCCCCCTTTTTTTTCATGCAGGCAGGGTAAGTCCGCATTACCGTATTGCCAGCATTTAGTCGTACTTCAAGCGCTTGCATACGAAAACGCTCCCGCGGGTAAAAGTCTATTCCCCGATACTCATCTACGCATTGAGAATTGTCTTAATAAAACTTCTGAATATGCCTGTCTGACTCATTGCATCTCAAGCAGATGGATAAAGGAAATTGGTTTTGAGACAAGTCTCAAAGACCACCCTACCCCCCAGACGTACTATGACTAGGCATTTCGATGCAGCACTTCACAATAACTCCGGATATAAACATGAAAAAATTTACTTTGGCTGTACTCGCTCTTTCCGTATTGACCGTTTCCGCAGGTGCTATGGCAGCCGATCCAGTTAAAAGCGGCAGCGGTCAAATCAGCTTTACTGGCGTCATCAATAACGATGCCTGCTCGGTTGATGGCAGCACCGGTAAAGACAAAGTTATCTCGGTGGACATGGGCAACGTTTCTATCAAAGACATGGGTAGTGACTCCGCA
The DNA here is from genome assembly GCF_052046055.1 of Pseudomonas sp. 22082. Taxonomy (NCBI): domain Bacteria; kingdom Pseudomonadati; phylum Pseudomonadota; class Gammaproteobacteria; order Pseudomonadales; family Pseudomonadaceae; genus Pseudomonas; species Pseudomonas sp. 22082. The sequence goes on from NZ_JBQEQB010000003.1 coordinate 316,983, forward strand.
CCTACCGCCGGTCGTATTGCCGCCAACGATTTCAACCTGCAAGTGAACTGCAATGCAGGCACTAAGGTTTCCATGCTGTTCAAACCGACCCTCAATGGTGGCTCGGGCCTGGTTGAAGGTAAGAAAGTCCTGAAACTTCAGGGTTCTGACGCAGCGAAAGGCGTTGGTATCGCTCTGCTGAACAGCAGCGGTGAAATGATCGATCTGAGTTCCGATGCTACCGCCAAGATTGAAACTGGCCTCACCGGCGACGCTGGCTTAGGTGGTGACGGCACTCTGTCGTTCGCCGCTGCTTACGTGACCACGGGTGACAAGACAGCCGCCACAGCCGGTACCGGTAACGCAACTCTGCCGTTCGTTCTGCAATACGAGTAAGCCGTAGCCAAGTGCAGGACGAGGCAAACATTCCTCGTCCTGCCGGTGATAATCATTGGGAGAACACTAAATGTTAAGCCGCTATGTTTCGCTTTGCCTTGGTCTTACCGGGATGTTGATGGCTCAGTCGGCCCTCGCCAGTATTTCTCTCAGCGCGACGAGGGTGATCTTTGACGGTGCGAACAAGGAGGCGAATGTCACCGTACGCAATGGTGGGCAAACCATTCTTGTTCAGTCGTGGCTGGATCGTGGAGAGACAGATTCGTCCACACCTCCTTTTGCAGTTACGCCACCACTGGCACGAATGGAAGCAAATCAGCAACAGCTACTTAGAATTCTCTATGAAGGCAAAGGTATGCCAGCTGATAGAGAATCGGTAGTGTGGCTGAATGTGCAAGAAATTCCTCAAGCAACCGATGCCGATGTGAATACATTACAGCTGGCAGTGCGTCAACGCATCAAGATGTTTTTCCGCCCTGCCGGACTATCTGGCGACGCCGCGAAGGCGCCAGAGCTACTTTCATGGAAACTCGAAAACGCCTCCGGCAAATCCTCGTTGGTCGTTACGAATACAGGAAACTATCATGTATCCCTCGCCGACCTCAAAGTTGGTTCGGGTCAAAAATTTGAACTCGTGATGGACTCCACGATGATAAGCCCTGGCGAAGTAAAAGCATTTACTCTGAAATCCCGACCACAGGCCGCCTCGCCACGTCTAACGTTTTCGGCTATTAACGACTATGGCGCCCAACAGTCATTTGACGCACCTTTGACGGATATTGGAAGTTTTGCGGGACGCACCAAAGACTAATTAAGTCGATAACTTTCAAGTAATCCTTTCTAGTTTCAAATGGTTTCCAATTAGCTCCACTCTCCGGATTTCAGCAACTGGAACTGAAAAGGCAAATTGCATGTTTTTCTCCCAGCCCTACACATCTGCAGTTTGTGTTAAGAACCGCAACCCTCACTCTGCACACATAAAAAGGAAAGCGGCGCTGGGCTGCTTGCACCCGCTGTACTTGGCAATCACCATGGCGCTATGTTGTGCTACCCAAAACGCTGAGGCAAAAGTCGCGGCGCCTGGCGAATCGTTTAACACACTGTTTCTGCAAGGCGCCTCTGCTGTCGATCTGCAACCACTATTGAACGCCAACAACGTATTGCCGGGTCAATACCGGGTGGACGTTTACAGTAATGGAACCCTGGTAGGTCGTCGTGACGTCACATTCGAAAAAAATGAACTTACCGGCAAAGTCGAACCTCGCATAACGCTCGATCTACTGCTCCAACTGGGCATAGACATGCAGAAACTGCATGACCAGAAGCTGGTCGATGAAGAACACCCCGCTGATCATTACGACCTGGAATCAATGATCGACCAAGCCAGTCTCAGCTTCGACTCCAACAGGCTGCGCTTGCTTGTCAGCGTGCCACAAGTGGCTATGTCACGGGGCATGCGTGGCTATGTTGATCCCGAATTATGGGATCAGGGTGTGGCGGCGGGTTTCATCAACTATCAGCTGAGCACGACTCGCAATAGCACTAGCTATGGTACGCAGATATCTAAAAATCTGGGTTTGCGCAATGGAATTAATCTTGGCGCTTGGCGACTGCGCAATGAGTCCAACTTCAGCAGCTCGACAGGTCGACCAAATCGCTTCGTCAGCAATCGCACATTTGTGCAACACGATCTTACCTCAATCAAGGGACAGCTCAGCGCGGGCGAAATCTTTTCCGATTCAGACCTGTTTGATAGCGTCCGCTATCAGGGTGTAAAGGTTTCGTCAGATGAAGGCATGCGTGCCGACAGCGAACGAGGATACGCGCCAACTATTCGCGGTGTTGCAGAGACCAACGCAACCATTGAAGTCCGTCAGGACAACTATATTCTTTACACGACCAACGTTCCACCGGGTCCATTTGAAATCAGCGATATCTATCCTTCGGGATCTAATGGCGACCTTGAAATTACAATTGTCGAAGCGGACGGTCGGCGGAAAGTGTCAAAACAGGCATTTTCGGCTCTTCCGACAATGGTGCGTGAGGGGCAATTGAAATACAGCGTCTCTGGGGGGAAATTCAATAACAACTCTGAAGGTTATGACAAGCCAGCCTTCATAAGCAGCACGTTCGCTTATGGCTTGACCAGCAACCTCACGGCAATCACTGGCTTGCAGGCCAGTAACGGTTTCCAGGCTTTTTCACTGGGTGCGGCAAAAAACACTTCTATAGGCGCGATGTCGCTAGACATCACTCAGTCATCCAGTAAGGCATTCGGCGTAACGACTCAAGGTAGCAGCGTGCGCGCATTGTACGCCAAGACATTTACGGGTACAGATACAAGCTTCACCCTCGCGGCGTACCGTTATTCTACTGAGGGTTACCGTACATTGACTGACCACGTACAGGATATCAGCGTGGGTGCCACGCGCCGCTCTGGTAACTCCAAAACCCGTACCGATCTGACGGTCAACCAAACCCTGGGTGATTCTCGCCAATTCGGTTCGTTGTATATGAACGCCAGTGACCAGCGCTACTGGGATCGCGGCGGGTCTCGCAGCTTTTCTGCCGGGTACAGCAATGACTGGCAAAATTTGAACTACAACATTAGCTTAAGTAAGACGATAGAACTGGGAAAATTTGGCGGTGCTACCGATGATACGCAATTAAGCGTATCGATTTCCTTTCCTCTTGGTTCGACCCCACGTGCTCCGCGCGCGTATATCTCTACTAACAAGCAGAACACCGGGACTAGTACGCAAGCCGGCCTAAACGGATACGTGACAGAAGACAGTAACACCTACTATTCCGTCCAAGCCGGACGAAGCGTTGACGGCGAACGATCGGGTTCGATGAGCTTGAGCAGTCGTACCTCAATGGGCGACATAGGCATGGGGTATAGCCGAGGCAGTGACTATAACTCACAGAACTTCAACGTTTCAGGCTCTATCGTCGCCCATGCAGGCGGAATTAATCTGGGGCAGACGGTCGGTGAGACATTTGCGTTGGTAGAAGTGCCTGGAATTTCGGGTGTAGAAGTCAGCAGCTATTCAGGTGTCAAAACGGGATTTAATGGTTATGCCGTACTGCCAAATGCCCAACCTTACCGCGTTAACTGGGTTTCTTTGGACACTCGTAATCTGGGTGGCGAAATCGAACTCGATAATGCGACACAGCAATTGGTTCCTCGTCGCGGGTCAATCGTTCGGGCAAGTTTTGAGGGCAGTAAAGGCCGGCGCGTTCAGTTTGAAATTTTTGACAAAGACGGCAAGGCGATTCCGTTCGGTGCCGCATTGGAAGATTCAGAAGGTAAGCAACTTGCTCTGTCTGATCCTACAGGCAAGGCTCTAGCTCTAATTACAAAAGAACAAAGTACTATCGTTATCAAATGGCAGGGCAAGCAGTGCAATGCTCCTTACTCACTACCAGAGAAGGAAGTTAACGTGAATTATGAGCGATACCAACTAAAATGCGCACCCTAGTTTAAAAATACTCCTGCTCAATTCATCTAGTGTATCAGTGCGCAGGGCAACCACCCTGCGCGCGACTCTCGAGCTACCCACACATAATACCCTTACAAGCCTTATGCACTTTCTACCATTAAAAAATTATCACCTTGAGAGTTAATCATGGAACTTATGAAAACGAGCGTAGCACTCATTACAGCCTTTTCATTTTCTCAGGCGGCAAGCGCATCCTGCGCCTTTGAACCAGGACACTCACAATCAACCCTAAATTTCACCCTACCTTCGAGCATTTCCATTCCGAGAGATACTCCTAATGGAACAATAATCTATAGCGCAGAAAAAAAGGAAGCCCTTACAAACCAGTTCAAATGTTCGACAAGTTTTTATAGTGGCTCACTCGATGGTCGAGGGCAAAAAAACAGCGCAGGAGTTTACCCAATAGGTGATTCAGGAATATCTTGGCAGTGGATATACAATGGCACACCTAGAAAGCAGTATCCAGCCGACTTTTTTAATGCCGGCAGTTGGGGTTTCTTCTATGCTGCACTCGGTTTTAATCTAATCAAGACAGGTGACATTAAGGCAGGTGCAACAATACCCTCTGGAATTTTAGGCTACTTTACTGCTGACACCCTAAAAGTGATCAACATAACCATTACCAGTACGAATGTGATCGCACAATCCTGCGAAACACCGAGCAGCATAAAAGTAAACCTTGGAAAACCAAGCCTGAGTGATTTTCAACCGTCGGAGTATAACAACTGGTCAACTATCTCGATCCCGCTGAGAAACTGCCCTAAAGGTATCAACAAAGTTCAATACAGCTTATTAACCACTGCAGACTCCCCTGCCATCTACCCATCCCAAGGCGTTATACGTTTGAATTCAACCTCAACGGCAGAGGGGTTCGCGATCAAAATCAAGCATCCCGACACAAGCGAATTCAACTTAACCAAGAAACATGAAGTATCTCACTTCGTTTCAGGACAAGCCGTCATCTACATCGAACTTCGCGCGAAGTACACTAAAATCCCAGGTGTAAAGGATAGCGAATTAAAGCCCGGTACTGCAAATGCGGAAATAATGTACGCCATTGAATATCTATAGACACAGGCATCTCCCTATCATTCAGCACCACATTGGCTCCCGCCAATGCATGAGCATCGCAACCATATTGTTTACTTCTGTTAAAACTCAAACAAGACAACCAAGTTAGCGTGAATCTAACGCCGCGTATTGAGAATGATATCGCACCCTTGAAACACAATGAACAGACCAGACACACACTTTTCCAGCTATAAAGCGCAAACCAATGGCCTTCCAGGTAACCCTCGAACTTCTCCACAGGTCCATAAAATAATTGTCTATCAATGAAAGCTTTCAGAAAAAAGTTGATTCTGTCATTTCTGAAGGAGCGACAGAATCAACGGAATAGCGTGGCCTTATGCGATAGCACATTCAGCCACTGCTGAGAATATTATAACGCGGAGTGTAAAAATCTTACTGCGTATAAGAATCTTGCGCTGGTACCGGATCAGGTTCGTCAGTCGAGTGATTGCTTTTCTCAACCGCTCGAGCGAGGCACGCGGTCAGTTCTTCTTCATAGACCTCAAGAACCGCTTCTGCTTCAGCCTCCCGTTCGTCACGCAAGCGGAGGAAATCGTCGCGATTCAACTGCTTTTCCACCTGTCGAATATTCTCCACAATGATCGCGCATAACCCGTTGTCGCTTTCCTCGATTGCATTATCATAAGAATTCTTCTCGTCTTGGTGATTGACTTCCAGCGCTTCGAGTTCACTGATCTTCTTCTTTGCATAAATAAGATCAGTCTCAAGACTTTCGCGCTGACTTGATAGCGCCCGGTTTTCGTATTTCAGCTTCCTTACAATCTCGGTACTTTCGATCAGCTCTCGCGACTGTTGGTGAACGGTGGCTTTGAGCGGAATCAACTCAACAACTTGATACCAGGCACCAGCGCTGAGCCCAATCAATGTCAAAGACAACAGGGTCAAACAGTAGATGGCCGCGTGTTTATTTCGTCCAGAGGCTGGAGTGTTGAGGGGATGAATAACTGTGTTCATAGGAGCTCTCGTCGCTTTTGTCAATAAGGCATTCTAGCGACGAGATCACACAGGTACTTTAGGACAAGTCTTAAACAAGTGATGCCTTTTATCCTTTCGCAAAGCAGTAATACATATAAGGTTTTATGCCAGGTGCCAGGATCACCTGGTCGGCAGTTCTATCAACAAGATACGTAATTACGAGACGTTTCGTCACGATTTGCTGATTTCACTCACAACCCAAGGTCTCTTACACCCATTCAAGACAATTCTCATTTTTTGTGTCCTGGCTTACACGTAATCTGCAAACAAGAACGCATTTTGGATCATCACAATTAGGTCACGGCAGCGTTAGCGTCACCAGGTAATTTCCGGAGTTGACTGGTTTGCCTGCGCCATCCCTGAGCATATATCTCTGCGTATAGTAGTGATCACGCTTGTTTGCATATGCTATCAACTGCGCAGTTACATTCGTCTGCGGGTTATTCGCATTTGAATCTACAAGGCTGACATTTCGCACGCTGATGACTTGGCCCGTATTGGCCTGGGGGCACTCCACCAGATCCACGAAGGATTCACTAGCTCCTCCCGCCATGCAGCTCGATTCGACGATATTCCCCCGAAATCGAATGACTCCATTAACAGATTCTGATTGCTGAGCATTGGCAGCTTCCACGCCTATCAGGAGAAAGCAAGCAATCATGAGCTGACGTTGAATATTCATCGGGAACCTCCGTGGTTGTTAACCACCATATCGCCCGTCGCATCAAGATCTTTAATGGCATTGCGCCACTCAGTGTACATGCAAAAAACCTACCATGATGCGTGTTACGGAAAACTGAGCGAGGGAGGCTCGACTGAATCTGATATCCCCCTCCGATTTCACGGACGAGGTATCCATTTGGACGAGAATGCCACCCTAGGTCGAGGTGTCGGACGACTAATCAAAATCAAAACCGAACATTGTGTAGGCCCACGCCCAGGCAAAATTTTAAATCCTCCGACTGCTACCGCCTATCACATGCTAAGAAAATGAGCCTGTTCTCATTCCTGACAACTTCGCGCCCCTTTCTGGTTTATCTCACACAAGCGCACCTTTATTTAATTGAGATAATATTCTGCGGGAATTAAAAAAAACTATCGCCTTCTTGGTATTGCTAAGTTGGTCCTTCAATGCCTTGGCAGTTTGTTCGTTTGTCGAAGGACACCAACAAAGCCCAGTAAATTATGTGATCACTTCAACTCTTTCCATACCCCTCGACGCTCCAGTTGGAACTGTGACACTTAAATCTCCTGACATTTTATTGGGGCCAACCAATAGTTCTATTGAATGCACGACAAATTATACTCGGGGCATCAAGAATAATGTAGGAAACACCACACCAGGAGCACTATCACACGATAATTCCTGCTGGTGTTCTCGGTTAATTTCAGATTGGAGAAGTCGTTCCATTATCATTCCAGTCCAATGGAACCGCCCTCATACTGCCAAACTGCGAAGCACCGGATATCACTGTCCGAATGGGCACTTATACCCTCAGCGCCGTTGGTATATTACCGGGAAGCGCCTAGGAGCCTGTGGATTTTGGCATAAAATTGAAAAATTGCTCAGCGGGTAGGTGAAATTTTGCGCATTATTTGGTGCAGGCGCGACACCATGCTTGCGCATCGCGACTTGCATTCATACACTTAATTAATTCAAGTACGAGCGCAAAAGCCACTCAGAAAATGTGGCAGACTTCTAGATATAAAAAACACCAAAAATATATTGGAAAAATTCGGATACTTATTATTAATTCATTGGACGCAGACTGTATTATTTCCGACTAAGTAGTCGCACATGATAATTCTCAGCACTTACGAATCACCTGTAAATAAGAATTGTCTGATTTAAAGATCTTATCTGCAAGCATGGCTTCACGCTAGGAGACAGTTAACCATTCAAGCTAATTGAGACATTTCCTAAAGAGATCAACCTGTTCTATCTCTAGAATGAATTTAAAATCTTTTAGTGATAGAGAAGCAAGCTAATTCAAGTGCTTTCGGAAGCAAAACTGATGCGGTTGTGCGAAATACTAAAGTTTGAAGCCGATCTCGATGCTTCCAGGAAGATGGGGAGGCCGAAGCAGCAGTGAAGGGGGTCGAATTGAAACTACTGGTTGAGTCGCCCTATGCTGAAGATGTTGAAGGCGCACATAGGGGATAATTGTTCAGAACATTAATATAATAGAACGCCAGTTCAATCGTGATGACTTCTTCCGGCTGCGTGACATTCGTGAAAACGATGCGGAAATGTTACTTAAATTCTATCAGAAGCAGTTCGCGGATTGCCGCGCTCGCCCTTTCACCGCCTGCCAAGATAAGACAACACCACCTGAACCTTGATCCATCTCTGCAAGTCTGGAATTGAAATAAGTAATATTGCGAATGCAAATTACCCTATCTACTCTACTGCTTAGCTGAGGCCATCATGTCAAAACGATTCTGGTTTTTTTTATTAGCCGCACTTATGAATAGTGCCGTGTCGTACGCTGATTGTTCGTTTCTTCCTGGGAATGACTCCAAGCAAATCATCTTTAAAGTGCCGTCCACAATGAGTGTTCCGGACGACTTTCCTATTGGCGGAATTATTTACGAGTCTCCGAATTTGTCCTTTGGTTATCTTGAAGCCAAGTATAGATGCTCAGAAAGTTTTCTTACGGGAGTAGTTTCAGGCAGCGCTGAGGTCGGAAACACGTATACATTCAGAATTGGTAATTCTGGTGTAGCGTTTCAATGGTTCGTCGGTGCTGTGCCTACTGCTCTATATGGATGGCCAAGTTCGCTTTGGGTTAAGGGAGAATATGGAATTACGGATTACCATCAGCTAAAGCTGATAAAAATAGGGCCCATAAAAAATGGTACCCTAATCGGTGGACCAGGTGGCTTATTGGCGAGCTGGAAAGTCGGCCAAGGGTTGATTCCTATGACGCTCCACATGAATAATTTTGTTATCCAAACACTGTCATGTGAGACACCCGACGTCAAGGTCACAATGGGTCGTGAAGTAATCAGCGCACTCATTTCGGACGCAGGATTAGCTACGGTCACAGATTTTCAGATTCCCTTGAATCGTTGTCCCGAAGGTATTAATGGCGTTACCTACAGTTTGACTCCGGTCGCATCCAGCCCGGCGCTCGATGCTCGTCAAGGAATAATTGCGCTAAATCCGCAGTCGACAGCTATAGGCGCCGCTATACAGATTAATGATACTTCTGGGACGCCGATGGTGCTTGACAAAAAGTACCCATTTAAAACCTATTCATCTAGTGGGGGTAGTTTCAACATCCCACTATCGGCCAAGTATGTTCGCGCCCCCTTGAGCGCCGGCTCTTCGACAGGCATCCGACCGGGTACTGCCAACGGTGAAATTGCATTTATCATAGAATATTTATAACACTCGTCACCTCATAAAAACTTACCCTGGCGTTAACATGGGCGTGTAGCAGCTCCTCGCCACTAAATTTTCTGTGAGTAACTATTAGAAAATCAGCACAATTCTAGGTTTCACTAGGTTCAATGGGACAAACGTCCACTTTTGGCCGTCTGCTGCCTGTCGCAACGGCAGTTTTTGGCGAATGCTGGCCCTCACTCTAAACCGTTTCATGCACTTAACTCACGGGTGGCTCAGGACATCCGCCTCCCCCGCTGCTACGCTTTCGGCTCCTTCATTGGAGTCGAAACAATGCCCACTGAATATTCACTGCCTGATGTCCTTGAGCGTCTGTACCAAAACCAGCTCGCCTTAGAGGCGGCGGTGATGGAGTTGACGTTGTGGATTGAGCGCAAGGGTACGACGGACACAGGCGACAATATCCGCGGCGCGCTACAAACGATTGGAGAGAACGCCGGACACATCAAACAAGGTTTGGCAAAACTGAAGGCCCGAGGCCCACACTAATTAAGCTGTCCACGACGTCCCGCATGCGACAGCCTTGCTTGGACTTTGTGCGCTTACAGTCCGGGCCATCTGTTCGGCGCAAAGGATGACCCCACACTTTACAGTTCGTCAGATACAAATCCTAAACTCCCTGCTTTTATGTAAAATGGCATAATATGCCAACGATCGAAACAATATGTTTGCCCAGAGTTGGAGCTAATGATGGCGACGCGAAACGTTGTGCTCACCCCTCACCAAGAACAGGTTATCCAGGACCTGGTCCAGTCCGGCCGTTATCAAAATGCCAGCGAAGTGATGCGAGAAGGTTTGCGTTTACTGGAGCAGCGCGTCGCCGAAGACACTGCCAAAATTGAGGCGCTGCGTCTGGCGACCTCGATCGGCATCATGGATCTTGAACACGGGCGCTTTACTCAATTGAACGAAGGATATTTGGAGCTTTACCTAGAGGGCTTGAGCCTGGAGGCCACCACTCTCGCGAGCGAGAAACACTGAACATGCCGCAGCATCGGATTTCCAACGCGGCGCGCGCCGACATTGTCGACATCCTCAGGCTCTCCCAGACGCAGTTCGGCGATCAAGCACGCCAGCGCTACCAGGCGCTAATCCTCGCGGCGCTGCAAGCGCTTGCCGACACGCCTTATCGCATTGGCAGCCACGAGCGCGGTGAGGTTGCACCGGGCCTTCGCAGTTATCATCTCTCCTATTCATGCCAGCAGGCCAAACATCCCCATGGGACGGTCAAAAGCCCACGCCACGTTGTATTTTATCGTGTAGCAAATGACGAGGTGATCGAGGTCGTCCGACTCCTTCATGACGCCATGGACGTGCAGTTGCACTTGCCTGATGACTGATCAGCGATCCAAGACACAGACATGACTGCCCAAGAACAACGAAGGTGAGACGCTCCCTCTAGCCCCCCACTCTGCCAGCCAACTTATTTCAGGACAGGTGCTGAAAGATAGCCCGGGCAACTTCGAATAAGGATTTCGACTCATCGAACCACCAAGGATTTGCCGGATTCGGATTGGTCATCCGGTATACGGGGGTGCACTGAATGCCAGCCATGGCCACCGAGGTCCGCGCCAGAAGTCGCAAATCGCGATCGCTTGCACACTCAGCGCAACTGGGGGCATGACTGGGGGCATAAATAGATTTTTACAAGCTGAAAGTACTGTCCTAGAGCCCAGTCAAAATGTTTTTCGGGGATCCGGATAGTCTTTAGGCGCCGCCTGATAGGCTGTTCGGCTGATCATTTCTGCCTTTCCACAAACCATGGAGCTCCATTCACTTCCAATGGATTGCTACATTGGGGGCATATCTGAGGACATGCTTTGGATGGGTTGAAAAGGATGCCCCCAGCCTGAAGGCCAAGCAGGCTATAGATGAGGATGGGTTGACTGAGGGAGATATGAACCCTCGACCCTACCCCGTATCATTCCGAGCCGTAGTTAGCGCACCACCCACCACGCTGGACAAATGCGTGCAAATGTAAAAAATTATGATGGCACAATGCCTCGGAAACCGGCAATATCCACACGTTCCCAACGGATTTGAAGGACCGGTTCCGATGACATGGCCAGTCACGCTGAAACTCGACAACGCAGCCTACCCGCTCAGCGTGGTGCAACGCGCCGCTTATTCCCTGGCCGACACTGTCACGATCCAGGTCGGTATTGAAGCCAATCAGATAAGCCTCACGGCCCACCCCGCTGAAGCAAGGCTAACGCTTTCCCCGGAGCAGGCTCACTCGCTGATCCTTCAGCATCTGAACGACTTCGCCCTCCGCGACCATATCAACCGCGAAACAGCAGGGCTGCGCGAAGTCCTGGCCCGAGCCGCGCTCGCTGGATGTGGGGTTTCGCAGTGACACTGATTGCGACAGACGCCAAGCACTACCGCTTGCTGCCTTTTCGTTTCATGCGCATGAACACGGGACATGACCGTGACATCCTACTCACCTCCGATACCGGTGAGTACATGCACGTGAACGACGCGCAATTACGAGCCCTCAGTTACTTCGACGTTCAAGCAAGTACGCCTTTTTACAAGGACCTGCTGGCCCGCCACTTCATCTACGAACCAGGCCGCCACGACCCGTTCCCGGAAATGGCCGCGCAGTATCGCAGCCGCAAGGACTTCATCTTCCAGGGCCCTGTACTGCACTTGTTCGTGGTTACATTGCGCTGCAACCACACCTGCCTGTACTGCCAGGTGTCGCGGGCCCCTCTGGGAGGATCCGGCCACGACCTGTCGGAAGCGGATGCACTGGCGGCGGTCGATCGCCTGTTCGAATCGAACGCTCCCGCCCTGACTGTGGAGTTTCAGGGTGGCGAGCCGCTTCTGGCCTTCGAGCGCGTCCGCCAGATTGTCGAATGGGTCGTTGAACGGAACGTGGTCGAACAACGGGATATCCAGTTCGTCATCACCACCACGCTGCACCACCTGACGGAGGAAATACTCGATTTCGCAGAACAAAATCGCATCCAGTTTTCGACCTCGCTCGATGGGCCGGCGCCCTTGCACAATGCCAACCGCCCTACCCCGTCACGAGACTCCTACGAACGCACTGTAAAAGGCATCCAGTGGGTCCGTGAGCGCCTTGGCCATGATGCAGTTTCCGCGCTGACCACGCTGACTTCAAGAAGCCTCGAACAACCTGAAGCGATCATCGATGAGTATGTAAGCCAGGGCTTCTCCAGCATCTCGCTTCGGCCTCTGAGCCCTTATGGGTTTGCCACCAAGAGTGCCCATCGACTTGATTACCCTATTGAGCGATACCTGGCCTTCTACAAGAAGGCGCTGGCCTATTTGCTGCATATCAACCAACAGGGCGTATACCTCTCAGAGAGTTATACGAGCTTGTTGCTGAAGAATATCCTGACACCCTTCTCCTCCGGCTATGTAGACCTGCGCTCCCCCACTGGCGCAGGCACTGCGGCGCTGGTCTACAACTATGATGGTTACGTCTATCCCTCGGACGAAGCCCGAATGTTGCTGGAGATGGGTGAAGACGGCTTGAGGCTCGGCACCGTGCAGCAACCCTTGTCTGAATTACTCGCATCGCCCGTTATGAATGCGTTGCTCGCCAGTGGTGTAGCAGAGGCGCTGCCGGGCTGCTCCGATTGCGCACTTGTCCCGTACTGTGGTGCTGATCCCGTCGAACACTATGCCCGCCAAGCTGACCCGATCGGACACCGAGTGTTCAGCAGCTTCTGCAAGAAGAACATGGGGCTGCTGAAGCATCTTTTCGGCCTGCTTTGCGATGGCGACGACAACGTGCAGAGAGTGTTGCTGTCTTGGTTGAACAGGCGCTCTTACAACGATGTCCGGTTCCCGGGTTACAGGGGCTGATGGCGATGCTGCGCAAAGATACCCACTTCGAAATCCATCACCTGAATGAGCCGAAACTGCTCAAGGTCATCACTCTGGATGAGTTCATCGAACAAGGCCTGGCTGTTTGTGCCGGAAGCGCTGAGTTCGGTGACCTGCTGCTTTGGCTGCCAAACGAAGAACGGCTACGGAACCCGCATCTGCTCTCATTACCAGTGGGTGGATTCCTGATCCCGGAGCCATTGATTGGCGACTTCGACAGCGCGCGGCCACACCTGCACACCCCTAAAGATGCGGATGTCGTGCAGCCCGGCGATGTCATTGCCATCACACCAGGCAACGCGATGGTGCGAGTGCTCTATCGACGAGGCTCAGACAGCAACCTGCTGTTCATGACCGATCGTTGCAATAGCCTCTGTCTGATGTGCTCGCAGCCGCCCAAAGATATCGATGACCGTTGGCACATCGAGGAGAACCTACGGCTGATCGACCTGATGGACCCGGGCGAGGAAAATCTGGGAATCAGCGGCGGAGAACCAACGCTTTATCGCGACGGCCTGCTCGAAATCCTGGCCAAGTGCAAAGCCGTTTTGCCGCAGAAACCCATTCATGTGCTCAGCAACGGGCGTCTGTTCCAAGACCCGAGCTGGATCGCAGCGCTCTCTGCCATCGGCCACCCTCAGTTGAGCTGGGGCATCCCGCTGTATGCCGACAATGCCGAAGACCATGACCATGTGGTGCAGGCTCCAGGCGCGTTCAGCGAAACCCTGCAAGGTCTTTACAACCTGGCGCGCGCAAACCAGATCATCGAGATACGCGTGGTGCTCAATCGCCTGACCACGCCACGCTTGCCCGAACTCGCCCACTACGTGTTCAGGAACCTGCCCTTCGTGCGGCATGTTGCGCTGATGGGTATCGAAAGTACCGGCCTGGCCAGGAAGAACTACGAAGAACTATGGGTTGACCCGCTGGACTATCAAGAGTCGTTGAGCCAGGCCGTGTATTTCCTGTTCAACCGCGGAGTGCCGGTTTCGATCTACAACTTGCCCCTGTGCCTGATCCCGGCCCACCTCTCGCGTTTCGCCCGCCAAAGCATCTCGGACTGGAAGAACCTGTTCATCGATACCTGCCAGCAATGCGCTGCCGTCAAACATTGCTCTGGCTTCTTCAGATCCCACACTGACCGCTGGCAGAGCCGCGGCGTCCAACTACTATCGACCGAGGCCTTTAGCGCCTATGCAAGGAGTGCACAGTGAAATTGCTCGACCGCTGGAAAGTCCTGATCAGTGGGATCAGCTTGCTGCCAATGGCAGGTACCACCCTGGCACAGGCGGGCCATCTGTCGCTCGCCGATGCGAACTGGCAACCCAAAGACAAGCTACAGCCCCCGGTATTTGCCGATACGCTCAATGCGCCAGACACCGTCAACATCTATGCGGCACATCGCTCGCACAGTTCGCACCGATCCCACAGTTCGCACAGTTCTCACTACAGCGGCTCGAGTGGCTATAGCGCACCTCGCTACTACAGCCCACCCGCTACCAGTACCCGAAGCTACAGCGCGCCGAGTGCTTCGAGCAGCACGTCAAGCAGCAACAGCCTTTATCAGTCGTCTGGCACTACCAGCGGGACAAGTTCGAGCACTTCAAAGAGCCGCGCGACCAATGAGCAGAAAAGCAACCTGGTCACCCGTGTGCAGACCGCGCTGATGGTGCGCCAGTATTACCAAGGCACCATTGATGGGGTGATGGGCAAGGCGACACGTGGTGCGTTGATGGCCTTTCAGATGGACAGTGGGCTGACCGTGAATGGCCGGATGGATACGCCATCGTTGAATGCGTTGGGTATCAAGATTCCATAAATCGCTCCGTGAGACATCGTATTCTGTTGTATCTCCTGATTACGAACGCGTTCGAAACGGTTTGGCAAACCGGATCAAAGGTGCAACGCGGGTTTGGCCTGGCGAACGTCATGGCCAGAAGGGACGCGGACCCGCAGCGCAATCAGCAACGCGGCCAGTAGCATCAGCGCGGCCGCTGCGACGAATACGCCTGCGCTGCCACCGAGGCTGAATACCGCACCGCCAGCGGCCGCGCCTGTTGCGATAGCGGACTGCACAGAGGCCACCACCATGCCTCCGGCGCTTTCCGCCTGATCAGGTACCGCATTGGCGACCCAGTTCGACCACGCCACCGGCACACCACCAAAGGCCAGCCCCCAGATCGCCAGCAATACCGCCTGCCCCGGCACCGACGTCGGCAACAGCACCAACGCCAGTGCTGCGACGCCGACCAGCGCGGGCATCAACACCAGAGTGGCCAGCGGGTGGCGCTCCAGCAGCCTCCCGGCTAACAATGTGCCGACGAAGTTCGCCACACCGAAGCCCAGCAGCATCAGCGACAACCCTTGCGGGCCGATGCCGGTAGTCCCTTCAAGGAATGGCCGAACATAAGTGAACATCGCAAAATGCCCGCTGTGCACCAGTACACAACCGAACATGCCCATGGCGATGCCCGGACGCTGCAATACCTCCAGAACGGTGCGCAGTCTTGCCGGCCGGCGCGGCGCGAGGCGCGGCAGAGTGAGCGACTGGAAAGCCAGGGTCACCATGCCTACCGCCGCCGCTGCCAGGAACGCGCTGCGCCAACCATATAACCCACCCAGATAACTGCCCAGCGGCACTGCCACGACCGTCCCTATGGCTATGCCGCTGAAAATGATCGACAACGCCCGAGGCAACAGAGCATTCGGCACCAGGCGCATCGCTACCGCTGCCGCCATGCTCCAGAACCCGCCAAGGGCAATACCCAGCAAGATGCGCATCAACAACAGCACCACGAAGCTGGAAGAAACGGCGACCAACAGATTCGAGGCGACCATCAACGTGGAAAAGCCCAGCAACACCCAACGTCGGTCGATGCTGCGGGTCAGACCTGGCACCAACAAGCCAGCGAACAGCGCCACCACGGCTGTTACCGTCACCGCCTGGCCAGCCAGCGCTTCGGACACTCCCAGTTCGGTAGCCATCAGCGTCAACAAACTCGCGGGAAGGTACTCAGCGGTGAGTAACCCGAACACACCCATTGCCAATGAGAAGACGGCCATCCACGCGGGCGTCGCAGGCTCTACATCCGCACCGGCGCCGCAATGGCGGTCGGATACGGCGTTACATACACATTCATTCATTGCACGGATCTCCCAATGTTCATTGCGAGCCGAGTCTAGGCGCTGAAAACTGGATGATCTATGATCCAAAGTCTCTACTTTTTGATCAAAACCCCCTGAACGATGTCTGCAGACCAGTTTGCTCTTTCCTCGGACCTCATCAACGAGCTGTTGCGTGGCATGCGCCTGCGAGGCGTTGAATACCGGCGTATCCAGGCGGGTCCAACGTTCGGATTGAGCTTCGCGGAAAAACCTGGGCACGCCTGGTTCCACTTTATGGCCGTCGGCAATGCGGAATTGCGAATGGAGGACGGCAACAGGTACGCGCTGTCTGCCGGCAACGCCGTGTTCATCTCCCATGGCGCGGCTCATCAACTGTTTTCCCATCCGGACGCGCCTGTTCAAGACATCGACGGTCTAGACGGCGAAACCTTGGGTGACACCGTCAGCACGGTGGATACCGGAGCCGATGCCAGCCCAACGCCGAGCACTCTTTTGTTCAGTGGTTGCATGGAGTTCGAACTGGGCAGTATCCATGGCCTTGGCCGGCTGATGCCTGGCCTGATGCTGATTGATGCCGGTGGCCAGCGTTACCCCGGGCTGGTGCCGATCCTGACCACTATGGAACGGGAGGTCAGCGCCGCCCGTGTCGGCTTCGCCGGTATCCTCGCGCGGTTGGCCGACGTGGTGGCCGCCATGGTCGTTCGCGGCTGGGTGGAGTGCGCCTGCGGCAATGCTTCCGGGCTGATCGCCGCCTTACGCGATCCACGCTTGGCCGGTGCATTGCTTGCGCTCCACCAACAACCGGGCCGCGAATGGACCGTTGCGCAGTTGGCAGAGCATTGCAATACCTCGCGCTCTGTATTTGCGGAGCGCTTCCAGGTCACGATTGGCATGACTCCACTGCGCTACGTGACCGAACTGCGGATGCGGCTTGCAAGCCAGTGGCTGACGCTCGAAAGGCTGCCGATCGAAGAGGTGGCGCAGCGTTTGGGTTATACCTCCCAGGCTGCGTTCAGTCGTGCATTCAAGCGCATTACGGGCAGGACACCGGGCTTGAGTCGCAAGGCGAGGCAGCCCGCGATTACTTGAAGTCGAGCGCAAGGAGTCGACGATCCGTGCCTCTGACTCATTTACCACCCGTTACGTCGAGGAATGTACCGGTAACAAATGATGCCTCTGCACCAGCCAGCCACAAAATGGCCCGCGCCACTTCCTCCGGCTGCCCGCCACGCCCCATCGGGATCGAGTCCTTGACCCGATCGACCCGCCCCGGCTCGCCGCCGCTGGCGTGCATGTCGGTATAGATGTGCCCCGGGCGGATACAGTTGACGCGAATGCCCTCACGGGCCACCTCTTTGGCGAACCCGATGGTGAACGTTTCCAGTGCGCCTTTCGATGCTGCGTAGTCGACATATTCATTCGGACTGCCCAGACGCGCCGAGGCCGACGACACATTGATCACCACGCCGCCCGCACCGCCGTGCCGCAGGGACATGCGCTTCACGGCCTGTTGGGCGCACAGTATCGGCCCGAGAGCATTGACCGCAAAGATGCGTTGCATGCGGGCGAAGCCCAGGTCCTCCAGGCGTGACTGTTGCGCCAGCACGCCAGCGTTATTGACCAGGACATCGATGCGCCCGAACGTGCGGTCGATCGCGGTAAAAAGACTCGCGACCTGCTCGGGATCGGCACTGTCGGCGCGCATCGCCAACGCCTTGCGCCCCAGCGCTTCGACATCTGCCGCCACCGCCAACGCGGCGGACTCATTGGCAACGTAACTGATCGCGACGTCGTAGCCTTGTGCAGCGGCGAGTCGGGCGGTGGCGGCGCCTACTCCACGACTGCCACCCGTGATCAGAATCAGCGGAGCTTGCGAGACGTTAACCATGAAACTACTCCTTAGCAGATGATGCCGAGTCAGCCGATGATGATCGCGCCGCTGGCGATCACCACACAGGCCAGCATCCGGCGGACGGTAAGTGTTTCACCGAGGAACAGGTAGCCAAGCAACGCCGCGAACAGCACGCTGGTTTCACGCAGGGCTGACACCGCGCCCAGCGGGGCTTCGTTCATCGCGTAGATAACGATTGCGTAGGCAAGCAGAGAAACCAGCCCGCCCATTGCCGCAGCGAACATACCGGGCCGAATCGAAAACAGGCTGCGGGCATCGCGCAGACCGATGTAGACCACCGGCATCAGCACGCCCCACAAGGCACTCATCCACACCGTGTAGGCCAGCGGCGCACCGGACAGCCGCGCGCCAATGCCGTCGACCACGCTATAAGCCGCGATAAAGCAACCGGTTCCCAATGCGTAAGGCAGGCTGGGCACCGACAGGCTGCGTCCCCGGAAAGCCAGCGAAATGATGCCGCCTGACACCAGCGCAATGCCGAGCATTTCGCCCGGGGTGATGGTTTCGCCGGCAAACAACGCGGCGCCGAGCGTAATCAACGCGGGTGATGAACCGCGCGAAATCGGATAAATCTGTCCCAGATCGCCGACCCGGTAACTGCGCACCAGAAACAGGTTGTAGCCAACGTGCAGCAATGCCGACAGCAGCGCATACCCCCAGCTCTGAGGCGCAGGCGCCACCATGAACATCGCGGCAACTGCACAGACTATGGCGATTGCAACGCACATCACCGTCATCGACCAGAGCCGATCGGCACCGCCGCGCAGCAATGCATTCCAGCCGGCGTGCAGCAGCGCGGCGAACAGGACAAGGAGGACGAGATGAGTAGGCATTGGCCATTTTAGGCAGCCCGAACGGCCGGATTACAGAGAAGGCTTCTCATTGCACCATGAGCGATTCTTCATGCCTCAAATCTGCCCGCCTTGCACTTTGAGCGCCTCACCGAGCAACCACTCGCGAAAACTCTCAATGTGCGGCTGCGTCTCAACGCCCTTGGGGCAAACGAAGTAATAGGCGAGCGGTGACTGAAAAGGCACATCGAACAGCCGCACCAGACGGCCATCGCCGATTTCCTTCTCGACATGCCCGCTGCGTACCAGGGCAATGCCATGGCCGAGCAAAGCCGCCTCCACCGTCATATTGGTATCGCCAAACCTGACGCTTTCCCGTAGCGGCAAAAATGCCAGCCCGACGGACTGGAACCACGCTTCCCATTTCGGCGCCAGTTCGGCGCCGTCACGAGCCAGCAGCGGCAACTGCAACAAATCGGCGGGACTGCTCGGCATTCCGACGCGTTGCAGCAGTTCGGGGCTGGCCACCGGGAAAACCTGCTCACCGAACAAAAACTGTGAATACAGACCGGGATAGTTGCCCTTGCCCAAGCGGATCGCGACATCGGCTTCGCTGCTGGCGAAATGGATGACCTTGTCCGTGGTATCCAGCGACACCAACAGTTCCGGGTGCTGGCGGGCCAGGCTCGGCAAGCGTGGCAGCAACCATTTCAACGCAAAGGAATAGGTCGTGCTGACGCTGAGCCGGACCCTGCCCTTTTGCTCACGCAAGTCGGCCAGCGTCGCCTCAAGGCTCATGAAGAACTCGCGCACAATCGGCGCCAGGGTAGCGCCCGCGGGCGTAAGGCTTAACGACTTGCCCCGCTCAAACAGCTGCAGGCCCCAAAGTTCTTCCAGATGCCGCAGCTGATGGCTGACCGCGCTTTGGGTCACATGCAATTCCTGCGCAGCGGCTGTGAACGTCGGGTGCCGGGTAGACACTTCGAAAGCACGCAAGGTTGCGGTCGGGGGCAGATCTCTCATAAACAAAGGGTCCGGGATTGGCCAAACATCGAGGTATGAATATCAAGTCATGTTAGAGCGAAAGTTCGCTGGTTGCTTCCTGCGTATAACGGGACTCGCGATGAGTGCGTATTGCTCCAGCAGCCAGGCGAGCTCTTTGTAAACAATCGCCAGATGTTCCGCACCGAGCCGGTTCATCGCTTTTGCTGTGCGCCGTGCCTGTACCGCATTGATCCCCGGTTCACCCGCGCATCGAGCCATCCGCCGAATGCCGGCCCGCGCACATTGGGCGACGGCAGAATCAGGGGCAATGTCGTCCGTGCTCCGTTGAATCCGGTTCAATTGCTTGCTCAATTGCAGCGACAGCCATCCAGCTCGGTCATCAAGCGTGGTGTCGGTGCCAAGCAGATTTTTCAATGTAACGATCCGATGTTGCTGTTTCGCTTGCCATTGCGGGTGATTGATAGTGCCTGCACGACGCAGCAGTGACCGGATGCCCCTGTGAATCGAGCGCTTCAGGGCTTGAATATCCCGTGCTCTGTCTCTCGGCATCAACTGAAACGCCAACAGGCAGACGGCCATGGCCACGAACCAGGCGAGTGACTGATTGGCAAAATCAGCGAAATCATAGACCGCCGTACCGCCAGTACTCACCAAGGTGTTGAAGCCGATCAGGTAAGCAACCCCTTGCAGCCCGTGGCGAGGCTGGCTCGTCGCATGAATCCCGAATGACCAGAATGCCGCAAGCATCAGCAGCAACAGAGGGAAATCGTTGATCTGCGGCAGCAGCAGAAACTTGCACAGCGCAGCTGCGACCACGGCGTAGAACGTACCCCGGATAAAACCGGCCATGCCTTGTTCAGGCGCGGAAACGGTCGCCAGCAGTGTGCAGCAGGGTCCAACGACCGCCAGCAGCGTGGGTCCCTGGTCCCAGCCACTGAAATACCAGATGGCGCCGGCGGCCAGTATGGCGAGCAATGCCCTGCAGCCGTTGCGCGCGGCATCGGCGTAGTTGCGGTGGAAACTCACGAGCCTTACCGGTTGCCGGCGAGGGTGATCGAGGCTGGAAAAGTGCTGCAAGGCTTCGCTCAGGTCGGCCAGTTTTTCGTCCAGTTGGTCACAGAATGGTCGTACGCCGGGGGTTGCCTCCGCGCAAGCCTCCACCTGAACACGCAGCTGGCTCACGGTCTGGGCACAGGCGTGATAGTCGTCATCGTCGGCGCTTATCCGGTTACTCAGCGCGAGCAACGCTGCGCTTGTTTGGACGAGCAACGGCGGCTCGGTTTCCATACGGTAACGGTCGTAATGCATGTCGAGCACCACGGCGTGTAAATGCGCCAGCCCTGCCTGAATCGCCGATTGCCGCGCGCGAAGCAGCGCTGACTCACCGCGTCCGAGCCCCAACAGATCGTCCACTTTGCCGATATCGATGGCGAGCTCATGAGCCTGTGTAAACCGCTCGGCGCGCTGTTCGCCCGAGAGGCGCATCGCGAGCAGCCTGGCGCTGCGGGCACAGACCTCGGCGAGCGTGCGTCTGACTTTGTTCTCCATGGTCCTCGAGCTGAACAGCGTGACCACCAGACTCAGGCAAAGCACGCCGAGTGCCACCGCTGTGCCACGGGTCACGATGTGCTCGAAGGCCTTTTGCGGCGCGACGATGGCCGGACCCAACGCGAGGCAGACGGTATATCCGGCCACCACGGCGGCGGTGGCCTGGTAATGTCGCAACACGGTCATCGCCGCCACACACAAGCCCAGCCACAGGCCGATGCCGAGCAAGAACAGCAACATCTGTTGGGCGAACAGCCCGGTCAGGACGCAAGCCGCGAACAAACCTGCCAAAGTCCCCAGCATCCGGTAGAAGCCCTTGCCGCGAACCGCGCCTTGTACCGGCTGCACCAGCAACAACACCGTGGAAGCGCCCGAGAACGGCGAGTCCAGATGCAGCTCAAAGCCGAGCCACAGCGCCAATCCTGCCGCCAGGACGCTGCGCGATACGTAGGCGAAAGTGGCAGACGTCCAGGGTCGGGGGATTGCCGCGAACAGCCGTATTACCAGACTGGTCATCACATAAATGCCTGCAACCAATGGATGAGGCGCCAGCGCGGCACCTCGTCGGGCTGCGTGACTTCGACGCTGGCGGTCATGCCCGCTGCCAACTCCACGCCCTCCGGTACGTTGTCCAGTTCAATGCGCACCGGCACACGCTGGGCCAGGCGAATCCAGCTGAAGGTCGGGCTCACCTCGGGCAAACCGCTGTCGTTGCGCACCTCATTGGAGTCCGCAATTCCCCTGCCCATGCTTGCGACATGGCCTTCGAGCAACGGCGCGAAGCCCATCAGTTTGATCGACACCGGCGCACCGATACGCACACCCGGCAACTTGGTCTCCTCGAAATAACCGGTGATCCAGAAACTGTGACCGTCGACCACAAACAGGTTGGTATGCCCAGCCTCTGCGTAATCGCCCGGGTGCAGTCGCAGTTGCGTGACGTAGCCATCGACCGGCGAACGGATCGTCGTGCGCGCAAGGTCGAGTTGCGCCTGGGCAAGATGGCTGCGTGCCGCGTCCAGCCGCGATTGGGCCACCGCCAGGTCACGCGCGGCGTTATCGACCTCTTCACGAGCGATGGCCCCGGCCAGTTGTGCACGACGCTTGAATTGAGCGTTGCGTTGGTCGAACACACTGCGTGATTCGGCCAACTCCGCCATGCGCTGCTGCAGTGCCAGTCGATAAGAGCGCGCATCAATGCGATACAGCAAATCGCCCTTGGCCACCCATTGGTTATCGCTGACCACCAATTGATTGATTTGCCCGGACACCTCCGGTGCAATCCGCACAACCTGCGCACTCACGCGCCCGTCCCGCGTCCAGGGCGCCAGTACATAGGCGCGCCAGAGTTGCAGGCAGAACATCAGCGCCAATGAACCCAGAACGAGAGTAGCGGCAGGTTTGAGAATTTTGACGATAGACATGGTGACCCTCGCTCAGTAATGGACGACCAGCGCCGAGAGAACGATGAGCGAGACGAAGAAACGTGCCAGCGCGGGGTGCCACACGCTGTCCAGCCAATGACGGGTTACACGATCAATGACTCTGTAGGCCAGAAATGTCGCGCCGAGGTATATGAACAACGGAGGAAAGTAGAGGTTGGCAATAGAAACTTCATTAAGCATGGCAAGCACCCGAATCCAGATTTTCAGCGTTCGCCCGGCCGTGTCGGGCGTGTTGAAAATGCTAAGGAATCACCGCGCTTGCCGATATTGAGTAGAC
Organism: Pseudomonas sp. 22082; assembly: GCF_052046055.1. Taxonomy (NCBI): domain Bacteria; kingdom Pseudomonadati; phylum Pseudomonadota; class Gammaproteobacteria; order Pseudomonadales; family Pseudomonadaceae; genus Pseudomonas; species Pseudomonas sp. 22082. The sequence continues at coordinate 340,302 of NZ_JBQEQB010000003.1, forward strand.
TGCCAAAAGATAATCAAATCCAGACAACCGGCGACCTCCCCCATGGCCGAAGCTCACCTCTTGCAAGTCGATCAATTCGAATACGACAACCTCGCGCAACCTGCCGTCGCCTTGATGCTCGCACCCCAGCGCAACGACAGTGAGTCCGCCGAACACAAGCACCGCAAAGGCCAGTTGGTCGTGGCGTATCGCGGCGGCATTGTCTGTACGGGAGAAGATGGTGTGTGGATGGTCCCGTCAGGGTTCGGCGTCTGGATTCCCGGTGGCATTTCGCACAGCAACCGCGTTACTGCCAATGGTCAGGTGTGTTTCCTGTTCATCGAACCCGGCGCCGCATCAATGCCCCATCACTGCTGCACTCTGGCGCTGTCGCCGCTGATTCTGCAGTTGATCCTGCACCTGAGCGATCAGGCGCAGGATTACCCTGCTGACTCGCGCACCTGGCGGCTGGCCGGTGTACTGCTTGAAGAGCTTGAACAGGCGCCGACCGAACAGCTTTACCTGCCGCTGCCCGCCTCAAAACCGCTGCGCGCGATCGCTCGGGCCTTGGCCCAGGACCCCGCCGACCGCGCCACCATGGCCAGTTGGGCACAGCAGGTGGCGATGAGCGAACGCTCGCTGGCCCGGCTTATAAAAGCCGAAACCGGGCTCACTTTTGGCCAGTGGCGCAAGCAATGGCAGATCATCGTCGCGCTGCAAAACCTGGCCGAGGGGCAATCAGTACAAAGGACGGCGGAAGCGCTGGGCTACGAATCCGTCAGTTCCTTCATCAGCATGTTTCGCAAAACCTTGGGTAGCTCACCCGCACGCTATCTGCGCAGCACGCAAACATCAGCGTGGGCTGAGCGTTCAGCGTGAGGGACGCCAAGGCCTGGTCACTTCGGCCGGGCATTTAATCGGCGCGTAATCCTCACCGCGCAATTTCATCGCGACAGTTGCCGATCGCGCAACACAGAATTGTCATCAAGCCAATTGATAGCCCCCTAACGAAAGGCGCATGCTAGGGGGCTTTCGCTCGGCTTATATCATTCCGAATGATAGTTACCTTCGTGTCATTCGATTCGTTTTGCTATCGACCCGCCGAGCATCATCCGCCCATCTTCAATACATTGGCGGATGCATCCATGGAACAATCACTCAAACATTTGCGCTTCCCGTTGGCTCTGTTGGCCATGCTGGTGATGAGCGCCTGCGGCAAGACTCCGGAAACCGCGGCGGCCATGCCTGCTGCCAAGGTCAGCGTGGCCAAGGTGCTGGAACAACCGGTCAACGAGTGGGACGAATTCACCGGACGCCTCGAAGCGCCGGAAACCGTTGAAATCCGTCCGCGGGTCTCCGGCCAGATCGACGAAGTCGCCTTCACCGAAGGTGCTCTGGTCAAGAAAGGCGACCTGCTGTTCCAGATCGACCCGCGTCCGTTCCAGGCCGAGGTCCGCCGCCTCGAAGCCCTGGTTGCCCAGGCCCGTGCCAACGCCACTCGCAGTGAAAACGAAGCCGTACGCGGTGAGCGTCTGCGTACCAGCAACGCCATCTCCGCCGAACTGGCCGACTCGCGTACCAGCGCTGCACAAGAAGCCCGTGCGGCTGTTGGCGCGCTGCAAGCGCAACTGGACCTGGCCAAGCTGAACCTGAGCTTCACCCGCGTCACTGCGCCAATCAGTGGCCGCGTCAGCCGTGCCGAGATTACCGCCGGTAACCTGGTGACCGCCGACACCACCCCGCTGACCAGCGTTGTGTCCACCGACAAGGTCTACGCCTACTTCGACGCCGACGAGCGTGTGTTCCTCAAATACACCCAGCTCGCCCGTCAGGGTCAGCGCGGCGCCACTACCCCGGTGTACATGGGCCTGTCCAATGAAGACGGCAACCCGCACCTGGGCCAAATGAACTTCGTCGACAACCAGGTCAACCCGAAAACCGGCACCATCCGTGGTCGCGCCGTGTTCGACAACAGCGACGGCACTTACACCCCGGGCCTGTATGCACGTCTGAAACTGGTCGGCAGCGGCACCTACAACGCCATGTTGATCAACGATGAAGCGGTCGGTACCGACCTCGGCAAGAAGTTCGTGCTGGTGATGGATGGCGACAACAAGACCGTCTACCGCGCCGTTGAACTCGGTCCGAAGATCGAAGGCCTGCGTATCGTGCGCAGCGGCCTGAACAAGGACGACACGATCATCGTCAAGGGTCTGCAACGGGTTCGCCCTGGCTCCCCGGTTACGCCTGAAGTGATCCCGATGGCCAGCGAGCAAACCATTGCCGCTCTCGCTCAACAACGACAAGCGCTGGAAGCCAGCAACCTGCCCAAAGTCGCACCTGCCAAAGGCGCGCCGGGTTCGGTTGTGAAACTGGCTGCTGCGACCCCACGCGGTTAAGGGACGACAACTCCGATGAATTTTTCCCAATTCTTCATTTCACGGCCGATCTTCGCAGCGGTGCTGTCGCTGTTGATCCTGATCGCCGGTGCGATTTCGCTGTTCCAGTTGCCGATCAGCGAATACCCGGAAGTCGTGCCACCGACCGTGGTGGTGCGTGCCAACTTCCCGGGCGCCAACCCAAAAGTCATCGGTGAAACCGTGGCGGCTCCACTGGAGCAAGCCATCACCGGCGTCGAGAACATGCTGTACATGTCCTCGCAATCCACCGCTGACGGCAAGATCACCCTGACCATCACCTTCGCCCTGGGTACTGACCTGGACAACGCGCAGGTGCAGGTGCAGAACCGCGTGACCCGGACCGAGCCGAAGCTTCCGGAAGAAGTGACGCGCATCGGTATCACCGTCGACAAGGCTTCGCCCGACCTGACCATGGTTGTGCACTTGACCTCGCCGGACAAACGCTACGACATGCTGTACCTGTCCAACTACGCGATTCTCAACATCAAGGATGAGCTCGCTCGCCTCGGTGGTGTCGGTGACGTGCAGTTGTTCGGTATGGGCGACTACTCGCTGCGGGTATGGCTCGACCCGAACAAGACCGCTTCGCGCAATCTGACCGCGACTGATGTGGTGACCGCCATTCGCGAACAGAACCGTCAGGTGGCCGCCGGCCAGTTGGGCGCGCCCCCTGCCCCGACTGCGCAAAGCTTCCAGCTGTCGATCAACACTCAAGGCCGTCTGGTCTCCGAGGAAGAGTTCGAGAACATCGTCATTCGCGCCGGCGACAACGGTGAAATCACTCGCCTGAAGGACATCGCCCGCGTCGAACTGGGCTCCAGTCAGTACGCCCTGCGTTCGTTGCTGAACAACCAGCCAGCCGTAGCGATCCCGATCTTCCAGCGTCCGGGCTCCAACGCCATCGAAATCTCGAACGAAGTTCGCGGCAAGATGGAAGAGCTGAAGAAAAGCTTCCCGCAAGGCATGGACTACAGCATCGTCTATGACCCGACGATCTTTGTGCGCGGCTCCATCGAGGCGGTGGTTCACACCCTCTTCGAAGCACTGATTCTCGTGGTTCTGGTGGTGATCCTGTTCCTGCAGACCTGGCGCGCCTCGATCATTCCGCTGGTGGCGGTGCCGGTATCGTTGATCGGTACGTTTGCGGTGATGCACCTGTTCGGCTTCTCGCTCAACGCCCTGTCGCTGTTCGGCCTGGTACTGGCGATCGGTATCGTGGTGGACGACGCCATCGTGGTGGTGGAGAACGTCGAGCGGAACATTGAACTGGGGCTCAACCCCTTCGATGCGACCAAAAAGGCCATGGGTGAAGTGACCGGCCCGATCATTGCGACAGCGCTCGTGCTGTGTGCGGTGTTCGTACCCGCCGCGTTCATCTCGGGCCTGACCGGTCAGTTCTACAAGCAGTTTGCTTTGACCATCGCGATCTCTACGGTGATCTCGGCGTTCAACTCGCTGACCCTGTCACCAGCACTGGCCGCCGTGTTGCTCAAGGGCCACGACGCGCCGAAAGATCGGTTCTCGCGAGTGCTGGACAAGATCTTCGGTGGCTGGCTATTCCGTCCGTTCAACCGTTTCTTCGACCGCGCCAGTCACGGTTACGTCGGTACCGTGCGCCGGGTCATCCGTGGCAGCGGCATCGCCCTCTTCCTGTACGCAGGCTTGATGGTGCTGACCTTCTTCGGTTTCTCCAGCACCCCGACCGGCTTCGTACCCGGCCAGGACAAGCAATACCTGGTGGCCTTCGCGCAACTGCCGGACGCCGCGAGCCTGGACCGCACCGAAGACGTCATCAAGCGCATGTCCGACCTGGCACTGAAACAGCCAGGCGTGGAAAGCGCCGTAGCGTTCCCGGGTCTGTCGATCAACGGCTTCACCAACAGCCCGAACGCCGGCATCGTGTTCGTGACCCTGAAACCGTTCGACGAGCGTAAAGACCCGAGCATGTCCGCCGGTGCGATTGCCGGTGCCTTGAACGGCCAGTACGCCGGGATTCAGGAAGCCTATATGGCGATCTTCCCGCCGCCGCCGGTACAGGGGCTGGGCACCATCGGTGGTTTCCGCCTGCAAATCGAAGACCGGGGCAACCTGGGCTACGAAGAGCTGTACAAGGAGACCATGAACATTATTGCCAAGAGCCATAACGTTCCGGAACTGGCCAACCTGTTCACCAGCTACACCGTGAACGTGCCGCAGGTCGATGCCGCCATCGACCGGGAAAAAGCCAAGACCCACGGCGTGGCCGTCAGCGACATCTTCGACACCCTGCAGATCTACCTGGGTTCGCTGTATGCCAACGACTTCAACCGCTTCGGTCGTACCTATCAGGTCAACGTTCAGGCCGAGCAGCAGTTCCGCCTCGAGTCCGACCAGATCGGCCAGCTGAAAGTACGCAACAACAAGGGCGAAATGATCCCGCTGGCGACCTTCATCAAGGTCAGCGACACCTCGGGCCCGGATCGTGTGATGCACTACAACGGCTTCATCACCGCTGAAATCAACGGTGCAGCAGCCCCGGGCTACAGCTCCGGCCAGGCCGAAAAAGCCATCGAGAAACTGCTCAAGGATGAACTTCCGAACGGCATGACCTACGAGTGGACCGACCTGACCTACCAGCAGATTCTGTCCGGTAACACAGCGCTGTTCGTGTTCCCGCTCTGCGTATTGCTGGCGTTCCTGGTGCTCGCGGCTCAATACGAAAGCTGGAGCCTGCCACTGGCGGTGATCCTGATCGTACCGATGACCCTGCTGTCGGCCATCACCGGTGTGATCATCTCTGGCGGCGACAACAACATCTTCACCCAGATCGGCCTGATCGTACTGGTGGGCCTGGCGTGCAAGAACGCGATTCTGATCGTCGAGTTCGCCAAGGATAAGCAGGAAGAAGGCCTCGATCCGCTGGCCGCCGTACTGGAAGCCTGCCGTCTGCGTCTGCGGCCGATCCTGATGACCTCGTTCGCGTTCATCATGGGTGTGGTGCCACTGGTGTTCTCCAGCGGTGCCGGTGCCGAGATGCGTCATGCCATGGGTGTGGCGGTGTTCTCCGGGATGCTCGGTGTGACCTTCTTCGGTCTGCTGCTGACCCCCGTGTTCTATGTGCTGATCCGCAACTTCGTGGAGCGCAGCGAAGCTCGCAAAGCGGCCAAGGCGCAAAATCTTCAAAAGCCACTGGAGGCGCACCAATGAGTCTGAAAGTCTTCCTGCCGAGCCTGCTGGTGCTGGCCCTGAGTGCCTGCGCCGTCGGCCCTGACTACAAGACCCCGACGACGGAGGCGGCGAACATTACGTCCGCCACCGACGGCGCCGCCGGCCAGAAGAACTTCGACCGTTCGAAATTCGAAGGCATCTGGTGGCAGCAGTTCGACGATCCGACCCTTAACCAGTTGGTGACTCAATCGCTGCAAGGCAACCGTGAACTGCGCGTGGCATTCGCCCGCTGGAAAGCCGCCCGGGCGATCCGCGACGACGCCAGCAACGATGCAATGCCGACCATCACCAGCCGCGCCAGCAGCGATCTGGCCAAAGGTCAGATCCCGGGCCAGACCACCAATCGGGTCAATAGTGAACGCTATGACCTGGGCCTGGACATGGCCTGGGAACTGGACCTGTTCGGACGTATCCAGCGCAATCTGGAAGCGAGCGACGCCGACCAGCAAGCGGCCGAAGCCGATCTGTACCAACTGCAAGTCACCATGATTGCCGAACTGGTGGACGCTTACGGTCAACTGCGCGGTGCTCAACTGCGGGAAAAGATCGCGCTGGCCAACCTGAACAACCAGCAGGAATCGCGCAAGATCACCATCAGCCTGCGTGACGCCGGCGTTGGCGATCAGCTCGATGTCGAACGTGCCGATGCACGTCTGGCATCGGTCGAAGCCAGCGTGCCGCAGCTGCAGGCAGAACAGGCCCGGCAGAAAAACCGCATCGCCACCCTGCTGGGCGAGCGTCCGGACAAGCTGACCGTCGACCTGAGTCCGAAAGACCTGCCGGCGATTGCCAAGGCCTTGCCGATCGGTGATCCGGGCGAACTGCTGCAGCGTCGTCCGGACATCCTCAGCGCCGAGCGCAGACTGGCTTCGGCCACGGCGCGTATCGGTGTGGCCAAGGCCGACCTGTTCCCACGGGTCAGCCTCAGCGGTTTCCTCGGCTGGACAGCCGGGCGTGGTTCGCAGATCGGTTCCTCGGCGGCCAACGCCTGGGCGCTGGGCCCGAGCATCACCTGGGCGGCGTTCGACCTTGGCAGCGTGCGGGCCCGTCTGCGCGGCGCCGATGCCGATGCGGAAGGCGCACTGGCGACCTACGAACAGCAAGTATTGCTGGCGCTGGAAGAGTCGGAAAACGCCTTCAGTGATTACGGCAAACGTCAGCAACGGTTGATCTCGCTGATCCGCCAGAGCGAATCGAGCCGCAAGGCTGCCGATCTGGCTGAAATCCGCTACCGCGAAGGCACCACCGATTTCCTGGTCCTGCTCGACGCCCAGCGTGAGCGTTTGAACGCTGAAGACAGCCAGGCCCAGGCCGAAGTGGATCTGTATCGCGGCATCGTCGCGATCTACAAGGCCCTTGGTGGCGGTTGGCAGCCAGAAACGGTCGCCAGCAAGTAATCGTTTTTTTAAAGAGCTCCTTTGGTTGGCCGCAACCAACCAAATTTTTTGCCCCGCGTATCATTCGGTCGCGGGGCTTTTTTGTCTCTGTCTTTCATGGTTTTCCAGCACCGTGACCGTCGCGGTGGTACCGGCTCTGAGTCGGTCCTTGCCCGCGTAATCGGGATCGATGCCGATCCGCACCGGCACCCGTTGCGCCAGTTTCACCCAGGTGTAGCTGGGGTTGATGTTGGCCAGCAATCGGCTGCCCGGCGCGTTCTCCCGATCAGCAATGGCGAAGGCGATGCTTTGCACGGTGCCGCCAAATTTTTCCCCGCTCATCAGTTCGATACGCACCCGGTCGCCCTCCTCGATCCGTGGCAGCTTGGTTTCCTCGAAATAGCCGCTGACGTAAAAGGAGTCGCTATCCACCAGCGCCAGCAAGGCACTGCCGGCTACCGCGTAATCCCCCTGCCGGGTCAGCAGATTGGTGACATAACCGCTGACCGGTGCTTCGACGCGGGTGCGTTGCAGATCCAGTTCAGCCTGGGTCAATGCAGCAATCGCCAGTTGCACGTTGGCTTCGGCGAGACCGAGATTGGCCTGATTGCGCAACAGATCGGCCTGGGCCACCGCCACATCGGTGCTGGACTTCTCCCACTCTTCCCCGGAAATCGCGAACCCTTGCTTGAGCGTACGTCGCCGGCGCTCTTCACTCTGGCGTTGTTTGAGCAATGCCTCGCTGGCGACAATGGCCGCTTGCGACTGCCCAAGCGTAGCCTTGGAGACCTCCACCGAGCGTTTCGCATGCTCGACGGCCAGACTGTAGCGAGCCGGATCGATTTCCAGCAGCAACTGGCCCTTGACGACATACTGGTTGTCCTGCACCGCCAGCGTGACGATGCGGCCCGAGACATCCGCCGAGAGTGTCACCACATCCGCCCTCACCCGCGCATCCCGAGTCCACGGGGCCCGGGTGTAATGTTCCCAGGCAAACCAGCCGAGCACGATGGCCAGCAGCACCACCGCCAATGTCGTCAATCGAGTGAGCAACGTCTTCAAGGTTTCAGGCTCCCATCAGCAGAATCAGTGCGGCGCACACACAGGCATAAAGGGCGCCTTCGAACAGCGCCTCATGCCAGACAAAACGCAGGACGCCGAGCCGGCGCAAACCCCAGTCGAGCAGCAGAAAAACCGGTATGGCCAGCAACAAGGCCTGAGCGATTGGCGGCAGGTAAACGCCGCCGATCTCGAAATCAATGGGCAAGAATGGGCTCTCCTTCAGAACGGTCGGGCTGCAAATGCTCGCCATGTCGTTCCAGAAACGACACCACGATCAACAGGGCCACGCGCATGCGAAATACCGACCACAAGTGCTCATGGGTGGCGACATGCAAGGCATCCAGCTCATCGCCGAGCGCATGCAGCGTAGCCAGTAAAGGTGTCAGGCGTACATCCGGTCGGCCGGCGACGAAACGGCCGGTCTGACGCAATGCCGTCGACAGCTGCCTATGCAAATCGTCCGTAAGCAGAGCATTGTTTTGCGCCTGTTGCCTGAGCTGGTGCATGGCCACGCCCAGCGCTACACAGGCGAGGCTGATTTCATACAGGCGCTGCATGTCCCGTTCGTTGTCGGCCGGCAACACGCCCAGCATCGAGGTCAGGCGATCAACCATGCGGCTTTCGAAGGCGAATTGCTGTTCATCGGTGGCCGGGCTCTTGGTCAGTTGGTAGACCTGCTCCCGCGCTTCGTTGTAAAAGCGCCGGATGCGCAGAGCCGGGCGGAACGGGAAAATCCAGGCATAAACAATCAGAGCCAGCATCGCCGCACTCACGTAGGCTCCGGCAAATTCGAACCATTGAATGGCGGTGTTCTGCCCGGAGCCGACGTTCTGCGGCCCGAGCATCAGGAAACTCGACAGCCCCAGGCCCATGCCGATACCGGTGGTGGCCGGGTTGGCCAGTCCGACCGCGATCACATACAGCAGAGGCGCGAGCAGCAAGGCCAGCATTTCGAAATCACTGATCGCCGGGACCAGCATGAATTGATAGAACGCTGAGACGACCAAGGCCAGTCCCAATCCTCGGGCGTAACTCTGTGCAGCGATCAAGGGACGCGGAAATGTCGCCATCAACGAACACAGAATCCCCACCAGAATCATGCCGCCGCGCGCGCCGTCCCAAGCGGTCTCGATCCAGATCAGCCCAGCCACCAGCAACGCACTGAAAGCGCGGATGGCATTCATCGTCGCGAGGGTGAAATCCAGGTGCAAGGGGCTGGACTGGCCACGAAACATGCAACTGGCTTCGCGTCCTTCCTGTATCGCGTCGCTCAGTTCGAGAATCTGCTCCAGCTGCTGCAACAGCCGCGCCTGCTCCCAGCGCAGTGCCCACGCCAGCGAACGCAGGGTTGCACTCATGTCTTCGGTCAGTTGTTCGGCCCTGTAGGCGAGCCCTTCGAACTGCTGTTGCAGCGCGACGAACTGGTGCCGCGCATCGGCCGGCAATGAGCGCCCTTGCAGTGCGAGCTGGTCGAGCAGTGCCAGTTCTTCTGCACGCAATTGCTGGATCTCCAGCGGCAGATCGCCCTCCCATCGCTCGGTGAGCAGCTCCCGCTGGTGACGCAGCGCGGTCAGGCGTGAGGTCAGCAGCATCAGTTGATTACCCAGCAACAGCACCAGATTGTTGGCACTGCGCAGACGCGGGGCGTCGAAATACAAATGCCGGCGCAGGCCTTCAAGGGCGCTGATTTCCCCCAACAACTGCATTTGCCGGCGCTGAAAGTCCGCTTCGCTTTCTTCGGTGCGAAGTACAGCGGCGGCATGGGTGGCAACCAGCCTGATCACCTGATCGACCTTTGCAAAATAGTTGCGCGACACCGCCTCGGGCCGCGCCGTCAACAGACTGACAACGCACACGCACGCTACCGCCAACAAGGTTTCGGTGACCCGGGTCACCGCCAGCAAAAAGGTGCCGTCCTGATCCGGAATCGCCAGCAGCGCCACTACCACAGCGGTATATCCGCTAAGCACGAACGCCTGGGAACTGGTGTAGCGCAGTAGCGTGCCGCCCGCCGTGCACAGCGCCAGCCATAAGGCCAGGGTCGTGATGAACGGCAACGGCGCCTGGGGAAAAATTGCCATCAGCACCACCGCCACCACCGCGCCAAGGGTCGTCCCGATGATTTGCCCGAAGCTGCGTGCCAGCGCCATCCCGGCCAGTGGCTGGCTGATGATAACGACGGCCATGATCGACCACTTCGGTTGATCCAGATCGAACAGAAACGCCAGGTACAAGGTCAGCAATCCGGCGACGATGGTGCGCAGACCAAACAGCAGCACTGCCTGACCGGGGTGGATCAGCGCCTTGAAATAAATGAGCAGGGACTGCATGGATAGCCTCGTCGAAACAACTTCTGCAAGCGTAGTCACTGTATTAAGGATTTGATGGTTTACGGGAGCCACAAAGCTCGTAGGGCGTTTCAGCACTTGTAGTAGGTCATATCAGGCACAGTGTTTGACTCACGGCGCGAGCTGACAGAAGCTTGCGACCTCCGCTGCAAAACGAAAGTTTCGGAAATTCGCATGCCTCAGTCTCGCCGCTATTTGCTCATCAGCCTCGGCCTTGCGCTGGTCCTGATCGTCGCCTGGCTGTCTTTGCGCAGCACTGCGCCGGTTGTGCCGGAAGCGATCAAACACGGTTACAGCGAAGCGCTGGCCGCCGCGCGTGCTGGTCAACCGGGGGCTGCGCGGGTTTTATACCAACAGCTGGGGCGCCCGGATCTGTCGGTCAAACGGCGTGTCTGGCTGCACGCCGAGCTGCCCAACTACCCGAGCCCGCAGGCCTTGAAACTGGCGGACGCCGATCTGCAAAACGAATCGCCGGACGTTCGACTGGCCGCAATCAAAAGCGTGACGGGCCTGGTGCCTGGCGGTCAGCGCAGTTTGCTGTTGGGCCCGTTGCTCGATGATGAGGATCAAACCGTACGCTTTGCTGCAATCAACGCCCTGCTCGGTTTGTCTCCGGATCAACTGGGCCTGTATTTCGCGCCGTTGCAGCAAGGCATCGACATGTGGGAAGAGGCGCTCAAGAGCCAGCCGGAAAGCGCCGCCAACTATGCCCAACTGGCGCGCCTGTATCTGCACAATGCGGAGTTCAAGCAGGCGCAGCAAGCGTTGGAGCAGACCCTGCGCCTGGATCCCGGCAATCTGCCGGCGTTGGTGATGCAGATCGAAGTACTCGATCGCCAGGGCCAGAGCGACGCCGCGCGTCAGTTGCTCGCCCGACAATTGAAGGCCCAACCCGATTCGGCTTATCTGCAACATGCCCTGGGCCTCTGGCTGCTGCATCACGATCAACGCGAGTACGCCCTGCTCGGTTTGTCCAAAGCCGTGGAGCTCGAGCCCGACAACAAGGACTACCGCTACGACCTCGCCACCACTCTGCATGGCGCCGAAGAACTCGAAGCGGCGCAAAAGCAGTTACAGGAAATCGTCCAGCGTCACCCTGCCGACCGCAAGGCGCGGGTGCTGCTGATCAACTACTGGAAAGAAAGCGGTCAGTTGCAGAATGTGCAGATCCTGTTGGCTCAGCTTGAGCAGATGAACCCTGACGATCCCTCGTTGCAGCAAGGCCTCTAGCCGCCTTCCAGACACATCCGGCAAGAAACTCGGAACCGCAGTCTCCGCAAAGGGTCAAGTAATCAAGCAGTACCAATCGGCGTCCGGCGCCCGCTGCCTCGTTTCCCCTAGTCATGAGAGGGCATTTTTTGTCTACATCGAACGCGTTGATCAGTGCAAAAGCCGCCACCGGCATCGAAGGGCTGGACGATATCCTCGCCGGTGGCCTGTCCCGCAGTCACGTTTTCTTGCTGGAGGGTGAGCCTGGAACCGGTAAAACCACGGTCGCGTTGCATTTTTTACTGGCCGGCGCCCGTGCCGGTGAGCGCTCTTTGTACATTACGCTCTCCGAAACCGAGCATGAGCTGCGTCAGGGCGCGGCCTCCCACGGATGGGAGCTGGGCGAAAATATCGAAATTTTCGAGCTGACTCCCCCGGAAAACCTGCTCAACGCCGAGCATCAGCAGAGTCTCCTGTATTCATCGGATCTGGAGCTGGGCGAGGCGACCAAACAGATTTTCGAGGTGGTCGAACGCTTCAAGCCGACCAGGGTGGTACTCGACAGCCTTTCAGAGATTCGCCTGCTCGCGCAAAGCTCCCTGCGCTACCGTCGACAGATTCTGGCAATCAAGCATTACTTCGTGCGCTATGACGCCACGGTGCTGCTGCTGGATGACCTGACCACCGAATCCCTCGACAAGACCGTGCACAGCGTTGCCCACGGCGTGATCCGGCTCGAGGAATTAACGCCCAACTACGGCGCCGAACGCCGACGCGTCAGGGTGGTCAAGTATCGCGGCCAGAAATATCGTGGTGGCTACCATGACTTCACCATCATGGGCGATGGCGTGCATGTTTTCCCGCGTCTGGTGGCGGCCGAGCACCGGGGCGATTACCCGCGTCTGCAGCTGTCCAGCGGCATAAAAGAGATGGACGCGCTCTTGGGCGGCGGCATCGAAACCGGCTCCAGCACATTGATTCTGGGCCCGGCAGGCACCGGCAAGTCGTTGATCTCGATGATCTTCGCGGCCGCAGCGGTGTCACGCGGGGAAAAAGCCGCGCTGTTCATCTTTGATGAAGAGCTGGAGCAGCTGTTCGAGCGCATGAAAAACATCGGCATCGACCTCAAGGCTCTGCGAGCCACCGGTAATCTGCTGATCGAACAGGTCGACGCCGCCGAACTGTCCCCCGGCGAGTTCTCCCACCGTGTGCGGCGCTGCGTCGATGAAAGAGACATCAAGACCGTGGTGATCGACAGCATCAACGGTTATCAGGCCGCGATGCCGGAAGAAAACGCCTTGGTGCTGCACATGCACGAACTGTTGCTGTACTTGAACCGCAAGGGCGCCGCGACCTTCATGACCGTCGCCCAACACGGTCTGGTTGGCGACATGCAGGCGCCGGTGGACATCACCTATTTGGCCGACACCGTAATTCTGCTGCGCTACTTCGAAGCGATCGGCAAGGTGCGCCGAGCCATCTCGATCATCAAGAAACGTACCGGCAGCCATGAATCGACCATTCGCGAATACCGCATTTCCACGAAAGGCATGACCATCGGCGAACCACTGGAAGCCTTTCAGGGGGTGCTGCGCGGCGTACCGACCTACCTCGGCGCGAGCAATCCGCTGCTTAAGGACGATTTCTTGTGACAGTCACCGTACCACTGTCGGAACGGGCGTTGATCCTCGCCCCCCTCGGGCGCGACAGTCAGGTTGCGTTGATGATCCTCAACGAAGCGGGCTACGGTGGCCTGATCACTCCCGACCTCAGAACGCTTTGCACCGAACTCGAACCCGGTGCCGGGTTGCTGTTGATTGCGTCCGAAGCCTTGCTGGGCCCGGATCTGGAAACCCTGCTGGCGTATCTGGATCAACAGCCCGCCTGGTCGGATCTGCCGATTGTGTTGTTGACCCACCACGGAGGATCCCAACAGGGACCCTCGTCGCAGTTGAGCAAATTGCTGGGCAACGTGACGTTTCTTGAACGTCCTTTCCATCCGGTGACCCTGGTCAGCCTGATCTCCACCGCCCTTCGCGGTCGACGACGACAGTACGAAGCCCGCGACCGCCTGATCGATCTGAGCGAAAGCGAACGACGCCTGCAATCGACCCTGGAAACCCTTGAGCAACAAGTCGAAGAACGCACCGCCCAGCTGCGGCACAACGAGGAAGCGCTGCGCCAGTCGCAGAAAATGGAAGCGGTCGGGCAATTGACCGGCGGTATCGCCCATGACTTCAATAACATGCTGACCGGCATCATCGGCAGCCTCGAGTTGATCCGCCGTCGACTGGCGCGTGGCCGGACGGAGGATCTCGACAGCCTGATCGATCTCGGCGTGACCTCGGCCAACCGTGCCGCCGGCCTGACTCATCGCCTGCTGGCTTTCTCCCGACGCCAGTCGCTGGACTCCAAAGCCGTAAAAATGAACGATCTGGTGCAATCGATGGGCGAGTTGCTGCAACGCAGCCTCAACGAAAGCATTCATCTGGAAATGCGCCTGCACCAGGAGCTATGGGTAGCCGAGGCTGACCCCAATCAACTGGAAAGCGCCCTGCTCAATCTGGTAATCAACGCCCGCGACGCGATGCCCAGCGGCGGCCATCTGGTGGTCGAGACCGGTAATCAGGTGCTGGGGCGCGACTTTACTGCCGCTTACACTAATCTGGAGCCCGGCGATTACGTCGTATTGAGCGTGAGCGATAACGGCTGCGGCATGCCGGAAAACGTCATCAACCGGGCGTTCGATCCGTTTTTCACCACCAAGCCGATCGGCCAGGGCACGGGGCTCGGCTTATCGATGATCTATGGCTTCAGCAAACAATCCGGTGGTCATGTCTCGATCGAGAGCGAGATTGATAAGGGCACCACGGTCAAACTTTATCTGCCACGGTTCAAAGGCGAGACATTGCCGCATGAGCCGCTGGACATTGAACAGGCCCCCGACGCCGTGGAAGGCGAAACCGTATTGATCGTTGAAGACGACCCGGCGGTGCGGGTGCTGGTCAGTGCAGTGTTGAGCGAACTGGGTTATGGATTTGTCGAGGCCAGCGATGCCGACAGTGCCGTGCCGATTCTGGATTCGGAGCAACGCATCGATCTGCTGATCAGCGACGTCGGCCTGCCGGGCATGAACGGCCGGCAACTGGCGGAAATCGGCCGGCAATACCGGCCCGACCTGAAGGTTCTGTTCATTACCGGTTACGCTGAACACGCCGCTGTGCGCGGCGGGTTCCTTGATTCCGGGATGCAGATGATCACCAAGCCGTTCACCTTCGATCTGCTGACGGCGAAGGTGCGGGAGATGATTCGCGGGTGACGCTTTGCTGCTTGTCCATCCTGACGGACGGTAAATTCTCATAAGCGGCCAACTGTGCAGCATAGGCCGCTTTTTCATGCTTGAAACCTGTCAACTTTGACAGCTGTTCAACTGCACTTGCCCCTGTTTGAATCACTCACCTAAATGCTTTTTGGTTCTCCCTTCGAGAGAGCTGTTCTCTCAAAAAACGCCCTATAGCATGAGAGGCAAAAAAATGAACAAGCACTGTTTACTGGCATTGGTGTTTGTATTGACTTTGGGGGGGTGTGAGAGCCGGGAACAAGCACAGGTAAAAGAACCTGAAAGCACAATGGGTGCTGTCAATACGATTTCCAGTTCTGCGCAAACAGGCAGACAGGTTGCGTCTGATCTGACCGCACGTTACAACGACCTCAGACGCAATTGTGGCTCCGAATCGATGCCCTCCTTTCTATGCACAGGGATTGTCCTGCGTTCGACCGTACCCTCGTTCACAAACGCATATTCCACCTGGAATCCTAGCCCCCACTCACAAACAAGTGGAGGCGTGTCGTTTACCTACCTGAGAAAAGACATGAAGTTCAAAAGCCTCGTTTTTGGACAAACCAGCGGGTTTATTTTCTACCCGGTTCTGTCCCGTCCGGTAGGCAGCCGACAAATTCAAATTTTGTGTGCCTACCCGCGGGATGGAGCAACGCAGTTGAGAGAAAAGCCTGGTTGTGGAGCACACCCTTATTCACCTGACAGGAGTCGTCGTTGCCAAACCATCGGCATCACCACCGCAGAGCAGTGGGTGGCCAATATCAACTCTGGAAAATGGAACATATGTCCATTCGATGTTCAAGACTCAATGAACAACCTGGCGGCCGATTCGTTTTATCAGACCATTCGCGCGCACAACCTGAAAAACTACTTCGCAGGTGCATACGACTACAGTGAATTGATTCTCGCCAACTGGCCACAAAATATCCCGGAAGAACTTCCCATTGAGGCGTTTTACTACCTGCCAGGTGGACTGGCGGGCGCTCAGCATGATCAAAAGGATTTCTTCAACAAGACGGGAGGGAAAGTCGTCCCGATCATAAAGCTGACGTTACCCGCTACGACTGATGCCGATGCTGCGTTCACCTACAGCGCTGCGGATCAGGTTCATTAGCAATACTGGCGTGCTGCNGCACGCCTCAGGCCAACAGTTCCTGGATCTTCTCCTGCAACACATCCAGATCGAACGGTTTTTCCAGGATCGGCGCCCGGCGGGTGATGGGGCTGCCGGTCTCGCGGATTTCCTGCGGATAGCCGCTGATGAAAATCACCTTCAGATCAGGGCGCAATTTGACGGCGGGCTCGGCGATCTGCACGCCGGAGATTCCGCCAGGCAAGCGGAAATCAGTAATCAACATGTCCAGATGCGGCTTGCTCGCCAGAATCTCGAACGCCTGCTCGCCGTTCTCGGCCTGCAATACGCGATAGCCCTGCCCTGACAGATAGTCTGTCAGCACCATCAGGATCACCGGTTCGTCCTCGACGACGAGTACTACATCTTGTGCATCTACGCTCATGGGAAGCCTTTGTTCGGTCAATAGCTGCTGATACGACCGTGCGGTCACTCAGAGGTTGCGTTTGTTTCGCCGTTTTCCTGGAGCGGCAGACAAACGCGAAACAGGGCGCCCTCGTTGATCTTGCTTTCGACGACGATGAAGCCGCCATGGGCGGCGACGATCTGTTCGGAGATGAACAGACCCAGTCCGAGGCCGGCCACCACTGTCTTGGCGGAGACCCGTTCGAACTGTTGAAAAATGCGTTTCTGATTTTCCTCACTGATGCCGATGCCGTGATCCTGAACCTCGACCCGTGCGTGGTTGCCCTGGCGATAGACGCGCACCTGAATCGGGCTTCTAGCGCCATAACGCAAGGCATTGGTCAGCAGGTTGGAAATCACCTGTTCGATGCGAAACTCATCCCAGCAGCCTTCGACCGGACTCTCCGCTTCGAAGGAAACGGTGGTTTCCGCCGCCTCGATCTGTTGCGCAAAGTTTTGCAGCAAGTTGCTCACCAACTGCGCGAGATCGAAACGACTCGGTCGGATCGACAGCTTGCCGGTGCGGATCCGCGAGACGTCGAGCATGTCCTCGATCAGCCGGATCAGGCTTTTGATCTGGCGTTCGTCGCGGTCAACCATCGCGTGCATTTTGTCGAGGGTGAACGCGGCGGCGTTGTCCCGGGCCAGATGCATCTTGCGCAACTGGGTTTCGAGGATAAGACCGTTAAGGGGCGTGCGCACTTCGTGGGCGACGATCGACATGAAATCGTCACGCATGCGTACCGCCTGCTCCAGTTCGCCCTGGGTTCTTTGCAGTTGCTGAAGCAGCGCCTCCTGTTCGCGACGACTCTGCTCCAGCGCTTCGACCTGTTGCTTCATCGCCTTGCTCTGGCGGTACAGATCGACAAACACGTTCACCTTGCTTTTTACCGCATGGATATCCAGCGGCTTGTGCAGGAAGTCCACTGCCCCGCTTTCGTAGCCTTTGAACGCGTAATTGAGTTCGCGGCCAGCGGCGCTGACGAAGATGATTGGAATGTTCTTGGTTTTCTCGGTACCGCGCATCAATTCGGCCAGTTCAAAGCCGTTCATGCCGGGCATTTGCACGTCAAGAATGGCCATGGCGAATTCGTGTTGCAGCAGCAGCGACAGTGCTTCGTCCGCCGACAATGCTTTGTAGACGGTGCGATCCTCACGTTTGATCAGCGCTTCGAGGGCCAGCAGGTTCTCGGGCAGATCGTCGACGATCAGCAGTTTTGCCTGGATATTACTCAGCATGCGATTCGTTCCAGCTCGACAAGCAGACGGCCGATGCCGTGTATGGGAAGTATGTAATCCGGTTGATGCGTTTTCAGTGCCGCGCGAGGCATGGTATCGACCTGTGCGTCATCCGGATCCTGCACGACGGTCAGGCCGCCCCGGCGTTTGACCTGGGCCAGGCCTCGCGCGCCATCATGGTTGGCGCCGGTCAGCAGCACGGCGGCCAGCGCCGGCCCGTAGGCATCAGCGGCGGATTCGAACAGGAAATCGATCGAAGGCCGCGAATGATGCAAACGGTCTTCAAGGCTCAGCGACAGGCTGCGATCCTGCTCCACCGACAGGTGATAACCCGGCGTGGCGAAATACACGGTGCCGGGCATGATGTCCTGTTTGTCGATGGCTTCAGCGACCGGCAGCGCCAGCCGCCGGGCGAATACCTCGACGAGCTGGCTGCGACGCTCTTCCGGCAGATGCAGCACGATGATGATCGGCAGCCCGAACCCGGCCCGCAGCGAACCAAGCAAGGTCAGCAACGCCTCGACGCCACCGGCGGAAGCTCCGACCACAATCGCCTCGACCCGAGGCAAATCCGCGGCACTGTTCATGATTTGCGGTAAATCCGTTCTTGTTTAACCAGGGGTTCGAACTGGTTGGCATAGCCTGAGAAGTCGAGTGTTTCCTTGCTGCCCAGCACCAGGAATCCACGGTGACACAACGATTCATGGAACAACCCGAAAGCTCGATCCTGAAGTTTTTTATTGAAGTAAATCAATACATTACGACATGAAATTAATTGAGTTTCGGAGAATACGCTATCGGTCGCCAGGCTGTGATCGGCGAACGTAACGTTCTCACACAGGCTCTTGTCGAAAATCGCGTAGCCATAGGCCGCAGTGTAGTAGTCGGCGAACGAACGCTGGCCGCCTGCCTGCTGATAGTTGGCGGTGTAGGCACGCACGTTTTCCATCGAAAAGATCCCTTGCTTGGCCTTGTCCAGCGAGCGCGGGTTGATGTCGGTGGCGTAGATGATCGTACGATCAAGCAGGCCTTCTTCGCGCAGCAGGATCGCCATCGAGTAGACCTCCTCGCCGGTACTGCAACCGGCGATCCAGATCTTGATCGACGGATAAGTCTTGAGCAGCGGCACCACTTCCTGACGGATTGCCAGGAAGTGCGATGGATCGCGGAACATCTCGCTGACCGGGATCGTCAGCAATTGCAGCAACTGCATGAACGCCGTCGGGTCATGCAGGACTTTCTCCTGCAAGGCCGAGATGGTCGCGCACTCGAACTGGCTCAACGCATGTTGCACACGGCGCTTGATCGAGGCGCCGGAGTAATCGCGAAAATCGTAGCTGTACTTGAGATAAATCGCTTCGATCAGCAACCGCAGTTCGATTTCACTGTTCCGCTCAACGGAATTACTACGTTCCACTAAATGCGTTCCATCTTGGGTAACCACACGCGAATCAGCGAGAACAGACGATCCAGGTCGATAGGCTTGGCCAGGTAATCATTGGCGCCCGCCTGCAGGCAGCGCTCCTGATCGTCCTTCATGGCCTTGGCCGTCACCGCGATGATCGGCAACTTGCGCCAGCGCGGATCCTTGCGGATTTCGATGGTGGCTTCAAAACCATCCATCTCCGGCATCATCACGTCCATCAGCACCAGGTCGATGTCCTCGACTTCATTCAGTTTTTCAATCGCTTCGCGGCCGTTACGGCCGATCACCACAACGGCACCCTTGGTTTCCAGCGCGCTGGTCAGGGCGAATATGTTGCGTACATCGTCGTCCACCAGCAGCACCTTGCGTCCTTCGAAGACCTTGTCGCGGCTGCGGGCGGTCTTGAGCATCTTCTGCCGTTCATGGGACAACTGTGATTCGACTTTGTGCAGAAAGAGTGTGACCTCATCCAGCAGACGTTCCGGCGAGCGTGCGCCCTTGATGATGATCGAACGCGAGTACTTGCGCAGTTCGGCTTCTTCGTCGCGGGTCAGATTGCGCCCTGTGTAGACAATGACCGGCGGGAACGAGCAGATGTCCTCGGTGGACATGCGCTTGAGCAGATCGTTGCCAAGCATGTCCGGCAGCTTCAGATCGATGACCATGCAATCGAAGATCGTCGTGCGCAGCAGTTCCAGCGCGTCCTGCGCCAGGCCGACGGCGGTGATTTCGATGTCATCGTCGCCGATCAGGCGGGCAATGCTTTCCCGCTGCAGATCGTCGTCCTCCACCAGCAGCACACGTTTGACCTTCTGCGTGAGCTTGGCTTCGAGACGGGCAAACACGTCCTTGAGCTCTTCGCGAGTGGTCGGCTTGACCGCGTAACCGATGGCGCCCATGTGCATGGCCGCTTCGACGCGGTCTTCCACGGAAATTACGTGCACCGGGATGTGCCGGGTTTCGGCGTGTTCTTTCAGACGCTGCAGGACGGTCAGGCCCGAGTGATCCGGCAGGCGCATGTCCAGCAGGATCGCGTCCGGCACGAACTCTTTGGCCAGGTCATAACCTTCGTCGGCACCGTGGGCAACCAGGCATTGATAGCCCAGTTCATGGGCCAGGTCATAGAGGATGTGGGCGAAATTCGGCTCGTCTTCCACCACCAGAATGCAGCGGGTATCAAACGGCGCTTTATTGCGGTCATCGTTGAAACGCGGAATGTCGACAGAGGCCAGCGGCGAAACCGTCACGGCGGGTGCAATGACCGGAGCGGCAGCGGGCGGGCTGAACGTCAGCGGCGCGACCGGCGCGTCGCCCGGCTCGCGGTATTGCTGCGGCAGCACCAGGGTGAAGACACTGCCCTGCCCCGGCGCACTGGTGACGCTGATCGAACCACCCAGCAGCGTCGCCAGATCCCTGGAAATCGACAGACCCAGGCCGGTGCCGCCGTATTTGCGGTTGGTGGTGCCGTCAGCCTGACGGAAGGCCTCGAAAATGCTTTCCTGTTGATCCGCTGCGATCCCGATCCCCGAATCACGCACGATAAAGGCAATGTGATCGTCCGGCTGGCCGGCGATGGTCAGGCTGACCGCGCCTTGCTCGGTGAATTTCACGGCGTTGGAGAGCAGGTTCTTGATCACCTGTTCCAGACGCTGGCGGTCGGTGAACAGCGTAATCGGCGCATCGGGCTGCAATTGGACACTGAATGCGAGTTGCTTGTCTGCCGCCAGTGGTTCGAACATACCGCGCAAGCCGTCGGCCAGACGTGCCACGCTGGTGTTTTCCGGGATCACTTCGAGTTTGCCGGCTTCGACCTTGGAAATGTCGAGAATATCGTTGATCAGGTTGAGCAAATCGTTGCCGGCGGAATAGATCGACTCGGCAAACTTCACCTGCTCGGCACTGAGGTTGTCCTGCGGGTTTTCTGCCAACAGCTTGGCCAGGATCAGCGAACTGTTCAGCGGCGTGCGCAGTTCGTGGGACATGTTGGCCAGGAACTCGGACTTGTATTTGCTCGAACGCTGCAGTTCCTCGGCACGCTCTTCGAGCTGCACCTGGGCCCGATTGAGCTCGTTGTTCTTTTGATCCATGGCGTCGCGCTGCTCGGCCAGGGTCTGCGCCTGCTCGGCCAGTTGCTCGTTGGTCTGCTCCAGCTCGACTTGCTGGGTTTCCAGGTGAGCCTGGGACTCCTTGAGAATCCGCGACTGTTCCTCCAGCTCTTCGTTGGCGGTCTTCAGCTCTTCCTGCTGCACCTGCAACTCTTCATTCAGTTGCTGGGTTTCGGCCAGCACTTCCTGCAAACGCTGGCGATAACGCGCCGCTTCGATGGACGTGCCGATGTTGCCGGCGATCAGTTCCAGCAGCGCCACATCACGGTCGGTGAGCGGACGCAGGAACCCGAGTTCGATCACGCCGTTGACCCGGTCGTCATCACTGGTCGGCACCACCAGCACACTGTGCGGCAGGCCTTCGCCCAGACCGGAGCTGACCTTGAAGTAATCGGATGGCACCGAGTCGAGACGGATCAGCCGAGCCTGCTGGGCGACCTGCCCGACGATGCCTTCATCGCTGCCGATCAATTGATCCTGTTGTTCCTGTTCGCGGGAGAAACCGTAACTCGCCACACGTTTGAGGCCGCCATGTTCCTCGCGCACATACAACGCGGCCACGGCGGTGCCGAGGTACTGGGCGCAGAATTGCAGGATATTGCGCCCCAGCAGATTGACCGTCAGTTGCCCCAGCACTTGCTCGGCGAGCTGAGTCTGGCCGTTGCGCAACCAGGCTTGCTGTTCCAGACGCTTTGCACTGGCCTCTTGCGCCGCCAGGGTCGCGCCATAGCTTTGCGACAGGTTGAGCAGATCGCGCCGACCGACATAGGCCAACAGACCGCTGATGCCCGCCACGAACAGCAGATAAAGGCTGATGCTCCAGACCGTGGTGCGGCGCACATCCTCATTACGGGAGGCACGCAGCAACTGTTCGGTTTCAATCACATCTTCGAACTGTTTACGTATTTCGTCGGTCAGGCGCTTGCCCTTCCCCGCTTTGACCGCCGATTTGTAATCGCCACTGGCGCGTTGCAGATCGATCATCGACTGCGCATAGGTCGCCCACTCGATTTGCAGCGCCTGAAGTCGACGCAGGCGATCGGTCTGAGCCGGATTGTCCGCAGTCAGTTCGAGCAAGGTATTCAGAGCCACGGCGATGCGAGGCTTGGCCGTTTCGTACGGATCGAGGAAATGCTCGTCGCCGCTGAGCAGATACCCGCGCATGCCGGTTTCCAGATCCACGGTGAGTTTCACCGCTTCGTTGGCGTTATTGATCACCCGGTCGGTGTGCTCCACCCACTGGATCACAGACAACAAATAGGTGATCAATGAAATGAAGAACACGGCACTGATGACGCCGACGCCCAACGGCAAACTGACGTTGCGGCTCAGGAGTTTGCGAAACCGTTGCTCATCAACCGAAGACGGAGAGGACATGTGGCAGCCTTGTCGAACTGTTGAAAACCAGGGAGTTTGCCCCAAAACGGCACCATGGATCCATTTTTCTCACAGCTTTAATACTGTTTTCCTACATTTGCCTACGCCGAATCGGGGCCCAACAGTTATCCTTGCCCGCCCGTTTGCGCCTATCCTTTTTTTGTATGCAGTCGGGAACTTGTGGCTATGCGCCACTTACTCATGCAAGAGCCCGGCATTTTTGATCGACCGGCGCCCCGTCCCCCATTCTTGAGAGCCGCCATTATGTCCAACCCTGTGTCCACCATCCTTGTAGTAGAAGACGATGCCATCGTGCGCATGCTGATCGTCGATGTGCTGGAGGAGCTGGAGTTCAAGGTTCTGGAGGCAGATGGCAGCGAGCAGGCGCTGGAAATCCTCAAGGATACGAATCAGCACATCGACCTGATGATGACCGATGTCGGCTTGCCGATCATGGATGGCCGTCAACTGGCCACCGAAGCCCGCAATATTCGCCCCGCACTGCCGATTCTGTTTGCCAGCGGTTATGCCGAGACCATTGAAGTACCGGTGGACATGCATGTGATCGGCAAGCCATTTTCCATTGATCAACTGCGAGACAAGGTCAAAGCCGTTCTCGGGCAATCCTGAGCACGAGACTTCAAT
Source organism: Pseudomonas sp. 22082 (assembly GCF_052046055.1). Lineage (NCBI taxonomy): Bacteria > Pseudomonadati > Pseudomonadota > Gammaproteobacteria > Pseudomonadales > Pseudomonadaceae > Pseudomonas > Pseudomonas sp. 22082. Next base: position 363,572 of record NZ_JBQEQB010000003.1, read on the forward strand.
GTCTGAATGAAGCTTTCACGCGCCCTGTCGATCGCCTTCTCCCTCGGCCTCATCCGATGCAAACCCGATAAAAACGGATCACCCGATGCCTGGGTTATGGTCTAATCCGCGCGCCTTTTTTCCGTCACTTCGTTCCAGGAACCGTTTCTCATGAGTCAGCCCGCAACCAAAGTCCTCGTCATTGGTTACGTCTGGCCGGAACCTCGTTCCTCTGCGGCAAGCGGGCATGTGATGCAAATTCTCGAAACGTTCCTGCACCAGGGTTGGCAAATCACCTTTGCCAGCCCTGCCGGCGTTGGCGAACATCCGGCCGATTTGGGCGAACTTGGGATCCATACGGTCCCGATCGAACTGAACAACAGCAGTTTCGACACATTCATCAGCGAACTTGGCCCGGATATCGTGCTCTTCGATCAATTCATGATTGAAGAACAATTCGGCTGGCGGGTAGAAAAACACTGTCCCGACGCGTTGCGTGTTCTGGAAACCTCGGATTTGCAGAGCTTGCGCCATGCCAGGCATCAGCGTTTGAGGGACCGGTTGAAGGCCAGCGATGACGCGAACGACTTTAATGCGTTGTTCGCGCCTGCACTGCATGAAGAGTTCAGGCTGATGGCTGACACCGACCTGGCCAGGCGCGAGATTGCCGCGCTGTATCGCTGTGATCTGAATCTGATGATCTCGCCAGTGGAAATCGACCTGCTCGTACAGCAATTCAAGTTGCCACCCGAACTGTTGCACTGGTGCCCGTTGATGGTCGAACCGCCCAGCGCATCGCCAAAAAAGTTTGATGAACGCGTCGACTTCCTCAGTATCGGCAATTTCCGTCACGCGCCGAACTGGGATGCCGTGTTGTGGCTGAAATCGACAATCTGGCCGCTGATCCGCGAGCAACTGCCCAAGGCGCAGCTACGTATCTACGGGGCTTACACGCCCCCCAAGGCAGCAGCCCTGCACAATCCCTCACAGGGGTTCCATATCATGAACTGGGCGGAAGACGCCTTGCAGGTCATGTCTGATGCGCGTGTTTGTCTGGCCCCCCTGCGTTTCGGCGCGGGAATCAAGGGCAAATTGATCGATGCAATGCTTTGCGCAACGCCAAGTGTCACGACGCCGACAGGGGCTGAAGGCATGCATACCCACCAACCCTGGCCGGGGGCAATCTGCCGCACCGCGCAGGATTTCGCCAATGCCGCGGTCCAGCTTTATCGCGACGAAATACTCTGGCAAGCAACCCAATCCCGTGGACAAACGCTGCTCGAAGACATTTATCAGCGAGCCGTTCATGGGCCGGCACTGATCGACAAGTTGCTTGAATGCCGAAAAAACATTCAACAACGAAGACTCGACAACTTCACCGGCAGCATGTTGCGCCATCATTTACACAAGAGCACACAATACATGTCTCAGTGGATCGAGGCTAAAAACCGGAATAAATAGCACCATCGGAAAACTCTACAAACAATCGTCAATAAATTGCATCAACACTCACGTAGCCCGTCACTGATTTAAACCTTATAAACATCCTGCAAGTGGCTCTTTAAACAATCAGCATATCGCCACTCTTTTCGATCACTTATGCAGGACGCATTAATGGCAACTTACAACTGGATGAGCACGACCCCCGACATCGATTCGCTGAACATCTGCGAACTGACACTGCCCGGCACTCACAACGCGGGCAGTGACTGGCGCGCCACCTATCCGCTTTTTAGCCCTCCACGTCACTGGCTGGCGTGTCAGCACGATACTTTTCACGCGCAACTGAACCACGGCGCCCGTGCGCTCGACATTCGTCTGAAATATGAAGCCAATGGTAAAGGTGCGCGAAAGTTCGTCATGCACCACGGCGGCTATACAAACTCCCGAACACTGGAAGACCTGGCCAATGACATAAACAACTTCCTTGCAAAGAATCCGGATGAGTTCATCATCCTGGACTTTCACGAACTGAAGGGTAATGACTTCGATTTCGAATACTTCAACAACACGATCATCAACTTGCTGGGAGACCGCCTTGTACCCCGTATCAACCAGTCTCTCACTCTTCAAGAACTAAAACGCGTCAGCCCGAAACAGCGAGTTTTTGCGGCTGCAAGATCGCACTGGAAACTCGACTACAGAGTGTTTCACGATCAAATCAGTCATAAATGGTCGGAAAACGACATCACCAGTCCTGATGAATTGCGCCAATTCATTGAAAAAGTGATGAAAAACCCTCCAGGCACGTGGAATACCTGGTCGTTATCCGCCACCAGTTATACCTCCATTGGTGGTCCCGTCGACATTCATGACCAGCTGAATGAGTGGTTCGACCTGGATAAAAGTGATTGGGCATTGAAGTGCAACATCATTAACGTCGACTTCATGGAAGAGTCCGACCTGATGGAGTTTTGCCGAGTCGCCAACGTGATTAAGGCCGAACAACGCTCGCTCTGAGCCGCAATGGAAACTGGCGCAACCGACGTGACAAGAGGCATGATCACCGGGCGATAACAATAAAAGCGCTCTGCCATGACCCGAACCGCCCGCGTCACCGACCCTTCTTATGAGCTGATGGATGACCACAACGGGTTGTCCATCATCTATCGCCAGCATGGCTTCCCCTGCCCGCTGGTGCGCTGGCATTTTCACAAGGAGTACGAGCTGCACCTGATCGTCGCCAGTTCGGGCAAGGTGTTCATCGGCGACTACATCGGCAACTTCTACCCGCAGACCCTGTTTCTCACCGGCCCCAATCTGCCGCACAACTGGATCAGCCAGGTGGCCGAAGACGAAGTGGTCGAGAAACGCGACATGCTGGTCAACTTCACCGATGAGTTGTTCGAAAGCGGTCATCAGGTGTTCGCCGAACTCAAGACCCTGGCGCCGCTGCTCGAGCGTGCGCAATACGGCATCGAATTCCGCTCCCCACAGACAATCCGCCAGGCCATGACCCTGATGCAACGTATCGCCGATTCGAACGGCATCACCCGTCTCGGGCACTTTTTCATCCTGATGGAATTGCTGGCGGCCTGCGACGACTACCAGCTGCTGTCCGGCGCAACCACCCCGCAACTGGCCGACGAGCACAACATTGACCGCACCAACCGCGCAGTGGATTACATCTTCGCCCACTACGCCCGTGAGTTGCCGCTGGAGGAAGTCGCCGAGCACCTGGGCATGAAGCCGACCTATTTCAGCCGCGTGTTCAAGCAGGCCACCGGGCGCAACTTCATCGAATTCGTCAATCGCCTGCGCATCAGCAAATCCTGCGAACTGCTGGCGGATGGAGACAAACCGGTGACCGAGGTGTGTTTCGAGTCGGGTTTCAACAATATTTCGAATTTCAATCGGCGCTTTCAGCAGCTCAAAGGCATGACGCCTTCGCATTATCGGCGACTGGTGGTACAGCGCCTGACCGAGCAAAACCACGGCTGACGCCGGAAAACCTGTACGGATTAATGCAGGCCGTCCTTCTGAAACGCCCTTCCCTGCGTTTGCCGCACCAATCCCGAGTGCAAAAAAGTATCGATTCAAGTGCTACGGATGATTTGTCAGCCCTGCGTCAGAAGGCTGTAATCAGTGCACATTCTTCCCCGCTGGAAGAACACAAAAACAATAACTGTCCTTCTGCCCCCGCCGGGTCAGAAAAGGAGTGCACGATGCAACCCACTGCAAAAGCTCTGCTGGCCCTCACCTGCATGACCCTCAGCAGCGTCAGCCTTGGCGCCCAGACCCTGACCATCGCCACCGTCAATAACAGCGACATGATCCGCATGCAAAAGCTCTCGAAAACCTTCGAGACCGAGCATCCGGACATCAAGCTCAATTGGGTGGTGCTGGAAGAAAACGTCCTGCGTCAGCGCCTGACCACCGACATCGCCACTCAGGGCGGACAGTTCGACGTATTGACCATCGGTATGTACGAAGCTGCACTCTGGGGCGCCAAGGGTTGGCTTGAACCGATGAAGGATCTGCCGGCCAGCTACGCCCTCGACGATGTGTTCCCATCGGTGCGCGAAGGCCTGTCAGTCAAAGGTTCGCTGTACGCCCTGCCGTTCTACGCCGAAAGCTCGATCACCTACTACCGCACCGACCTGTTCAAGGACGCCGGCCTGACCATGCCCGAACGTCCGACCTGGGAACAGATCGCTGGCTTCGCCGAAAAACTCACCCACAAGGACAAGGAACAGTACGGCATCTGCCTGCGCGGCAAGGCCGGCTGGGGTGAAAACATCGCGTTGATCACCACCATCGCCAACGCCTACGGCGCACGCTGGTTCGATGAGCAGTGGAAACCCGAATTCAGCGGTCCAGAGTGGAAAAACGCGCTGAACTTTTACGTCGACACCATGAAGAAGTCCGGCCCACCGGGCGCCTCCAGCAATGGTTTCAACGAAAACCTCGCGCTGTTCAACAGCGGCAAATGCGCGATGTGGGTCGATGCCAGCGTCGCCGGCTCGTTCGTCACCGACAAGACCCAAAGCAAGGTCGCCGATCACGTCGGTTTCACCTACGCGCCGCATCAGGTCACCGACAAAGGCTCGGCGTGGCTGTACTCGTGGGCGCTGGCGATCCCTACCAGCTCCAAGGCCAAGGATGCCGCCAAGGAATTCAGCGCCTGGGCCACCTCAAAAGAGTACGGCGCACTGGTCGCCAAGACCGACGGCATCGCCAACGTACCGCCGGGCACTCGCGCCTCGACCTACAGCGACGCGTACATGAGCGCCGCGCCGTTTGCCAAGGTCACGCTGGAATCGCTGAAAGCGGCTGATCCGAGCAAACCGACCCTCAAACCTGTGCCGTACATCGGCATCCAGCTGGTGACCATTCCTGAATTCCAGGGTGTAGGCACCCAGGTCGGCAAGCTGTTCTCGGCGGCGCTGATCGGCCAGACCACGGTCGACCAGGCACTGACCGCCGCGCAGCAAACCACCGAACGCGAGATGAAGCGCGCGGGTTATCCGAAGTAATCCTGCGAAAGCCTCTCCTGCCTTCTGTGGGAGCGGGCTTGCTCGCGAAAGCGGTGTATCAGTGAAACATTTGTTGTCTGACACCACGCCTTCGCGAGCAAGTCGAATCGTCGCACCGTCGCTCCCACATGGGATCTCCATAGGTCTGTATGACTCGGTTGTAAACGCCATGAATACTTCAACTGCCAAAGCCCACATCGACCTGTCGCAGCCCCGGCGCAAAAGCCGCGTGGCCAATCCCGGCTGGTTTCTGGTCAGCCCTTCGGTGGCCCTGTTGCTGCTGTGGATGATCGTGCCGCTGGGCATGACCGTCTATTTCTCGATGATCCGCTACAACCTGCTCGATCCGGGCACCAACGAATTCGTCGGGCTGGAAAACTTCACCTACTTCCTGACCGACTCCGGCTTCATGCCTGGCGCCACCAACACGTTGCTGCTGGTAGGCAGCGTGCTGCTGATCAGCGTGGTGTTCGGCGTGTTGATCAGTGCGCTGCTGGAGGCCAGCGAATTCTTCGGTCGCGGCATCGTGCGAGTGATGCTGATTTCGCCGTTCTTCATCATGCCCACGGTCGGTGCGCTGATCTGGAAGAACCTGATTTTCCATCCGGTGTCCGGGATCCTCGCCTACATCTGGAAATTGTTCGGCGCGCAGCCGGTGGACTGGCTGGCCCACTACCCGCTGTTGTCGATCATCATCATTGTGTCGTGGCAATGGCTGCCCTTCGCGATCCTGATCCTGATGACCGCCATGCAGTCCCTCGACCAGGAACAGAAGGAAGCCGCCCGCCTCGACGGCGCCGGCCCGATCGCGATTTTCTGGCACCTGACCCTGCCACATCTGGCGCGGCCGATTGCGGTAGTCGTGATGATTGAAACCATCTTTCTGCTGTCAGTGTTCGCCGAAATCTTCACCACCACCAACGGCGGCCCCGGCTACGCGTCGACCAACCTCGCCTACCTGATCTACAACCAGGCGCTGGTGCAGTTCGACGTCGGCATGGCCTCGGCCGGCGGCCTGATCGCCGTGGTCATCGCCAACATCGCCGCGATCATTCTGGTGCGGATGATCGGCAAAAACCTGACTGACAAAGCCTGAGGCCTGCCATGACTCTTCAACAATCCCGCCGGCTGCAAAGCCTGCTGCTCGGCACGCTGGCCTGGGCCATCGCGATCATCATTTTCTTCCCGATCTTCTGGATGGTGCTGACCAGTTTCAAGACCGAAATCGACGCTTTCGCCACGCCGCCGCAGTTCATCTTCACGCCGACACTGGAGAACTACCTGCACATCAACGAGCGCAGCGATTACTTCAGTTTTGCCTGGAACTCGGTGGTGATTTCCTTCAGCGCCACGGCTCTTTGCCTGCTGATCGCGGTGCCGGCGGCCTACTCGATGGCGTTCTACGAAACCCAGCGCACCAAGGGCACGCTGCTGTGGATGCTCTCCACCAAGATGCTGCCGCCGGTGGGCGTGCTGATGCCGATCTACCTGCTGGCCAAGAGTTTCGGCCTGCTCGACACGCGCATCGCGCTGATCGTGATCTACACGCTGATCAACCTGCCGATCGTGGTCTGGATGGTTTACACCTACTTCAAGGACATCCCCAAAGACATCCTCGAAGCCGCCCGCCTCGACGGTGCCACCCTGGCTCAGGAAATGCTCCGCGTGCTGCTGCCGATCGCCAAGGGCGGCCTCGCGTCGACCGTGCTGCTGTCGCTGATCCTGTGCTGGAACGAGGCGTTCTGGTCGCTGAACCTGACCTCGTCCAAAGCCGCGCCGCTGACCGCGTTGATCGCTTCCTACTCAAGCCCCGAAGGCTTGTTCTGGGCCAAGTTGTCGGCCGTCTCGACGCTGGCCTGCGCGCCGATCCTGATCTTCGGCTGGATCAGCCAGAAACAACTGGTGCGCGGCCTGTCGTTCGGCGCCGTGAAATAAGAATTCGCATGAGGAGCGCCACCATGGCCAACCTGAAAATCAAGAATCTGCAAAAAGGCTTCGAAGGTTTTTCCATCATCAAGGGCATCGACCTTGAGGTGAACGACAAGGAATTCGTGGTGTTCGTCGGCCCGTCGGGCTGCGGCAAATCCACCCTGCTGCGCCTGATCGCCGGCCTTGAAGAAGTCAGTGGCGGCACCATCGAACTGGATGGGCGCGACATCACCGAAGTCAGCCCGGCCAAGCGCGATCTGGCGATGGTGTTTCAGACCTACGCGCTGTACCCGCACATGACCGTGAAGAAAAACATGTCGTTCGCCCTCGACCTGGCCGGCGTACCGAAAGCCGAAGTCGAGAAGAAAGTCGGCGAAGCGGCGCGCATTCTGGAACTGGGCCCGATGCTGGAACGCAAGCCGAAACAACTGTCCGGCGGCCAGCGTCAGCGCGTGGCCATCGGCCGGGCGATCGTGCGCAACCCGAAAATCTTCCTGTTCGACGAGCCGCTGTCCAACCTCGACGCCGCCCTGCGGGTGCAGATGCGCCTGGAACTGTTGCGCCTGCACAAGGACCTCAAAGCCACGATGATCTACGTGACCCACGATCAGGTCGAAGCCATGACCATGGCCGACAAGGTCGTGGTGCTCAATGGCGGCAAGATCGAGCAGGTCGGCTCGCCGCTGGAGCTGTATCACAACCCCGCCAACCTGTTCGTCGCCGGTTTTCTCGGCACGCCGAAAATGGGCTTTCTCAAAGGGCAGATCGCGCGCATCGACGGCGCGAGTTGCGAAGTCTCGCTGGATGCCGGCACCCGCATCACCCTGCCCTTCAACGCGGCGAACCTGAGTGTCGGCAGCGCCGTGACCCTGGGCATTCGCCCGGAACATCTGGAGCTGGCACAAGCGGGCGACTGCACCCTGCAAGTCATCGCCGACGTCAGCGAGCGGCTGGGCAGCGACACCTTCTGCCACGTCAAGACCAACGCCGGCGAAGCCCTGACCATGCGTGTGCGCGGTGATCTGGCGAGCCGTTACGGCGAACAACTGAACCTGCACCTGGACGCTGCCCACTGCCATCTGTTCGATGCCGACGGCGTGGCGCTGACCCGCCCGTTGCGCGCGGCCGCCTGATTTCGAGACTGACCCGATGAAACTGAACAAGCAAAACCTCAACCGCCTGGCCACCGAAGTGAAACTGCCGGCCTACAGCCTCAGCGACACCCGCCAAGGCATCGCCCACATTGGCGTCGGCGGTTTCCATCGCGCGCATCAGGCGTATTACACCGACGCGCTGATGAACACCGGCGAAGCGCTGGACTGGGCGATCTGCGGCGTCGGCCTGCGCGCCGAAGACCGCCGCGCCCGCGACGATCTCAAGGAGCAGGACTACCTGTTCACCCTGTTCGAACTGGGCGACAGCGACGACACCGAAGTCCGCGTCATCGGCGCAATCCGCGACATGCTGCTGGCCGAGGACAGCGCCCAGGTGCTGATCGACAAACTCGCCGAACCGCAGATCCGCATCGTCTCGCTGACCATCACCGAGGGCGGTTACTGCATCGACGACAGCAACGGCGAATTCATGGCGCACCTGCCGCAGATTCAGCACGATCTGACGAACCCGCAACAGCCGAAAACCGTGTTCGGTTTCCTCTGTGCGGCGTTGGCCAAGCGGCGTGCGGCGGGCACTCCGGCGTTCACGGTGATGTCGTGCGATAACCTGCCGCACAACGGCGCAGTGACCCGCAAGGCACTGCTGGCCTTCGCCGCGCTGCTCGATCCGGACCTGCGTGGCTGGATCGACGCCAATGTCAGTTTCCCCAACGCCATGGTCGACCGCATCACGCCGATGACCAGCACCGCGCATCGCCTGCAACTGGCGGACAAACACGCCGTCGACGACGCCTGGCCGGTGGTCTGCGAACCCTTCGTGCAATGGGTGCTGGAGGACAAGTTCGTCAACGGCCGCCCGGCGTGGGAAAAGGTCGGCGTGCAGTTCACCGACGATGTTTCCCCCTACGAAGAGATGAAGATCAAACTGCTCAACGGTAGCCATCTGGCGCTGACTTACCTGGGCTTTTTGAAGGGCTACCGCTTCGTTCACGAAACCATGAACGACCCGTTGTTCGTGCGCTACATGCGCGCCTACATGGACCTGGACGTGACCCCGCAACTGGCGCCGGTGCCGGGCATCGACCTGACCGAGTACAAGGACACGCTGGTGGCGCGGTTTTCCAATCAGGCGATTGCCGATCAGTTGGAGCGGGTTTGCTCGGATGGCTCGTCGAAGTTTCCCAAGTTCACCATTCCGACGATCAATCGGTTGATTGCCGATGGACGCGAGACCAAACGCGCGGCTTTGGTGGTGGCGGCTTGGGCACTTTACTTGAAGGGCGTGGACGAGAATGGCGACACTTACTCGATTCCGGATCCTCGGGCGGCGTTCTGTCAGGGGTTGGTGGCGGAGGATGCTTTGATCACTGAGCGGTTGTTGGGGGTTGAAGAAATCTTCGGTACGGCGATACCGCGTTCGAAGGAGTTTGTGGCAGCGTTTGAGTGGTGCCTGAACAGCTTGCGAGAAGAAGGCGTGACTCGCACCCTCGAACACCTGTTGACCTGATCGTTCCCACGCTCTGCGTGGGAATGCAGCACGGGACGCTCCGCGTCCCTCGATCTGTGTGGAGCGCACATGACAACACAGCAACTGTTCCTCGGCATCGACTGCGGCACCCAAGGCACCAAAGCCATTATCCTCGACGCTGTCAGCGGTCAGGTTCTCGGCCAGGGCGCCGCCGCCCACACGATGATCAGCGGCGCCAACGGCCGTCGCGAGCAAGACACCGCGCAATGGCTGGAAGCCTTCGCCCTCGCCACCCGCCGCGCTTTATTGGCGGCAAATGTCGACGGTCAGTCAATCCAGGGCATCGGCGTTTCCGGCCAGCAACACGGCCTGGTGTTGCTCGACGATCAAGGCCAGGTCCTGCGCCCGGCCAAGCTCTGGTGCGACACCGAAACCACGCCTGAAAACGATCGCCTGCTGACTCATCTGGGCGGTGAACAAGGTTCGCTGGAACGCCTCGGCGTGGTCATCGCGCCGGGTTACACCGTCTCCAAATTGTTGTGGACCAAGGAGCAACATCCGGATGTGTTTTCCCGCATCGCACGGATCCTGCTGCCCCACGACTACCTGAATTTCTGGCTCACCGGCCGTGCGTGCAGCGAATACGGCGATGCATCCGGCACCGGCTATTTCAATGTGCGCACCCGCCAATGGGATTTGCAGCTGCTGCGCGACATCGACGCCAGCGGTCGTCTGCAATCCGCGCTGCCGGAACTGATCGACGCCCATCAAGCGGTCGGCACGATCCTTCCCGCCATTGCCGAACAGCTGGGCATCAACCCCAACGCGGTGGTGTCCAGCGGTGGCGGCGACAACATGATGGGCGCCATCGGCACCGGCAATATTCAGCCGGGGGCGATCACCATGAGCCTCGGTTCTTCCGGCACGGTATACGCCTACGCCGAGGCACCGAAAGTCAGCCCGGATGCGTCGGTCGCGACCTTCTGTTCCTCGAGCGGCGGCTGGCTGCCATTGATCTGCACCATGAACCTGACCAACGCCACCGGCGCGATCCGCGAACTGTTCAACCTCGATCTCGACGCCTTCAACGCCTTGGTGGCCCAGGCCCCGATTGGTGCCGAAGGCGTAAGCATGCTGCCATTCCTCAACGGCGAACGCGTGCCGCCCCTGCCCCACGCCACCGGCAGCCTGCATGGCCTGACCATCGATAACCTGACCCAGGCCAATCTGTGCCGCGCCGCCGTCGAAGGCACCACCTTCGGCCTGCGTTATGGACTGGATCTGTTGCGCCAGAATGGTTTACAAAGCCGCAGCATTTGCCTGATCGGCGGCGGCTCGAAAAGCGCGGTGTGGCGGCAGATCGTCGCCGACATCATGAACACCCCGGTGATCTGCACCGAGCAGAGCGAAGCCGCAGCCCTGGGCGCGGCGATTCAGGCGGCGTGGTGCAAATCGTGGTCGAACGGCCACGAAGACACCCTGGCCGACCTGTGTCAGCGCTGCGTGAAGCTCGACCTGAACAGTGAAACCCTGCCGGTTGCCGCGAATGTCGCGGCCTTCCAGCAGGCCTATGAACGCTATCGACTGCATGTCGCAACCTTATAAAGAGCAAACAACTATGTACCTGGTGTGTGGCGAAGCGCTGTTCGACTTCTTCAGCGAAGACGATGCCGGCGGACAGGCATCGAAAGTCAATTTCAAGGCGATTGCCGGTGGCTCGCCGTTCAACGTGGCGGTGGGTTTGCGCCGTCTGGGCGTGAATTCGGCGCTGTTTGGCGGGTTGTCCACCGACTACCTCGGCAGACGCTTGCATCAAGTGCTGCAGGATGAAGGCGTGCGCCCGGACTATCTGGTGGATTTCGCTGCGCCGACCACCCTGGCGATGGTCGCGGTGGGTGCCAACGGCTCGCCGCATTACAGCTTCCGGGGTGAAGGCTGCGCCGACCGTCAGCTGAGCCTGACCCATCTGCCATCGCTGGGCCCGGAAGTGCGCGGCTTGCACTTCGGTTCGTTCTCGCTGGTGGTGCAACCGGTTGCCGATACGTTGCTTGCGCTGGTGCAACGCGAAAGCGGTAAACGCCTGATCAGCCTCGACCCGAACGTGCGCCTCAACCCCGAGCCGAACATCGACCTGTGGCGCGAGCGGATCGCCACGCTGGTGCCGTTGGTGGACCTGATCAAAGTCAGCGACGAGGATTTGAACCTGCTGTACCCCGAGCAGGATCCGGCGCGGGTTATGGAAGGTTGGCTGCAGCATCGCTGCCAAGTGGTGTTTCTGACCCGTGGCGGTGAAGGTGCAACAGTCTTCAGTCGCGCTCACGGCTCATGGTCGGTGCTGGCCTCTTCGGTGAAGATCGCTGACACCGTCGGTGCCGGCGATACCTTCCAGGCCGCTTTGATCACCTGGCTGACCGAACATGAACTGGACTCGGTGGAAGGTGTTCAGCACCTTAACCGCGAGCAGATCGACGGCATGCTCAGGTTTGCCGTACAGGCCGCCGCCCTTACATGCAGCAAAACAGGTCCGGATTTGCCTTATCGCCACCAGTTGACCTGACCGCGTAGACTGGCGCCCTTTTTTGCACGATGGGATGACGGCTTTTGAATTCGCGGCGCACGGTTGGACTGTTGGTATTGGCGGCACTGTTGACCGGTTGCGGGACATCGCCGCCGCGTTCGCCGGAAAACCTCTGCGAGATTTTCCGCGAAAAAAGTGATTGGTACGACGCGGCGCAAGTCACGCAAAAGCGCTGGGGCGTGCCGATCCAGGTGCCGTTCGCCATCATGTATCAGGAGTCCGGCTACCGCTATGACGCCAAGACGCCGCGCAAATACCTGTTGTGGGTGATCCCGTGGGGCCGGGTTTCGACGGCGTCAGGCTATGCGCAGGCCAAGGATGAAGTCTGGTCCGACTACCAGAAAAGCACCGGCCGGTACGGCGCCGACCGCGAAGACTTCGACGACGCCATCGACTTCGTCGGCTGGTACATGGACAAGACCACCTCGATCAACGGCGTGTACAAGTACGACGCCTACAACCAGTACCTCAACTACCACGAAGGCTGGGGCGGTTTTCGCCAGAAGACCTACGCCAGCAAGGCGTGGCTGATGCCGGTGGCGCGCAAGGTGCAGAACCGCTCGGACATGTACGGTCAGCAATACGCAGCGTGCAAGGATGATTTGAATCGCGGGTTCTGGAGCCGGTTCTGGCATTGGCTATAGCGAAGACGGCAATGACGCCTTCGCGAGCAGGCTCGCTCCCACAGGTTCTACGTCATTCACTAAATTTGTGGTTACCGTAGATCCCTGTGGGAGCGGCGGTGCGACGATTCGACTTGCCCGCGAAGGCGTCAGTTCAGACACCGCCAACCTATGGGTTACAACACCGAAAAGTTGTAGCTCACGATCAACCGTGTCTCATCCACATCCCGAGCGAACTTCTCGTAGTTGGTGCGATAAGTCGCATTACGCAACCGCAGGCTGACATCCTTGAACGTCCCGGTCTGAATCACGTATTTCAACTCGCTGTCGCGCTCCCACTCTTTGCCTTCCTGATCGCTGCCCGGCACCTTGATGTGGTCGCCGTTCACGTAACGGGTCAGGAAGCTCAAGCCGTTGATGCCGATCGCCTTGAAGTCATAGTCGTAACGCAGCTGCCAGGAGCGTTCCTGAGCGGCGGCGAAGTCGTTGACCTGAACGTAGTTCACCAGATACGGGTTGCTGCCATCCAGATACGGCATTGAATTGTCGCCGTTCATGCGTTGCCAACCGGCGCTGAAGGTGTGGCCGCTGATGCCGTAGGACAGCATGCCGCTCAGCGCCCGGTTGTCGATGGAACCGGCTTTGGCATCGCCGCTGTCGGCGCTTTTCAGCAAACGCAGATCAGCTTTCAGCACGCCGTCACCCAGCGGCTGATTCGCCAAAAGACCCACGAAGTGCTGGCGATAGATGTCTTCCAGCTCGGCGTAGTGGTACTGCGCGGTCAGGCGATCGTTGATCTTGTAGTCGAAGCCGTACATGTCGAAATGATCGGCGGTGGTGTTGCACGCATAACGCTTGTTCTTGCAGTGCACGCGGATGTCTTGCGAATCGGTCGAATCCCGTGCGGTGTACTTGTCCAGACGCGCGGCCATGAAGGTCAGGTCCTTCACCTCTTTGGAGGTCAGCATCGCACCGTTGAACATGGTTGGCAGCAGACGGCCGTCGTTGTACTTGAGCAGCGGCAGATCCGGGAGCAGCGCGCCGTATTTCAGCACCGTATCCGAGACTTTCACCTTGGCGGTCAGGCCCATCTTCGCGTACTGACCTTTCGAACCGCGCGGGTTGTCGCCGCTGGACGGCAACAGGCCGCTGTTGCTGCGATCCGGGCTGGAGTCGAGTTGAAAACCCGCCATGCCCAGCGCATCGATCCCGAAACCGACCGTGCCTTCGGTGTAGCCCGATTGCAGATTGAGAATAAAGCCCTGCGCCGACTCTTCGCGCTTGGACGCGCCCTGATCACTGGAGGTGTGCCCGTCACGGAAATCGCGGTTGAAGTACACCGTGCGCGATTCGATCTTCGCCGTGGTGTCTTCGAAAAAACCGCTGGCCTGGACCTGCGCGGTAAAACCGGCGCACAGCACAAAGGCTCCGAAGCCAAGCGACTGGCGCGGGGTGATGAGGGGAAATGGGGGACGCATTGAAAACTCCAACAGAACAACGATTGCGCAGAGGCGCAAACAACCAGAAATAGCTCCCGTCCCGGACCAGTGAAGAACCGGGAGGCAGTGAACACGCGGGGGTGAACGGCAATGATGGCAGATGGCTTTGACGTGCTACAGGCGACTTTAGTCTGAAACTGACTGGTTGTTCCGCTGACATCCGTGCGCAGGATTTTCCGATTGTGCGAAATGCGTGAACCCCGCTACATTTGTTTCTTGCTTATTCAAGGATGGAATTCAAAGCATGCTGGACGCCAATGCCACTCACATCAGGTTTGCCATTGATGGCGCTTCCTCCGACCTGCAAGTCCTCAGCTTCACCGGTCGCGAAGCCCTCAACGAACCGTTCCGTTTCG